>CAVDAS010000037.1:0-15567 GCA_963606955.1 Bacteroidaceae bacterium
ATTCATGGAATAAAACTGCCCGTCTTGCAGAATTAGAATAAAGGTGATAATATGCGTATTAAGCAAAATGTACTTAATATAATTACTTCTTTAATAGGATGGTTAATAATTATTTGTATTTTTATTACTATGGTTCTTGTTAGAATTGGGTGGAAAGGTTTATTTAGATAGTTTTCACGATAATTCCATTTTTTTCGCATAAAATTAATATTTGTGGGGACTGTCTGTTATTAATTTTTTTTTCTTTAAATTTGCTTAAGACTACTTTTCCATTTTTAAAGAATAAAATAAATTTTCAAAACTAATTAATTGAGAAAACAAATTGTGGATTCATTTATTTTTACATTGTATTTTCATTTTAAAGAAAAATTTTATATAAAACATTTTTTAAAATATATATTGTATCATGAATTATCTACCACAAAAAATAACAATATTATAAATGATGTTTATAATTATGTAATAAACCATGATATTTAATTAAATAAACCTGAAACAATACCGATATTTTGTGTTTTAGGAAATGGGGAGAATGAAAAATGAGGAATGTAAATGCGCATACCTGATGGATTTATTCCATGGACGCAATGTATAATATATTATATTATATTAATCGCAGCGGTTTATTTTTCAATAAAATTAGCTAAAAAACATCTTAGCGAAGAACGTGCAGGACATGTCATGCTATTTGTAGCAGGAATACTTATTATCCTGTCTATAAACATACCTCTTCCATTCGGAACAACTGCTCATATAATAGGGGGATGTTTAGTGGCAATTGTATTTGGTACTCCTGTAGTTGCAACATTAGTATTTGCAATGGCATTATTAATACAAGCATTTGTGTTTGGAAATGGTGGACTTACTGTTCTGGGAGTTGATGTATTAAATATGGGGATCATAGGCGGAATTGTAGGATTATACACATTTAATTCATTAACCAATAAAGTCGGGAAATACCAGGCTATTGGGCTTGCTGCATGGTTTGCAAGTGTAGTATCTGCTATTGCAGCTACTGTTGAACTTGCAATAGCTGGAACACTATCTATTGAGTTAGGATTATACTCAATGGTTTTATCTTATCTGTTTATAGGAATTATTGAAGCTGCTTTAACTGTAGCTATAATAATGGCTTTAGAAAAATATACCCCTGATTTGCTTGTTTGGAATCGAAAATCTCAAAGTGAGGAAATAAATGCAATTTAACAAAAATGGGATAATTACTAATTGTTTTTTTATTATTTATTGCTTCTAGAGCTTTTGATGGTTTTAAAACAGGATGCTTAATTATGACTTTTTTCAAAGTCATTTTTTCACTTTTTTTTAATTTTTTAAAATATTGGTCGAAAATTAAAATAAATTGTCAATCTTTTTTTTTTTTAAATGAATGGAAAACTTTAATATATACTTATAATATATATTTCATTTTGTTAAGATTAAAAGAAGGGTTAAACTATGAGCAATTTATTGTCTGTTTGTGACATCAAAGATGAAGTACTAGATATTTTAGAATTAGCTAAAAATTTCAAAGAAGGAAAAATGGAAGATAAACCTTTAGAGGGTAAATCACTAGCTATGATATTCCAAAAATCATCTACAAGGACTAGGGTATCTTTTGATGTTGGTATGTATCAATTAGGAGGTCAGGCACTATTTTTATCCTCTTCAGACTTACAAATGGGTAGGGGAGAACCTATTTCAGATACTGCAAAAGTTTTAAGCCGTTTTGTAGATGGAATAATGATACGTGCTATTGAACATGACGATGTTGTAGAATTAGCTGAATATTCTGATGTTCCAGTTATTAGTGGATTAACTAATTTAGAACACCCTTGTCAGGCATTAGCTGATATGTTAACTATTCAAGAACATTTAGGTCAATTAGAAGGTAAAAAACTTTGTTTTGTAGGAGATGGAAACAATGTATGTAATTCTCTACTTTTAATGGCTCCTATTGTTGGAATGGATATGTCTGTAGCATGCCCAGAAGGTTATGAACCTAATAAAGATATTGTTAAAACAGCTAAAAAACTAGCTAGTAAACATAATACAGAAATTACTATTAGTCCGGATTTAGAAGTGGCTCTAAATAATGTAGATGTAGTTTATACTGATGTTTGGGTAAGTATGGGTGATGAAAAAGAAGCTAAACAAAGACAAAAAGATTTTGCTTCCTACCAAGTTAATAATGATTTAATGAGTTTAGCTAATGATGGAGCTATTTTTATGCACTGTTTACCAGCTATTCGTGGAGAAGAAGTTAGTAGCGAGGTTATTGATGGTCCTCAATCAGTAGTCTTTGATGAAGCGGAAAACAGACTTCATGCACAAAAAGCAGTCCTTTATCACTTTTTAAAATAATAAATGTTCAAAAATGAGTATCAAATCTGTTTATTATGTAAATAAATATTTGGTCTATTTAATTGAACTTTTGTTTGGTAATGGATCCATTCTGAAGTTAGGATAATTTTTTTATTTAATGAATTTTAATTCTCTATCGATAATACATTTAGCATTATCTCTTAAAATTATTCTTTGTGATTTATGCCGCCCAGATTTGTTAATTACTTTTATAGAGCTTATTTGTCTAGCTTCACAAATTATTTTATTTCCTATTAAACCGTCGCCCTGTTTTTTGTAAATTGTCATTAATTAAATCTCCTGTATATTTCCATTTTTTATTAATTCTTCTACAATTTCATTAACTAAAAAAATATCTATCTTTAAACATTCTGCTATGTCTGAAAGCATAACATTGTTGTTTTTTTTACAAAATTCATATATCTCTTTTTTTGCTTGTGTTCGAGAGATATCCCTTTCTTCTATTTCTTCTATAGTCCTTAATTTATCGCGTATAGCATCTCTTAAAAAATCAGAATTGCTTATGTAGATTCCTGATTCTATTAAACGATTTATTTTATTATATTCTCTTTCTGCTATTTTTGTACCTATGTTTCGTGTTATTGGTTTAGGATTACTTTTTAGGGTCATCATATTATTTTCTTTAAATGGTATACTATATATAACTTTTTGTAATGTGATTAATCATATGTGTGTATTTTTTGTTTTTAAAAAACTAAGATACTTTTATATATTTTCATTAATAAACTTTAATTATCTAAACAAAAAAATTAAGGTTTTTATAATGAGAGGCGGAGAAGCAATAATTGAATCCCTAAAGAGAATGGGGGTAAATACAATATTTGGTTATCCTGGAGGACAAACCATACCGTTTTATGACATGTTATATGATGCAGACATTGATCATATATTGGTTGGACACGAACAATGTGCAGCTCATGCAGCAGATGGATTTGCAAGAGCTTCCGGTGAAGTGGGTGTGTGTTTGGCTACTTCTGGTCCTGGTGCAACTAATCTTGTAACTGGTATTGCTACTGCTTATATGGATTCTTCACCAATTATAGCTATTACTGGTCAAGTTCCAACTAATTTAATTGGTAATGATGCTTTTCAAGAAGCAGATATTATAGGAATTACAATGCCTATTACTAAACATAGCTTCCAGCCAAAAGATCCTAATTTAATACCTTCCATTGTTAAAACAAGCTTTGAAATAGCTAAAAGTGGAAGGCCAGGCCCTGTTTTAATTGATGTTCCAAAAGAAATTCAGGAAGGAGAATTAGATTCTTTTGATGATTCATTAATATCAACACCTGGTTATAATCCAACTATAAAAGGAAATATTAAACAAGTTAGAAAAGCTCGTGATTTGATAAAAGAAGCTAAAAAGCCAATTATCCTTGCAGGTGCTGGTGTTATATTAGCTAATGCATCTGATGAATTAAAAGAATTGTCTTACTTAATTAATGCTCCAGTTATGACTTCATTACTTGGTAAAGGAGCTATTGATGAAACAGATGACATGGCATTAGGTATGCTTGGAATGCACGGAAGAAAAGTAGCTAATGATTCAATAAATGAAAGTGATTTAATTATAGCTGTTGGTATAAGGTTTTCAGATAGGGCAACTGGAAGATTAGACAGTTTTGCACCTGATTCTAAAATTATCCATATAGATATTGATCCTGCTGAAATTGGTAAAAATGTTGAGGTAGATTTACCAATTGTAGGTGATGCTAAAAATATTTTATCTTCTCTAAATAAGTCTTTAAAAGATTATAATAGTAATGATGATGCAAAAAATTGGGTTAAAATTATTCAGCAACGTAAAAAAGAATGTTTACCTAGAGTTACTTACAATGATGTTCCATTAAAACCACAAAGTGTTATTAAAGAAATTAGTGAGGTTTTAACTTCAGATTCAATTTTAACAACTGATGTAGGTCAAAATCAAATGTGGGCTGCTCATTTCTATGATACTCAAAAGCCACGTAAATTCATATCTTCAGGCGGTTTAGGAACTATGGGATTTGGATTACCTTCTGCTATTGGAGCAAAAGTAGCATGTCCAGAGGACCCTGTTGTTTCTATTAATGGTGATGGTGGATTTTTAATGGTTTGTCAAGAATTAGCTACTATTAAAGAGTATGATATTCCAGTTATTGCTATTGTTTTAGAAAATAGGACTCTTGGAATGGTTTATCAATGGCAAAGTTTATTATATGATAAAAGACACTCTCAAACTAAATTAGGTATGAGTCCTGACTTTGTTAAATTAGCTGAAAGTTTTGGAATTAATGCAACTAGAATTACAAAACCTGGTGAAACTAAAGAGGCATTAAAATCAGCTATTAAGGATAATGAACCTATTTTGCTCAATGTTATTATAGATAAAGATGAAACTCTACCAATGGTACCTCCTGGTGCAGGTATTAACGAAATGATTGGTGAATATAAGCTTGAAAAAGATGTATAGGTGAGTTAAATGGCACTAGATTATCATGTTATAAGTACATTAGTTGAAGATAAGCCGGGAGTATTGCAAAAGGTTGCTGGCCTATTTACTAGAAGAGGATTTAATATTGATGGTATTACAGTTGGCGAATCTGAAGTTGAAGGATTAGCCCGTATGGTTATTACTGTTAGAGCTGATCAAAAAATATTAGAGCAAGTTACAAAACAACTAAATAAGCTTGTGGATGTTATTAAAATAAATGATATTACTAAAAATGCTGTTAAAAGAGAGTTATGTCTAGTTAAAGTTAATATTCCAAATGAAAAAGCTAGAGCAGAAATAATGCAGTATGTAAACATCTTTAGAGCGAAAATAGTTGATGTTTGTGAAGAAGCTTTAATTATTGAAATAACCGGGGATATTGAAAAAATAAATGCATTCCTATCTCTTTTAAAAGGTTATGGAATTAAAAAGATTTCACGTACAGGCCTTACAGCCATGTCTCGTGGATTTCAGTCATGATGATTCTTGATAAAATTTTGGAGAATAATAAGAAATTTGTAGATGAATTTGAAGGTGAGGAATTATCTCACCACCCTCAAAAAAAGTTAGCTATCCTAACTTGTATGGATTGTAGGTTAACTGGATTTTTAGAACCAGCTCTTGGCATTGAAAGGGGAGATGCTAAGATAATCAAAAATGCAGGAAATACAATTGTAGGCGAAGATGCTATTCGTTCAATAGCTGCTGCAATTTTCTCACTTGGTGCCCAGGAAGTTTTAATTATCGGTCACACTGAGTGTGGTATGGCAGGTACTGATGCGGAAAAATTAAGAAATGCTATGCTTGAGAGAGGAATTCCCCAAGAAGAAATTGACAAAGTTGATTTAAAATCTTGGATTGGTGGATTTGAAGATGAAGAGGAAAATGTTAAAGATACTGTTGAAAAAGTAAGAAATCATCCTCTTATTCCAGATGTACCAATTCATGGTCTTATGATGGACATTGTTACAGGGGAATTAAATGTTGTAGTGGATGATAGGTAAATTATCATCTGCTTTTTTTTTATTTTTAGCTATTTTTAGCTAGTATTTCGTAGTTGGAGCAATTTTTTAATGTGAGATTAGTTTTTAAGTTGTTTAAAGCGAAATTATAAATATGATGGATGACTAGTATTATGTAGGCAAAGCCAAAAGGGTTTGCTTGAGAGATTCTTACAATTATTTTGGTATAAGAAGTATCTTATCTGTTGTGTTGTCATGAGGGGAATATAGATTTTTCTATATATGGCAACATTTTAACTTTTATTTATCCAATATTGATATTTTTCCTATTTTTCTAAGGGATGGGGAAAAATTAACTTTTTGAGTTGTTTTGTGTTTAATTTTTTTAACATTGTTTATTTCATATATTAATGAGTTTAAATCTATGTGGTCGTGTATTAATTTTATATCTATTATAATAGAAGATGAATTATTCAGAAAAACATGTAAGAACATTAATACAAAAAATGAATCTAAAATAAAAACAAAAATATGTAAAAATATAATCAAATTACTTTTTTCCCGCCCTCTACCTATTTTAGCTAGTATTTCGTAGTTGAAGCAATTTTTTAATGTGAAATTAATTTTTAAGTTGTTTAAAGCGAAATTATAAATATGATGGATGACTAGTATTAATTAAGCAAAGCTAAATAGATTTGCTCACTTTTGGGAAGTCATAAAATGGCTTGTCATTCTAAAATGCTGTTAATGGGAGATTACAAGTTTATCTTGTAATCTAACAGTATATTATTATCTTATTTTCCAATATGTTGTTGATAGTAAATAATCTAATTATTGAGAATTAACTTGGGAAAAATTATTAGACTGTGCTAAAATGGGAATTAGCAGAGATAAAAAGCCAATATTAACTCTCTTAATATGATATTTGGATTATAATATTAATTCAATAATCAATATCACAAAAAAATATATGATCATTTGAATTATATACGCCTTTTGGTTGGTCATTTTCTCCCCTCCTTTAATTTAGTAATGAGGGTATATGAGTAAATTTTATTTATTCATATTCTTAACTCATCATTCTATTTAATTTCAGTCTATTTTTTCAAAATATTATTGTATTTTGACTTATATAAAATTAGAAGTATTTAAAACAGTTAAATTTACTTATAATTGGAAAATTGTTCTTATAATTGAAAATTGCTTTGTTTAAAAAAAGATTTAATGTCAGTAGTTATGTTTATAAGCTGAAAAATTAATATATACTACTTGATATTTGAAGTACTTTAAATATCTTATATTTATTAAAATTATATTAGGAGAAGTTAAAATGAAAATGTATTACGACGCAGATGTAAATACTGATGCTCTTGAAGGCAAAACCGTAGCTGTAATGGGTTATGGAAGCCAAGGTAGAGCACAATCTAGAAACATGGCTGACAGTGGTGTTAATGTTATTGTTGGACTTAGAGAAAATGGTAACTCTTGGAATTTAGCTAAAGAAGATGGTATGACTGTAAAATCCTTCTCTGATGCAGCTAAAGAAGCAGATATCATCCACATATTACTTCCTGATGAAATCCAAGAAAAAATCTACAATGAACAAATCGCACCTTATGTTGAAGCTGGAAACACCATTTCCTTCTCTCACGGTTACAACATCCACTTTGGTTTAATCAAACCAAATGAAGATGTTAATATAGTAATGTTTGCTCCTAAAGGACCTGGTTCCAGAGTAAGGACTACTTACTTAGATGGTTTTGGAATTCCTGGTTTAGTAGCTATTGAACAAGATGCTACTGGAGATGCATTACAACTTGCACTAGGTATGGCAAAAGCTTGTGGTTTCACTAAAGCTGGTGTAATTGAAACTACTTTCAAAGAAGAAACTGAAACTGATTTATTCGGTGAACAAGCTGTTTTATGTGGTGGACTTACTGCATTAATCAATGCTGGTTTCCAAACTTTAGTAGAAGCTGGTTATCAACCTGAAATTGCTTACTTTGAAACTTGTCATGAAGTAAAACTCATTGTTGATGATATTTACGAACATGGTTTCGGTGGAATGTGGAAAGATGTAAGTAACACTGCAGAATACGGTGGATTAACTAGAAGAGACTATGTCATAACTGAAGAAACTAAAAAAGGTATGAAAAAAGTTTTATCTGAAATCCAAGATGGTACTTTCAAAAAACAATTCGCTGATGAAAACGCAACTGATGCAGCAAACTTAAAAGAAATGAGAGCTGCTGAAGACCAAGAAACTATTGAAGTTGTTGGAGAAAGACTCAGAAAAGCTTGTGGATTACAAAAAGATGATTAAATAATTTAATCATTTTACTCTTTTTTTCTCTTTTTTTTATAATTATTTTTGGATGCAATTATTATGGTTTTTATAGGAATGGATCATGGAACTACTGGAATCTCTTTTTGTATTATGTCTGGCGGTGGTGAAGTTCTAGATGTTTTTAAAATAGGAAGAGAAGAAACCAAACAAGGTAAGCTGTCAGCTATTGAAGAATTATCTAAAAGAATAGATTTAAATTCTGTTGATTTAATGGCGGTTACTTATGCAATGGGTGATGGGATAAACAAGATTCAAAACATTGCTGATGTTGAAAATAGAGGAATTTTATCTATTAATGGCGCTGGGAAAGTTACTGGTGGCGGAACATCTGTTTTTGGTGAAATAGAAAAGTCAGAAATCCCGGCTATTATGATACCGGGCCTTCATAAAGATTCTGGTTCATTAGATGAATTATTTAGAGCTGCTTATTCTCATCAGGCCAGTCCTGAAAAAGTTAGTATATGTTATAATGCATTTTTAGAAACTGGCTGGAAAAACATGATTGTAGCAGATATTAGTTCCAATAGTGTAGATATTTTAATTGAGGATGGTAGAATTAAAGGAGCTATTGATGCTTGTCTTGGTGCTATGGGTGTTGTGCATGGTCCAATTGATTTGGAAATGATTAGACAAATTGACGGGGAAAATTTCTCAGCAAATAATCGTTTTTCACATGCTGGTGCTGTTAAAATAGCTGATATTGATGGAAAAGTAGCTAATATGAAAGATCAATTATTAGCTAATTATAAATCAGGGGATAAAAAGGCTAAATTAGCTATTGATACTTTAATAATGACTGTAGCTATGGAAATCGCAGGATTGGATATTGTTTGTGAAAATGAAATTGAGGGTATTGTTTTAACTGGTTCTATAGGTAGTACAACCCAACCTTTTAATTTTGAAAATAAGATTAATAAGTACTTTAAAAATAAATATCCTTTAAAAGTTATTTCTAAGGAATCTGGAGCTATTGGTGCTGCTCAAATAGCTATGGATGTTTATAATGGTAAAAAAGAGATTTTGGGAATTGTGGTAGATTATTAGCTAGTCTTTTAAACTAACTAAAACTACATTTCCTCCTTTTATAGTTTCTAAACCATTTTCAGTTTCGAGAACTAAATTTAAGTAATTATCAACAGCTATTACTTTTCCTTCGCTGTGGTTATTGTCTCTAAGGTCTACACTAACATTTTTACCTTTAAATTGTAAAAATAATTTATTTATTTCTTCATTATTGTTCATTAAATCAAAACCCGATTTTTATAGTTTACTATTAATTTTTAAACTTTATATAACTTGTGTAGGTTCCTGTTAAAAAAGTTCATATACTTATTGTTTACATAAAATATAATATGGCAATTAATTTATTAGAACAAAATTTAGAAGCAATCACACAGACTTTAGCTAGATTGCAAAAAGATGGATGTACTGATGAGAAAATTTTAAATGAACTCCGTTGCGAAAGAGATAAAATACTTAAAGATTTAAACCTTTAAGTTATTTTAACCATTCTTTTATTAAATCCATATCTCCAGTTAAATCAATTTTAAGAGGGGTTATGGTAGCTTTATTAAGTTTTTTAAGACAGTGACTATCTGTTCCTTCACAATCTGAATTGTAAGAATCTCCACCAATCCAATAGTAAGGTTTTCCACGTGGATCTAATCTTCTATGGATTATTGGTGTGTACATTCTATTTCCTAGTTTTGCAACTTCAAATTCTTCATCTACTGGATTTTCAGGTATATTTACATTTAATAAGTCAATACCTTCAGGTAATCCTTTTTTTAGTACTCTTTTTACAAGTTTTCTAAGCATTTTTCCTGCAAAACTAAAATCAATATCTACAGTTCCGTTTTCAAATTTAACATAATCTTTTGTAACTTCTTGAGAAATAGCTATTGTAGGAATTCCAAAACTTGCAGCTTCAAGTGCCGCACCTAGTGTTCCAGATGTTGTTAATTCAGCTTTTCCAAGATTAAAACCAGTATTTATTCCGGAAATCATTATATCTGGCATTTCACTCATAATTTCAAATAATCCAAAAGTAACTGCATCAGTTGGTGTTCCAGTTACTCCATAAGCTTGGCTTTTATCTCGTAATGTTGTTGGATTTATTCTTAAAGGATTATAAAGAGTTATTGCATGCCCAATTCCACTTTGTTGGGTTTCAGGGGCTACTACATAAACATCACATAAATCTTCAATAGCATTTTTAGCAGTTAATATTCCTGTAGCATTTACTCCATCATCGTTACTTATTAATGCTTTCATATAATTTTATAATATTTTGGTACTTAAAATAATTTATGTTAATATGATAAACTTTAATAACAATTTCATGTATAAAATATATTAGTAGATTTTTTTTAAAATAAAGACTTACAGGTGGAAAATTGGAAAAACCACAATTGATTAATTTTATAGCTAAAGTGATGGAAGATTCAGGGTTTAAAGTTTATAAGAATTTTAAAACTTCACAAAGGGTTATAGATATTTATGCAATTCTACCTACAACAATTGGGGATTTTGGTGTAGTTGTAGCATGTAAAAACTATGATAAGGATTTTGAAGTCGGAGTTGATGTATTAAGAGAGATGGAAAATGTAGCTGGAAGCTTAAAAGCTTCTAAAGTAGCTATTGTCACATCAGCTAGTTTTACAAATCAAGCTACTAATTATGCACTTAGAAAAAATATCAAACTTGTTGATAGGGAGGATTTAATTGAATTAGCTAAAAAATATCAGGATAAAACTGATACTCAATCAACTTTAGATACAGCACAAGAAGATGAAGTAGTTAGTGGGGATTATTATGATTATTCATATGATTCTGATGATATGGATTATTTAATGAGAAAACAAGATGAAAAAGAGCTTATTTATAATAATTCTAATTCTCTGTATCCATATGAGCATTCTCATAATTCTAATAATTTATTATCTAAATTTGGAGGTCATAACAAGTCCCAACAAAGAGCAAGTTTAGCTCCTCTAAATTCTTATTATTATGATTCTAAACCAACAATGAATGCTAATATTTCAGAAATCTTATCAAAGATTCTAGCTAATCCTATAGCAGTTGTAATTTTAGTTGTAATTGTTTCTTATGCATTATCATATCTTTTTGGTAATGTTTTAAAAGCAGGTGGTGGAGTAGGTGGTTTAGTTGAAATGATTGCTGCTCTAGTACTGTCTTATGGTTTAACTTATTTCTTCTCAGAAAGAAGTAGATTTTTTATCATTAGAGGAACTGTTATATTCTTTGTTTCCTTAATTATATTGATTATATTAATTTTTATTTAAATTTAATATTTTTATAATTTAAAATAATTATAATAAATCCTAACAGATACAAGAACCATATCATAATGTCTGTTGGTCCTGTTTCAATCCAGATTAAGGTATGTACTAAAATTATGGAATAAAGTCCTATTCCAACTTCTTTTTTATATTTTCCAACTATATTGAGTACTTTTAAAAATACTCCCATGAAAAACATTTGTATTAAGACACCAATTAATCCAAAATCAAGATATGCTGGTCCAAATATAGTTGAAGTTATACATACATGGTCTGTAAGGACATACTCTCCAACAAAAGTTCTTGGACTGCCACTTGAAAAAATCATAGATAAAATATGGCCATGAGTAGTGCCTCCTAATCTTAAAATTCTTTGAAATACTTCTAAAGTAAATCCTGCTCTGTAAAAGATTAATTCTAAAGGATTTAACATCCAATGTTGATTTGAAATAGACTGGGATGCAATATAACCAATAGCTAGTAGGCCAACTGCAATTAATGCTATAAATAAAATTCCCAGTTTCCTGTTTATTTTATTAGTATAGTACATTGTAATAAATACACTAACTAAAATTCCAATAACTGATGTCCTATATCCATTTAATCCAAATATTAAAGCTCCGATTAAAACTAAAATTAAATATCTTTTTTTATAATATTTGGCTATTAGGATATTTATCATAATTAAAAATAGCGGATAAGCTATTCTCCAGATATTTGTAGTTGCATTTGATTTTAATACACTATTAAATAGAGGTATTCCTCCAATAAGTACCATATTCAATGATTGAAGTATAATAGCTATTAAAACAAGTATAGTTAATATTTTTTCACTGAAAAAATTGTTTATTCTATTGTATATTGGGCAAGATTCTTTTTTATCTATTGTAACTTTAAATTTTACAATTCCTGCTCCAGCTAAAAATACTAAAGTTCCAAGTAAAACAACTCCAATTGTTTCTAAGCTTAAAGGATATTCAAATCTGTAATTAAATGATCCAATATATCCCATTGATAAAAATACAACAATTGCAAATGCTACAATATAGGGTGAAAAAAAGTCAAATTTTTTAAAATTCATAAATAATCATCCTCCAACTTCTCTTGCAGAAATAGCTAAATTTCCTCCAAAGTTAGGCATAGCTGCTACATGTGTATGGACATAGCTTGCAAGTGTATTTCCATCTATAAATCCATCCTGACTGTTATAGGAACCTTTTCCTCTTAAAATATTAAAAGCTAAATTGTGTTTACAATTATCTACTAAAACTTTTGAATAATGGAATTCATGTCCATTAAATTTTTCACCTTTTTTAGAAATTATATTATCCTGTTTAACTTCTGCTATTGTATATTTTAAAGCCTGAACTTTATTTGTTAAAATAGCTTTGTATGGATAGACTCCAACTTGTTTATCATCATGAATAGACTTCATAAGATACATTAAACCACCACATTCTGCAAAAATAGGTCTATCTTCATTATGGAATTGTTTTATCTGGCTTAATAAGTTTGTATTTTTAGATAATTCCTTAGAAAATAATTCAGGATATCCTCCGCCAATATATAATCCGTCTACATCAGGTAATGATTCATCTTTTAGAGGTGAGAAATATTTAATTTTACAGCTGTTAGCTTCTAGAGATTCAATATTTTCCTTATAATAAAAGTTAAATACTTCATCATAAGCTACTCCAATTTTAACTTTCTTGTTATTTAGTTTATTCCAAATAGCTTCTCTTGATGAGGTTAATTTAGGAGCAGCTTTAGCTATTTCAACTAATCTATCTAAATCTATGGATTCTTTTATTATATTTGACCAAAGTTCAATAAATGATAGAGAATTTTCCCTCTCAACTGCGGGAACAAGTCCAAGGTGTCTTTGTTCAATAGAAATAGATTCATCACGAATAATTCCTCCAATTACTTCAACACCAGTAATTTCTTCAATGGATCTTTTAGTTTTTAAGTAATGAGCATTATTTTTCACTTTATTTAAAATAACTCCGGCAATGTTAATTTCAGGATCCAGAGCTTTAAATCCTAGAACTAATGCTGCAGCACTTTTTACTAAACTTCTAGAATTAATAATTAAAATAACAGGAGCATTTAGGGATTTAGCTATCGATGCAGTACTTCCAGTATCGTTTACAGAGTCAATACCTTCATAAAGTCCACGTACGCCTTCAATAATAGCTATATCTTTTTTTTCCATAGCTTTTAGAAAAGCATCTCTTACCTGACCATCCTTCATAAAAAATGAATCAAGATTTCGAGAGGTATTTCCAGTAGCTAGTGTGTGGTAAGTTGGATCAATATAGTCTGGCCCTACTTTAAAGGGTTGAACATCATATTTTTCGCTTAATGCTTTCATAATTCCAGTAGCTATTGTTGTTTTTCCAACTGCACTACCAGTTCCTGCTAATATAATTCTCATAATATTACTTTATTGATTGTTGTGATATAAATTATTTTTGTGAAAACTTAAAATTTTAATTTTTAATCTTTATTTTTAAATTTTAAGTGTTATTTTTTATCTAAAATCATATTGGGCGGAAAATAAATTGATTTTATTTTTTTAAAGTATATTTCTTCTTTTTTAGTCACAATGTTTAAATATAGTCAGGTATATAATTTCAAATATCAAGTATATTTTTTACTTGTTGTAATAATAGGGTTAACATTTAAAATAAGGAGGAAAAGGAATATTCATGTTTAAAAATAAGTTTTTTATTTTTATAATCTTGATACTGGCATTAGTGTCTGTTGGTGTAGCTAGTGCTAGTGATTCATCATCAATGAATGCTATTTTAGTTGATGAATCAAATGAAAACATTTCAGAAGTTTCTACTTCAAATTTAGGAAGTGGGGCTATTGATTCTAACACTGGAGGCGAAATTAAAGAGTCTTCAAATACTGAAAAAAGTTTTGATGATTTACAAACGGAAATTAATAATAAATCAGATAATAGTGTGCTAGATTTAGCTAGTGATTATAAATACTCAGGAACAACTAATTTTACAGGCATTATAATTACTAAAAATAATTTCACTATTGATGGTCATGGTTATACATTAGATGCAAATGCTGGAAGTAATAATGTACGCATATTTAATGTGAGTGGTACTAATGTCACTCTTAAAAATCTAATTTTAATAAATGCAAACGTTATTGGTGATGGTGCAGCAATCTACAACACTGGGGAGCTATTTTGTGTAAGTAATTGTACATTTATGAATAATACAGCAAAAAAATCAACTTCAGCACCTATTAATAATGAAGGTTGTGGTGGAGCAATCTATAATTGTGGTGTGAATTTTACTGTAAGTAATAATAATTTTACCAATAATACAGCAAGTTATGGTGGAGCAATCTATAATTATGATGTAAATTATTTTACTGTAAGCAACAATATTTTCATCAACAACAAGGCAACACGTGATTATGGTGGTGGAGCAATTTATAATTGTGGTGTGAATTTTACTGTAAGTAATAATAACTTTACCAATAATACAGGAAGTTTTGCTGGAGCAATCTATAATTATCGTGAGAATTGTACTGTAAGTAATAATAATTTCAATAATAATACTGCAGGCATTGATGGTGGAGCAATTTATAATGATGGTGTGAATTGTACTGTAAGTAATAATAATTTCACTAATAATACAGCAGGTTCTGATGGTGGTGCAATCCGTAATTATGGTGCGAATTTTAATGTAAGCAATAATAATTTCACTAATAATACAGCAAGTCGTGGTGGGGCAATCTATAAGGATTCTGGTGCGAATTTTACTGTAAGTAATAATAACTTCATCAACAACAAGGCAACAAGTTATGGTGGGGCAATCTATAATTATCGTGTGAATTTTATTGTAAGTAATAATAGCTTTACTAATAATACAGCAAGTTATGGTGGGGCAATCTATAATTGGTGTGTGAATTTTATTGTAAGTAATAATAGTTTTACCAATAATGTAGCAAGTTCTGTTGGTGGGGCAATTTATAATAATTATGGTGAGAATTTTATTGTAAGTAATAATAGCTTTACCAATAATGTAGCAAGTTCTGTTGGTGGGGCAATTTATAATAATTATGGTG
>CAVDAS010000038.1:0-15546 GCA_963606955.1 Bacteroidaceae bacterium
CTAAATCAAAAAAATAAAGAAAATTAAACAAAAAAAGTTAACTTGATAGCATTGCTCATTGTTTTTAAAATTTATTAACTATGTATAATAAACTATCTATTACGTGATTATTATGCTTGGTGAAAAAGAACTCATTAAACTGTTTCCTGACTTTAAAGATTTGGTACAGCCTTCAGGAATTGATTTGGCATTAGATAAAATTTATACTCAGGAAAGTGAAGGTTCTCTAATTGATAATGAAAAAAACTTACCTGAAATTAAAGAACTTGAAGGTCCGATTTATACTTTAAAGCCTCACACTGCTTATTTAGCTTCTATTGACCGTAAAATCAAAATCCCAAAAGGTTATTCAATGCTATACCTGCCAAGATCTACTTTACTTAGATCATTTATTTCTGTTCAGACAGCTGTTGGAGACCCTGGATTTTTCGGAACTTTAATGTTTATGATTTATAATCATGGAGATTATGAATATAAAATTAAAAAAGGAGATAGAATAGCTCAGGGAGTTGTTTTTGAAGTTGAAGGATCAGGTCAGTATAATGGTTCATATCAGGAAGAGGAATAAACAATGAATGTAGCTAGCTATTTAGTTAAAATCTTGGAAGAGGAAGGTCTGGAAAACATTTTCGGCCTTCCTGGCGAGCAGATTTTACCATTTTATAGGGCTCTAAAAGACTCTAAAATTAATCATATTTTAGTTAGACATGAACAGGCAGCTCTACATGCAGCAGATGCACATTACAGGTCTTCTCATAAATTAAGTGCTTGTGTAGCTACTGCAGCACCTGGTGCTCTAAATTTTACAATGCCGCTGGCTGGTGCATATAAAGATAATATCCCAGTTTTGGTCTTAACAGGGGATAATCCGACTTCTATACGAAATGATGATGTTTTTCAGTCAGCTCCAACTGTGGAAATGTTTAAAAATATTACTGATGAGTCATTTAATCCATTAAATGGAACTGAAGCAATATATGCCTTAAGAGTAGCTATTTATAAAATTAAACATGATCCTAAGGGACCAATTCATATAAATCTCTCAACTGATGTTTTACTTAGTGAGGACTTCCAGGACTTTGATTTATGTTATTTATGTGAAAATGACTTGTCAAATGTTAAAAAAGCCCAGGAATTAATAAATAAATCTGAAAAACCACTGCTTGTATTAGGTTCTGGTGCTATTTCACAAAAAAAAGCTATAAAAGATTTAATAGAAAATAATAATATTCCGATAGCTACTACATTTACATCAAAAGGAATTATAGATGAAAACAGCCATTTAAATTTAGGTTTGGTAGGTATAAGAGGAACACCTAGGGCAAATTATGCAATTAAACATGCAGACTGTATAATAGCCCTAGGTTCAAAAGCATCCCCCAGAACTTTTACAAACCTGGATGAAATTAAAGATAAATTAATTCATGTAAATATTAATAAATCCCAGCTTAAGGGAGATTATCCAATTCAGGGATGTGTTGAGGACTTTTTATTTGAAATAAACTTTAAAAAAGTAGGATGGCTAGATGAAATACTAAAAATAGATAATAACATAGCTGTTGAAGGTATAGATGATAAAACACTGCCATTAAAACCACAGGCAGCTATTAATGAGATTTTAAAACAATACTCAGATAATATTCTAATTGGGGATGCTGGAAGTCATATTACATGGCTGACACTTCTTAAAAAGTCTTCTAGTTTTGGACAATTATTATTCCAGGCAGATTTGGCGCCAATGGGTTATGGAGTTTGCGGAGCAATAGGGGCAGCTATTGCAAATCCGGATAAAAAGATAATTGTAATTAATGGAGATGGGGATTTCCAGATGAATATTCAGGAACTAGCTACAATAAAAGAATATAACTTGAATATTTTAATTTTCATCTTAAATAACTCACAATACTCTATTATAAGACAGCATGAAGTTAACAGGTATGATATGGAACCTTATCAAATAGATTTGGAAAATCCTGATTTTATAAAAATAGCTGATGCATATGGCTTAAAAGCAAAGAGAGTTGAAAAACTTGAGGATTTAGAAAATTCGGATGATTATAATATTGTTGAAGTTATAGTGTCTGCCCAGGATATTCCACTACCTAAATAAGGCATTTCTCAACAAATTCTTTAACAATACTTTCATAACCATGGCAATTACCATCAAAGGAGTAATAATCGTATTCTTTATCATGGTTATGAATAAATCCAACTGGTTTTAGTTCATAACTAGCTAGTTGGTCTTTAAAACTAACTATTCTGGAGTTATAGATAAAATAAAAGTTATCATCACCAACAGCTATTTTTTTAAAGGTTAATTCTTCATCTTTTTTAAAATATTTATCAAAAAGTTCTTTTTGGTGATTTGCAAATTCATTTATCACTTTTATCACCTCTAAAAGCTTTAATTAAATCTCTAACTTCTTTTTTACCTATTAAACTAATTGCCGGAGGGAGTAATTTTAAAAGATTAATGTCAACATTTATATCTCCTTTAAAATCAATTACAGGATCTTCAAATATAGGTTCAGCACTTACTTTAGAAACAGGATATAATGATTTAATAAAGCCAATAACAGCCCAAATATATCCGATATATTGAGCAGTATCCGCATAGCTAGCTAATCCAAATTTAAGATGGGTGTCTAATTTTTTAACTTTAATAGATTTAGTAGTTTTCTTTAAAAAATCCAAAAGATAAGGTAAGCTATTTTTAAGAGGTTTTATTAAATTTTTAGACTCTTTTTCATCTTCATCTTCTTCTTTTTTAGATTTTTTTTCTTTTGAAGAATTATAAATAGTTATTTTTTTAAAGATTTTTATTTTAATAATTGCTTTAAAGCCGCTGTCAGTTTTTTCAAAGCTAAGTGATATTCTAAGACCCATATATAAAAAAATAATAAGAATCAGAATGATTATAGCTAAAATCATTCCTAGGATGTATATGGTGTTCAAAATATCCCTTTTTTAATTTTATTCTTCGTCGTCACTTGTTGTAAATTCAGGTTCAATGTATTCAGATTCATCGTATTCTTCTGAAGATTGTGATAAGTAATTTTTAACAAGATCAGATACAATTAATCCAATATCAGATAATGCTTTGTTGGTTTCAGTTCCTTTAGTTAAGTTAACAACTTTAACTCCTTCTCCGCTTTTAGCATTTTTAGGAATAATTACCATAGAAACAGGTTCAACACCGGCTCCAGCACCTACAGTATCATTACCTTCATTACCAAGAAGGTTCTCGCAAGCTCCAAAACCTACTCCCATCCTCATTACAGGGATTAAAAATTGATCTCCAGCGTCAATAGGTTTTCCAACAACATTTTCAATACTAATAAGGTTACGTAATTCTTCTACACTTGTTTTAATATTATCTGCCATATTATGACACATCCTTTTTTTAGTTATTTATAATATTAGCTATTGAATCTTAAATATTTTATTTTTTAAAAAAATTTGAGGCTTAATAATTTAGCTATTATTAAGCCATCATTTTGTGTTGTATATGAGTTCTATTGTGTTTGGTGGTAGTATTCCTTTTTGGATTAGTGTTTTTATTTTGTTTTTGGTTTTTGTTCTTTCTAGTTGTATTCCTTCTTGTATTCCTTCTTGTATTCCTAGTTGTATTCCTTCTTGTATTCCTTCTTGTATTCCTAGTTGTATTCCTTCTTTTTCACCTGTTTTTAGAGCGTCATAGTATATTGTGTTTATCATTTTCATCTCCTTTATTTTGTGCCATATATGTAATTTAGTGTATTTGCTGGCAGTGTTCCGTTTTGGATTAGTGTTTTTATTATGTTTTCAGTGTTTGTTCTTTCTTTTTCCATTCCTTCTTCTCTTCCTTCTTCTCTTCCTTTTTCCATTCCCTGTTTTATTCCTTCTTCTCTTCCTTTTTCCATTCCTTCTTTTTGCCCTGTTTTTCTGGCATTATCGTATAATGTGTTTCTCATTTTTATCTCCTCCATTATTTCATCTTGGTATTGTTCTTCAATTACTTTGGAGCATATGCCTTGTTGGATGTATTTAATCTTGTTAAGTTCGTCTTCAGTTAATGTTGTTATTTCGTTAGTTAATTTGGCAGTTTTTAAGGTCATTTCTTCGGTTGTTTCTTCGTAGCTAGTAAATGGTATTAATTCCAAAGCAAGTATTTCTGTTTTAGTTAGTTCTTCGTTATTTTTTATTTTTTTACTTATACTATTTATTTTTTCATCTCCATCAATGTTTTTTAAAGAGATAACTCTAATTTTAAAAACATTTTCTTCACTATATTGGTAGATTATGTGGTCTTTTGGTATTGACTGAACACAGATAATGTAGGTTTCGACAAAACAGCCTGTGTAATCGTGTAATAAGATTGCATAAGTGAGAATTTTTTTCAATTCTTCTTTTGTTGGAGCTCTTGCTTTAAATTCTATATGAATATAAATTTTGTCTTTTGTTTTACCCACATAGTCTAAATGGTATCTTTTGTTTTTCATTTCTGTAAATTCGGTTTTAGCAGATTCTATGACTCTGTAATCAATATTTGTGAACTCTAGGAGTTCATTTATTGATGTATTAGCTAGTTCTTTTAATGTTATGTCAATCATATGGTAATTTATATTAATGCCTCCTACTTATTTTGCACGTGCATTACTCTATTTGACTTTATAGTTTATAAATTAGTCAGTTTTCTCTAAAAACAATTTTACACTCTTAAATCAATAATTTAACGAGTTTGAAGCAATTAATTTTTATCGGCTATAAAAGAAATTTTTACTTTTTTTCAAAATTTATCGAGTATAATCGATAAAATTTATATGTTTTGAAAATATAACTTGAAATAGGTGTTTTCAAATGATAAAAAGGGAATTATATTTAGAAAAAATCAGAAGATTAATTGACACTCAGCCAATTAAAATCATTACTGGAGTTAGAAGAAGTGGTAAGACCTATTTATTACATGCTATAAAAGAAGAACTAATCGGGATGGGAATTTCTAAAGAAAACATATTTTTAATATCATTTGAATCTCAAAAATACAATAAAATTCAAAATTTCATTGAATTGGATGAATGTGTCAATAATTTAATTAAAAATACTTCTGGTAAAATATATTTGTTATTTGATGAAATTCAAAACATTGAGGGTTGGGAAAAAAGTATTAATTCCTATAATGTTGATTTTGATTGCGATATGTATATAACTGGGTCTAATTCTGAATTACTATCTGGAGAATTAGCTACATTAATTGCAGGAAGATATTTTCATATAGATATTTATCCATTTTCATTTAAAGAGTTTTTACAATATAAAAAAGAAATAAATAATTTGGATACAAAAAATAATGAACTAGAATTGTTTAATGAATATGTAAAATATGGGGGAATGCCTTCTCTGCAACAGGTACAGGATATAGATAAATTTTCATATTTGGAAGACATATACAACACCATACTTTTAAAAGACATTATTTCTAGGCATAATTTAAGAAATGTCGGAATTTTAAACAGTATTTTAACATTTATAATCTCAAATATTGGCCAAAGAGTGTCAGCTAATTCAATATCTAAATATTTAAAACATGAAGGATTGAAAGTATCTGCAGACACGGTTTTAAATTATTTGTCCTTTTCTACAAATGCCTGTTTTATTTACTGGGCTAAAAAAGAAAATTTAAAAGGCAAAGCGATATTAAAAACTAATGGTAAATATTATTTAGCAGATCATGGGTTTAATCAAGCTATTGTCGGTAAAGATATGCAAAATACTGGTCAAATACTTGAAAATATTGTTTATATAGAATTGCTTAGACGAGGTTATGATGTAAAAGTTGGGGATATAAATGGTAGGGAAGTGGATTTTGTTTGTAATAAGTCTAATAGAAAGATTTATGTTCAAGTTACTTATTTATTAGCTAGTGATGAAACAATTAATCGGGAATTTGCTTCTCTAAGAGCAATTGGGGATGATTATGAAAAGTATGTTTTAAGTATGGACAGTATGGATTTTTCAAATAATGGCATAAAACACATGAATATGATTGAATTTTTAAAAAATGATGTTATTTAAGTCTAAACAGCTGTTCTAAGAAAGACATATGATTTGATGCAATTAATTTTTATAGACTATAAATGAAATTTTTACTTTTTTTTCAAAATTTATCGAGTATAATTGATAAATTATGTTAAGTTTTCTAAAAATTATTTGTATATTTAATTTAATAGCTAGTTTATTTAATGAATTTGGATTGTTTTTAAACATTGTTTAGATTTAATTTTTAGTTTTAAACAGTTAAAATCGATAATAAGTATTATATATTCTTTTTAACTTAATTTATTATTGTTATACATCATATTTTAGGGTATAATGTATGGTGGAGATATAAAAGTGTTGTTTTAAAATTTATGGAGGATATAATGCTTAAAAATAAGTTTATTATTTTTATAATTCTAATGTTGGCACTGTTGTCTATTAGTGCAGCTAGTGCTGAAGATTCTTCATTGAATACTACACAGGATACTGTTTGTGTAGATTTAATGAATGATTCAAGTACAGAAGCTGTAGCTTCTGATTATAGTGGAAATAATTCTTTATCTGAAGATAATGACAATTTAGTAGCTAGTAAAACATTTGATGATTTGAATACTGCTAATGCCGGAAAAACTGTCAATGGGACTTTTAAAACAAATTCTTCTGGTAATTATGTTGTAAATGATAGTCAGGAACTAGCTAATAATTCTGTTTATGTAGATTGTGTAAAAGGTAATGATAATAATACTGGAACTAGTTGGAATAGCTCTGTTCAAAGTATTGGTAAAGCAATGGAGATAGTATCAAATAATGGTAGAGTTTATCTTGCAGATGGTACTTATAATATGGGACGTACTGTAAATATTGATAAAACTGTAGCTATTGTTGGTAATGGAACTAAAACACTTATAACAAATAATAAAAATGAGTATAGTGTATTTTATATATCTGCTAACAATGTAGCTATTTATAATTGTACTTTTGTTAATAACACTGCAAGAGTAGGTAGTGTAATCTATAATGATAAGTCTACTAATGTGACTGTGAATGGTTGTACTTTTGTTAATAACCATGCAATTAGTGGTGGTGCAATTGTCAATCATGCTATTAATTTTACTGTGGTAGGTTGTACTTTTGTTAATAACTCTGGAGATTATGGTGCTGCAATCCTAAATTGGGGTGATGATTTTACTGTAAGTAACTCTACATTTATTAATAACTCTGTAACCAGTAATGGTGGTGTAATTTGTACTGATAAATCTGCCATAGCTAATGATAATTGGTGGGGTAATAACACTCCTGATTGGAAACAATTATTCAATGGTACTGTTACTCATGATACTTATGCTGTTTTAACTTTAACAGCTACTGATGATTCTGTAGCTATTAATTTCTATAGAAATGGAACTAATAAGGTTTTACCAATTTCCCGTAGTTTTACTTTAGCTATTGGTGATAATGTCACTACTGGTGAAATTGTTAATGGATCTTTTAAAACAAGTTATACAACTCCAAAAACTGAGTATAATATAACAGCTAGTTCAGATAATGAGAAACTATCTATTAGCTTCCTTAAAAATGTTTATGTAGATTATGAGAAAGGTAGTGATTTAAATACTGGTGCTAGTTGGGATAGTGCTGTTAAAACTGTTAAACATGCAATGGAAGTAGTACTAGCTAATGGTACGATTTACCTTGCAGATGGCACTCATAGTTTGTCTGGTCAATTAACTATTAATAAGACCTTAACTGTTGCTGGTAATGGAAGTAAGACAATTATAACAACTAATCATATGAATAGGGCATTTTATGTAAATGTATCTAATGTAGCTATTTATAATTGTACTTTTGCTGAAAACATTGAATTTAAAGGTGGTGCAATTTACAATAATGGTGAGAATTTTACTTTAAGCGGTTGTACTTTTGTTAATAATGTTGCAATGAATGGTACTGATATTTATAACAATGCTGTTGGTTTTACTGTAAGTAACTCCTCATTTGTCGGTGATACTGCAAAAATAATGTATAGTAGCGAGTCTTGCAAGGCTAATGATAATTGGTGGGGTACAAACAGTCCTGATTTTGAAAAATTAGCTAATGTTGTCTGTGATAATTATGCTGTTTTAACTTTAACAGCTACTAATAAAAATATAACTATTAATTTCTATAGAAACGGAACTACTACTGTTTTACCAATTTCCCGTGATTTTACTTTAAATATTACAGGTACAAATAGTACTACTGAAAGAATTGTTGATGGAACTTTTAAAACAAATTATACTGCTCCAGCAGGTGAATATAATATAACCGTTCGTTTAGATAATCAGAATCTAACTGTTAGCTTCCTTAATAATGTTTATGTGGATTATGAGGAAGGTAATGATTTAAATACTGGTGCTAATTGGACTAGTGCTGTTAAAACCATTAAACATGCAATGGAAGTAGTACTAGCTGAGGGTAAGATTTATCTTGCAAATGGAACTCATGAGGTAGACAGTCAAATAACTGTTGCTAAACCTGTAACTATTGTTGGTAATGGGTCTAAAACAGTTATAACAAATAATCGTAATGGCTGTGGAGTATTTGAACTAAAAAGCAGTGCTGGTGATGTGGCTATTTATAATTGTACTTTTGTAAATAACACTAATGGTGATGGGAGTGCTGTAATCAACAATCGTGCTAGTCTTAGTGTAGTGGGCTGTACTTTTATTAATAACACAGGATACCTTGGTGGTGTAATCTATAGCTTAGCTACATTTAGTGTAAGTAATAGTGCTTTTGTTAACAACACTGCAGATCAGGGTAATGTGATTTATACTCTTATAACTTGCAATGCTAATGATAATTGGTGGGGTAATAACACTCCAGATTGGAAAAAATTAGTTTATGGTAATGTTACTCATGAGTCTTATGCTGTTTTAGATTTAACAGCTACTGATGATTCTGTAGCTATTAATTTCTATAAAAATGGAACTAATGAAGTTTTACCTATTTCTCGTAGTTTTACTTTAGCTATTGGTAATAATGTTACTACTGAAGAAACTGTTAACGGATCTTTTAAAACAAATTATACTGCTCCAGCAGGCAGTTATGATGTAATAGCTATTGTTGATAATGAGAAACTAGTTACTAATTTTGTTAACTGTGTTTATGTGGATTATGTGAAAGGTAATGATACTAATAATGGATATAGTTGGAATAATTCTGTTAAAACCATTAAACAGGCAATGGATATAATATTGCCTAATGGTAGGATTTATCTTGCAGATGGAACTCATGTTGTAAGCGATAGAATAACTATTGATAAGAATGTAACTGTTGTAGGTAATGGAAGTAAGACAGTTATAACAAATAATAACAATGGTAAGGGAGTATTTTATGTAACTGCTACGAATATGGCTATTTATAATTGTACTTTTGTTAATAATTCTGTAAATGGAGACGGTGGTGCAATCTACAGAAAGTATGTGGCTTATAATTTTACTGTGAGTGGCTGTACATTTGTTAATAACTCTGCAAATAGAGACGGTGGTGCAATCCACAATGATGGTTTTGATTTTACTGTGAGTAGCTGTACTTTTGTTAATAACTCTGCAGATGGAAATGGTGGAGCAATTAATAACGGGGGTGTTGGTTTTACTGTAAGTAATTCCACTTTTGTTAATAATAAAGCTTATCGCGGTAATGCAATCTATAATTCAGGGTCTTGCAAGGCTAATGATAACTGGTGGGGTAATAACACTCCAGATTGGGAAAAATTAGTTTATGGTACTGTTACTCATGATACTTATGCTGTTTTAGATTTAACAGCTAATAGTAATTCTGTAGCTATTAATTTCTATAGAAATGGAACTGATGATGTTTTATCTATTTCTCGTGATGTTAAATTAGCTATTGGTGATTTAAATATTACTGGTAGAATTGTTGATGGAACTTTCAAAACATATTACGACGCTCCAAAAACTGAGTATAATATAACAGCTAGCGTGGATAATCAAACACTAGCTATTAGCTTCCTTAAAGATGTTTATGTAGATTATGAGAATGGTATGGATAATAATACTGGTGATAATTGGGCTAGTGCTGTTAAAACTATTGCTCATGCTTTGGATGTGGTACTAGCTAATGGTACGATTCATCTTGCAGATGGAACTCATAAAGTAGATAGCCGATTGACTATTGATAAGGCTGTATGTGTTGTTGGTAATGGAACTAAAACTGTTATAACAACTAATAATCATGATGGTGTATTTTGGGTAACTGTTGCTAATGTAAGTGTTTATAATTGTACTTTTGTTAATAATACTGCTGAGTTTGGTGGTGCAATCTACAATGGTGGTGCTAATTTCACTGTTGGTGGATGTATTTTTATTAATAATGCTGCAAATCAGGATGGTGGTGCGATCTTTAATTATGGTGATAATTCCGATGTCAAAAATTCCACATTTGTTAATAACTATGCGAAAAGTTATGGTGGTGCAATTGCTAATTTCGGTAATTATTTCACTGTAAATAACTCCATATTTGTTAATAACACTGCATATTATGATGATGAGATTTATAGTAAGGTTTCTTGTGAGGCTGTTGATAACTGGTGGGGTACTAACAATCCAAAATGGGATGATATAGTTACTTATACTGTTGGGCATAATGCATATGCTGTTTTAGATTTAACAGCTAATGTTGAGACTATATCTATTAATTTCTATAGAAACGGAACTACTGTTGTTTTACCTATCTCCAGAGATGTTAAATTAGCTATTGGTGATAATCTTACAGTTGAAAAAATTGTTAATGGAACTTTCAAAACAAATTACACAGCTCCAATAATAGGTATTTACAGTATAACAGCTAGTGTAGACAATCAGGAATTAAATGTTACTGTGGATAATGCTAAGATTTATGTAGATTATGAGAAAGGTAACGATAATAATACTGGAACTAGTTGGGCTAGTGCTGTTAAAACTATTAGTAAAGCAATGGAGCTAGTGCCAGATAATGGTAGGATTTATCTTGCAGACGGTATTCACGAAGTAGAATCATTAATAGAGATTAATAAGACTATGGATATTGTAGGTAATGGTACTAAAACATTTATAACAAATAATGGTAATGGTAATGGAGTATTCCATGTAACTGAAGATGCTAATAATGTAGCTATTTATAATTGTACTTTTGCAAATAACACTGCAGATTGGGGTAGTGCAATCTGGAATGAAGGTGTTAATTTCACTGTAAGTGGTTGTACTTTTGTTAATAACTCTGCAGATAAATATGCTGGTGCAATCTACAATTATGGAGTTAATTTTACTGTAACTGGATGTACTTTTGTTAATAACTCTGCAGATGGTGATGGTGGAGCAATTGATAATGAGAAGGATGGTTTTATTGTAAATAACTCTATTTTTATTAACAATAATGGTGATGACGGTATAGTGTATAATTATTACGGTAGTTTTGCTATGAATAACTGTACTTTTGTTAATAACACTGCATATTATGGTGGTGCAATCTATAATAATAATGGGGATCTTATCATATCTAATTCTGAGTTCTCCAACAATACAGCATATAAAGGTATAATCTACAATGATTATTGGGCTACACTTAAATTAAATAATAATACTTTTTGCGGAATTAGTGAAAATAAAACTTATATTTATAATAGTGGCTCTGTTACTCTATATTCTGTGGATATAACTGTTTTAGGAAATGAAACTGTTAAAGTTCATCCTGGTGAGACTATTAAATTATGTGCTAGGGTTAATTGTGATGGTGTTAGTGTAGCTGGTGGAACATTATATTTCATTATTGATGGTAAGAAATACTCAGCACGTAATTATGATAATGGCGATTATATGTGTAATTATTATGTATCTTACTTTGATGAACCTAAAGTTGTTAGTGCAAGTTATGATCGGGCAAATGGGGAATATGTTAAAAATGCTACCTTGAATTGTGTTGTTGAAACATTCACTGATTTAAAAAATGCAATTGATGCATCTAATGTAATATCACTTAATTCTAATATTACAATGGCTGCTGATGAAAAAGAAGAATTTGTAAATGGAATTACTATTGATAAAAACATTATTATTATCGGTAATGGATTTACTATTGATGCAAATAACTCTGGTAGGATATTTAACATAACTGATGGTCATGTTATTAGTTTAAACAATGTTACTCTAGCTAATGGTAAAAATATTAATGGTGGAGCTATTTATAATGCAGGTAATTTAACTTTGAGGAATGTTGAAGTTATTAACAACTCTGCAGAGGATGGTGGTGCAATCTACAACTCTGGAGGAAGTTTTACTGCAAATAATTCTATATTCACTAACAACACTGCAGATAAAGGTGTAATCTACAATGATGGTGTTATTAGCTTAAATAATAATACTTATTCCATAATTGGCGAAAATAAAACTTATATTTACAATATGGGCACTCTTCCTTCTTGTGTGATTACTGTTTTAGGAAATAAAACGGTTAATAAGTATTATGGTGATAATATTACATTATTTGCCACTATTACTTATGATGGAGCTAGTGTAGGTGGTCAAAATCTATACTTTATAATAGACAGCCTCAAATATAGGGCAACTGCACAGGATAATGGTAATTATACTTATATTTACACTCTAAAATTCTCTGGTGAGGAAACAGTTTATGCATCATATGGTGGTGTAAATGAAAATAATGTAACTCTTGAGACAGGTATTTTAAATGTATCTAAATATAATCCTATGATGAATGTAACAGCAGATAATATAACCTTTGGCCAAAATCTAACTATTGATGTTGACCTACCAACTGATACTAAAGGTAATATAAGTATTATGGTTGATAGAGTTATTTACACAAAAACTATTGAAAACGGTAGCGTAAACTTGGTTATTGAAAACTTAGCTGCTGGTCTTCACGCTATTTTCGTTAAATATCCTGGCAGTGAGAAGTATTTAGACAGTGAAGTTATTAAACATATCACTGTGGCTAAAGCTGTACCAACACTTAATGTAGCTATTGGAGATATTGATTATGGTGGTGTATTTACTATTAAAGCTAATTTAACTGGTGTTAGTAACATAGCTTTAACAGGCGATGTAATCGTTGAAATTAATAATAAAAAACATGTTGTTTCAGTTGAAAATGGCCAAGGTAGCTTAGAAGTTAATGATAAATTACCTGCTAATGAATACCCATTTACAGCTACATGGGATGGAAATGACAACTACACAACTATTGCATTTTCAGATGCATTTAAAGTCAATAAAATCAATTCAACAATCTCTGTTAGTGTTGATGATATCAGTGTTGGTCAGAATGCTACAATAATTGTTAAACTAGCTAGTGATGCCACAGGAGATGTAGAAATTACAATTGGTAATAAAACATATAATGTAACTATTAAAGATGGCATTGCAACTAAATCATTAACTAATCTTAAAGCAGGTAATTATACAGTTGATGTAATCTTTTCTGGTGATAATAACTACAATATAGCATCTAATAAGACTAATTTCACAGTATCTAAAGTATCTGACTATGATATGGATGTTACAATTCCAGCAGGTGTTAAATTTGCTGAGGAAGGTATAATTAAAGTAGATCTTCCAGGTGATGCAACTGGGGAGGTTATAGTAACTGTTGATGGTGAAAACTACACTGCAGAAGTTGAAAATGCAACTGCACAAATAACAATTCCTCTATTAAGTGTTGGCCTACATAACATCACAGCAACTTACAGCGGTGATGACAAATATAATCCAATTACTAAACAGGGAAGTATTACAATTCTTCCTAATGATGTTGTACTAGCTGCAGATAATGTGGTTATGCTTTATCATGATGGAACACGTTTAGTTGCTAAATTAACTGATACATTCGACAATCCAATAGCTAATACACCAATATTCTTCACTTTAAACGGAATAATATACAACAGAACAACTGACGAAAACGGTACTGCCTCTATGGCACTTAACTTAGATTCTGGAAACTACACAGCAACCGTTACATACTTCGGAAACTCTTCATACAATGCAGCAACAACTAACGCTAACATAACAATTACTCCGTCAATTATTGGACACGACATAGTTAAAATGTATCAAAACGATACTCAATTCAATGCAACATTCTTAGACAACTATGGAAATCCATTAGTTAATACAACTGTAAAGTTCAACATTAATGGGGTATTCTATGAACGTAATACTACAGAAAACGGAGTTGCAAAATTAAACATTAACCTAAGACCAGGAAACTACACTTTAACAGCTTATAATCCAGTTACAGGTGAACAACAAGGATTTAATGTACTTGTAAAAACATTAATCATAGCTAGTGACTTAACCAAATACTATAACAATGGAACTAAATTTAAAGCAACAATATACAACAAAAACGGAACACTAGCTGTAAACAAAAGTGTAACTTTCAACATCAATGGAGTATTCTACGAACGTAATACAACTGAAAACGGAACTGTAGACTTAGCTATTACACTAAGACCGGGAGACTATATTATCACCACCACAGTCGACGGCTTAGAAGTAAGTAACAACATCAAAGTACTCCCAACTTTGATAACAAGTGATTTAGCTATGAACTATCATGACGGAAGCACATTTAACGCAACTGCCCTAGATGGTCAGGGTAATCCATTAGCTAACGAAACAGTGAAATTTAATGTCAATGGAGTGTTTTATAATAAAATCACTGGTGATGATGGAGTAGCTAGTTTAACTATTAATTTAAACAAAGGAAAGTATATCATAACTTCTATGTGGGATAATTACCATATTGGAAATAAAATTACTATTTCTTAAGAGTGATTTTTCACTCTTTTATTTTTTTTTAATTAATAGCTAGTTTTTTTTAATGAATTTATTTTATTTTTAAACATTGTTTAGGTTTTATTTTTAGTTTTAAACACTTAAAATCAATAATAAATATTAAATATTGAGTTTAACTTATTTATTATTATTGTATATTATAGCATCAAAGTATTTTATTTGGGGGCTTTTTTATAATGTATAATGGAAGGACTATATATTGTTGTTTTAAAAAAGTTTTATTAGGTTTTTTGCTTTAAACTTTCTTAAGAACTGTTTAAAGACATAACACATAATTTAAAGCTTTTATATTAAGTTTTTTCTTTTATAAAATTAAATATCTTGGAGGATATTGATGTTTAAAAATAAGGCGGTTATTTTTATAATTCTGATATTGGCACTGCTGTCAATTGGTGTAGCTAGTGCTGAAGATGCATCTTCATTAAATGCTACTGTTAGTACAGATTTAATGAATGATTCAAGTGCAGAAGATGTAGCTTCTGTGTATGGTGAAATTAATTCTTTGGAGGTGGTGTCTGAAGATAATGGAAACACATTAACTGGGGAATCCAGTAATTCTAATGTAAATAGTAAATCATTTACTGATTTGAATAAAGAAATAAATTCAGCTAATGGTACTTTAACACTTGATTCTAATTATAAAATGCTTAATAATGAATCATCTACTTTT
>CAVDAS010000039.1:0-15295 GCA_963606955.1 Bacteroidaceae bacterium
TTGTTATTATCAACTCTGCAATTGATGGAAGTAAAATACTGGCCAATGCATTAAAATCAAAAAACAAATCAACTCAAAAAGTTAATTTTTTCCAATCCTCATGTCAGACAGGTAATTGTCCTTTTAATTTTGTTATAATGATTTAAATATCTTTTTTCATGAAGACACCAAAAACCAAAGTAAAATAAATGAAAAAATGGGATGTTATGGCGGATTTAATTTTAAATTTTATAACAGTACTCTTTTTCCATTAGCTTTATCATTGGTTTTTGATAGATTAATAACTGTCAATAAAAAAGGTTAAAATAATGTCTGATTCTGTAATTGAATTTCAAAACATTGTTAAAAAATATGATGATGTTGCTGTTGTAAATAATTTGTCTCTGGAAGTTAAAAAAGGCGAGATATTTGGATTTTTAGGTCCTAATGGTGCTGGAAAAAGTACTTCTATTAATATGATGGTAGGTTTATTAAAACCTACGAGTGGAAAAATATTATTTAATGGAAAAGACTTTTCATACCTTGATGAAAAAGAAATTGGTATCCGTCCACAGGATGTTGTTTTGTGGAACAACTTAACTTGCTTTGAAAACCTGTATATGATGGGAAAAATGTATGATATGCCAGTAAAGCTTTTAAAAGAAAGGATAGTTGAAATCCTTGAAAAATTACAATTAACTGATAAAAAAGATAAGTTAATATCTACTTTATCTGGTGGAATGAAGCGTAGAATGAATATAGCTATGGCCACTATTCACAATCCATCAATTGTTGTTTTAGATGAACCTTCAGAAGGCTTAGATCCACAATCCAGAAGATTATTATGGGATTACATTCTCTATCAAAAAGAATTAGGAAATACTGTTATTTTAACCACTCATTTAATGGATGAAGCAGATATGTTAAGTGATAGAGTAGCTATTATTGATCATGGCCAATTATTAAAATTAGACACTCCAAAAAAACTAAAACAAATAATTGGTAAAGGTGATGTTCTCCAAATAGAATTAAACAATCCTCAGGACAATTCAGTGATTATAAATGCTCTTAAAACTATTTCTGGTTTAAATAAAATTTTTGAAAATGATGGAAAAATAACTCTTATTTTGCTAGATGCAGTTAAAAAACTTCCAGATATAATACATTTAGTCGAAAATAATAATTCTAAAATAGTAGATATCAGCATACGCCAAAATACTCTAGAAGACGTATTCATTGAACTAACAGGAAGACAACTAAGGGAGTAAGTTAAAAATGAAAATTTTAGACCTTGTTCAATTAAATTTTAAACAGCTAATTAGAGATAAGAAAAACTTATTCTTCCTGTTATTGTTTCCTGCAGTATTTGTACTTATATTCGGTGCTGCTTTTGGCGGAGGCATAGAAAGCGATATAGATATAGCTATTGTAAACCATGACAATGGAGCTATGTCTAATCAGTTGGTAGATATAATTGAAGATTTCAATTCCAGCAAAAACGAATCATTATTTGTGATTCATGAAGTTGGTAGTGAAGTTAAAGCCAAGCAGATGCTGGAAAACGGTTCTGTTTCTACAATTTTAATTATTCCTCAGGGTTTTGCAAGTAATATTGGCCAAAATAGCTCTAGTTTAGGGGAAGTTGTAATTAAAGGAAATCCAATTGACAGTGATTATGGTATTGCAAGTAGCGTTATTTCAGGAATTACCTCTGAATTTTCTAAAGAAATCATAAAAGAAGTTTCAGGACAAAATATTGCGGAAATCAACTTAAAATATGAAGATTTAAACATTTCTTCATCATCAACATTTGATTTATACGCTCCAGGTTTAATTGTATTTGCTATTATCATGACAATAACCGTAGTGGCCTCTAATGTAGCTACCGAAGAAGAAAGCGGAATGATTAGACGTTTAAAACTTTCTAAAATGAAAACTAAAGATTATGTCCTTGGAAATCTAATTTCATGGTCCTTTGTTGGAGTAATTCAAGTAATTATAATGCTCCTGGTAGCTATTTTAGTTGGATTTAAATGGGAAGGAGGAATTTATACATTATTCCTGGCTTGTATTGTAGGTATTTTAACTACATTTTCTTCAGTAGCTGTTGCTCTAATAATTGTAGCTGTTTCCAAAAATGCAAAACAGGCTTCAAGTATTTCTCCAATTATTGCTGTTCCATTAAGTTTTATAGCAGGGTCATTTATCCCATTACCTGATTGTGTAATAGCTACTATTAATTCCCAGCAAATACAAATCTATGAAATCCTACCATGGAATCAGGCTATTACAGCTATCCGCCAGGTTTTAACATATGGTCAGGGTTTTGATGCAATAGCTATGAACCTACTACTTATATTAATAATGGGAATTATACTATTAGCTATAAGTATTTTGTTATTTAATAGAAAAATTTCACCAGAAGGTTGAATTATCATGAATAAAGAGAATATAACATACATTGGCATTATTATTGGTGCATTAATTGTTTTAGTTATTATTTCAATTTATGCTATGGGATATTCTCAAGAAAAAACCAATTTGGCAATTACAACAGATTCAAACTTACATAATGGTGATTTATTCAATTTAAAGTTAACTGGATCTTACAATAATCCTATTGCTGATAAATCTGTTGAAATTATTGTAACTGATGAATTAGGTGAAAAAAACACTTTTAATGCTACAACTGATGAGACTGGAGAAATTAGCTTTGGAATGAATGTTACTCCAGGTGTCTATAATTTTAATTGTGTATTTGGTGAAGATAATCATTATATGTCTTCCAGCACATCACAAAATATCTCAGTTTGTGATTACTAGCTATTTTTAACTGAAATAAATAAAACATTTATATATAATGAAAGAGTAATATTTTATTATCATTATTCTTTAAGGCTCTTTATTGCTCTCAAAATTTAAATTGTTATTTATCTTCTTGTCGCAACAATTTAGATGAAAGAGGCTTAACGACGCGATTATTATTTAATTATATTTATTAGGTGAAATAATGGCAATTTCTCAAGGAAAATCAACTAGATTACCATCTGGTGCAAGGAATGTTGCAAACCGTGGAAAAAGGAAAGCTGAATTAGGTAGAGACCCAGCTGAAACTAGGGTAGATGAAAAAAGATTGAAAAAAATCAGAACCCGTGGTGGAAATGAAAAACTCAGATTAGCTACTGCTAATAAAATGAATTTAACTGATCCTGCTACTGGTAAATCCCAAGTTGTAGATGTTTTAGGTGTAATTGAAAACTCTGCAAACCCAAACTACGTAAGAAGGAACATCATTACCAAAGGTGCTATTGTAGAAACTCCTGAAGGTAATGCTAAAGTAACATCTAGACCTGGTCAAGATGGTGTACTTAACGGAATTTTAATTTAAATAATTTTATTTATTTAAATTTACTTTTTTTTAATATTTTTATTATAACAACTATAATTAAATAGTTGATATTACAGACATTATAATTATAACTTTAATTATTTTTTAGGAGATAAAATGTCAGAAGATAAAATTAGTATGAATCATGGTGCTGGTGGAGAGGTAATGGCTAATTTAATCTCCAATGCTGTTTTAGAAAATATCACTAAAAAAAGTGTTAATGGTGGTATTAGCTTAGACGCTTTAGATGATGGTGCAACTATTCCTATAGGGGACTATGAGATTGTTGTAACTACTGATGGCCATACTATCGACCCATTATTCTTCCCAGGTGGAGATATTGGTAGGATTTCTGCAGCAGGAACTATTAATGATGTTTCTGTTATGGGTGCAAAACCACTAGCTATTTCTAATGCTATTATAATGCAAGAAGGTTTCCCTATTGCTGATTTAGATAAAATAATGAAATCATTAAATGAAACTTGTGAAGAAGTGGATGTTGCTGTTATTACTGGTGATACTAAGGTAATGGAGCAGGGAAAAATCGATGGTATTGTAATGGTGACAACAGGTATTGGAATAGCTAAAAAAGGAGAAATTATTCGTGATTCTACCTTGGAAGTCGGTGATAAAATTATTGTTACTGGTTCACTTGGTGATCATGGAATGAGTCTTATGTCTTTTAGGGAAGGTTTTGGTTTTGAAACTGATTTAAAATCTGACACAGCTCCAATGTGGAATGTTGTTAAAAAAGCACTTGATGTAGGTGGAGTTAGTGCTATGAAAGACCCTACTCGTGGCGGATTTGCAAATGCAATTAATGAAATGGCTTCAAAATCTGGAAATGGTGTTTTATTATATCAGGACGCAATTCCAATTAAAAAAGAAGTTCATGCAGTTTCTGAAATGTTAGGTATTGATCCATTTGAAGTAGCTAACGAAGGAAAAGTTGTTATGGGTGTTAAAGCAGATAAGGCCCAAGAGGTTCTTGAAGCAATTAAAACTGAAGAATATGGGAAAGATGCAGCTATTATTGGTGAAGTTGTTGAAGGAGAATATGTTGTTGTTGAAACTCCTATTGGTGGGCAAAGAATACTTGAAGCTCCAATAGCTGATCCTGTTCCAAGAGTATGTTAATTAGGTGAAATTATGGCAAGTTTATTTACAAGAAGAGTTGCGGCTTATATTGCTGATTTCTTTGTAGTTTCAGCATTTATGTGGATTGTATCATTTGTTTTATACATGTTAGCAAATCCTTATTATATGAATTCACTTTATTATTATTTCCAGTATGTTGTACCTGTTTTAGTAATGGTGTACTTTGTTGTTTGTGAAAAATATAAAGGAGCTACTGTTGGTAAAGCATTATTATATTTACAAGTTAGATCTAACAACGGAGAATATGTTTCATGGGCACAGGCTATTGTCCGTAATTTAACTAAAATATACTGGTTCCCAATAATCTTTGATTGGGCTATTGGTAAAGTATTAGGTAAAAATGATAGAATTTTAAATTCAATTACTAAAACAAGGGTTTTTGATGAATTAAGATAAAATTCTTTTAATTTTCTTTTTTTGGTGTTTTTTATGATTAATAGAGTGCAAGTTTTATGGTATTTAAATAAAGATGATTTGGAAAATTATTGCTTGGACTTTAAAGAGTATAAATCCCATAAACTTGATGGATATGAAATTTGTGAAGTAGATGAAGACTTAATATTCGATTTATGTGACAGGGATCCAGACAGATTACAGCCAATTGACTATTTTAAGAATAAAAAAGAAATTGAGAATTATTTAACTGATTATATTACAAATGAAGAATATGAATTAGCTGTTGATTCACCTGAGCTTAAAGATAAAATTAATAAAGCTATTGAGACTGTTGAGTTTTCTGATGAAGGATTTTATATTAGTGTTGGCTGTGGTGAAATAGGCAGCAGTGAAAATAAAATACTTCACTGGTACGAGGCTCTTAGAAAAGAGTATAATAGCTCTTCAAAAGACAATATGTGGGTTTTAATGGTTACTGGTTATGATCCTTATGATTTAAAACCAAGCGGTAAAGTTTTAACTTATGTACTGGCTGATATTTTGAATTTACATGAATCTTATTTTGATGATATTATTCCAAATAAAGGTATTTTAGAAATTTCTGAATGGAATAGTATTTTAGATGAAGTTTATAAGAAAAATAGGCTGTATTTAGGTCTTGATAGAGCTGTTTAAAAAAAATAAAAAGTGAGAAATTATACACTGCCTCTAGCAAATTCGCTTGGTGGTATGTACATAATTTCTGCTAAATTTTCATTTAATAATTCTCTGTTTATATCTTGATTTTCAGTATAAACAATAGCTAGTGTTCTGTTGTATTTATCGTAGTGTTTGCTGTCATCAATGTCCAAGTAAACTGTTTTTCCAAGACATTTTTCTTTAACAAAGTTTTTTGCTTCTTTGTATCCGTCGTCTCCTCTCTCAGGTGTGTTTACTTGCACAAATCTGATTTTTCCAATACCATCTACCCAGATTGTATCTCCGTCCACGACTTTGTAACATTTTCCACTAGCTTCGTAGTGTACGCTTCGTACTTCATGGGTTTTAGAATCCTCAATATTAAGTGTACCTTGTGATGGGGCAGCTGCTACTTTATTATCCATAAAATCCATAGCAGTTGAAACTACAAATACTCCAACAAATAAGATAAGAAATACTAAGGAGATGTTTTTAATTTTCATTATACTTTCATATGTTGATTTAATTAAATAAATCTTGTGTTTTAATCGTGTATACAATAGCTTTGGAATCTGCAGCTCTTACATTTATTTGGATTTTTTGTTTTTATAAATGGTTTTTCTCCTTTAAATAAACCTTCCATTCTGTCAATTACGAATTCAATTGATTTTTGCGCATCTTCATCAAATTCTTCACTCCAAAATATGTTGTCTGTTCCACGTTGTCTTAATGCACCTACAATTTTCCTGTTGTCATTAATCATGTTTTTGAATGCAAGACAATATGCTCTTACCTGGTTTATTGTTGATCCGTATGGTTTATTTCCTGGTTTGTCATCAATTATCACAAATTCATCAGGGGTCATCCATATTTCATCTATAAATCCTCTGATTCCATATTCCGGAGAAATTACAAACATTTCTCTTGTTATTGTTTTTTCAGTTTTTGAAAATTCAAGTACTTCATCAAAGGTTGCAGGTGTTGCAGTTTCCTGAAACTTTTTTTCTAACTGGTTGTGAACAGCACTTCCTTTAACCATGTCCTGAGTTTTACCTACTTTTACTCCCTGGAAGTATTGTAGATATATCTGATACTCACAATATCCCTGTTGATTTAACCAGCTAATGGGGAAATTGTTTTTACCTTCGATAATTTGAACACCTTTGATATCTGGATGGTATTTAATGTCCAAATCTTTGTTTAAATCAGTGATAATTTTGTTTTCCATGTATAGTATTTTGTTGCTTTTAAAATATAAATATTTTAATGTCAATATATGTTTAAGGAAGTGTAGAAATGATTTTTACCAAATCTAAAAAAGTAGATGCTCAGGATATTGAAGATAAATTAAAAATTTTTGAAGGTATTGTAAGTAGTTCACTTGTTCAAAAATTAATTAAATCAGCAACTGATGAGTGTAGGCGTTGTGGTACAAACCGTTTAGAAGTTGCTATTGATTATTATTTAGGTAAAAGGTCAGATATTTGTTTTAAATGTCGTTTACTTCTTCCAGTAATAAAAACAGTAATTGGAAAAAGTATATCTGCATTCGGAATGTCTGAAAAAGATTTAATTGAATTAATGCAGGATTCTTACTGGACTAAAGGATTAGTTAGTGTAATTAAAGGTATTGGGCAAATAGGAATTGAAAAGCCATTTGTTCCGGCTGCACCACTTCAGGTTCAATGGGATTTAAGAGAAAGTGAGCTGTCCTTTGAGGAAATCCATGACGGAATTGAAAAACTAGCTAATTTTGGAGTTGCACATATTACTTTTATTGGAGATATTGATTCATCATTTATTAAACATTCAAATGAAAAAGGAATGTATTCCTGTTTGGAAAGTAATGGATTTAACTTAGAAAACATTGATAAATACATTGATGCAGGAGTTAAATTTGTAGATATTTCATTAGAAAGTATTAATCCTAAAACACATGATGAAATAGCTGGAATTCCTAATTTATGGGAAAATGCAGTTAGTGCAATTAAAAAATATAGCAAAAATGATGTTTATGTTGAAGTTTCAACAAAAGTAACTGAAGATAATCTTTTAGAAATTCCTCAAATAATTGAGTTTTTAAAAGAACTTGGTGTAGGATGGTATAAACTAGATGTAATTAGCTCTAATTTAGAAATTAATCAAAGACTGGAGTTATTTAAACTAATCTATATGGAAAATATTGCAGAAGATATGCATATATTAACTAATGATGCTCAATTTGGTGATATTACAACAAATATTCAATGTGATGGGGTTAATATGATTCCAACACATTTTTTTAATTTAGATTATACAAACCCTTCTATGAAAGAATTGGGAAATTATATTGGTAGCTGTGGAGCTGGAAGATTTTACATGGCTATTGATGGAAATGGTGATATTAAACCTTGCCCATATTTCCAAAATTTAAAAATAGCTAATATTAATGATGATTTGGATGATATGTGGTTAAATAATGAGGTTTTATTAAAACTTAGAAATAGAAATCTTTTAGAGGGAAAATGTGGTGAGTGTGAGTCTAAATATATTTGTGGAGGATGCCGGCATAGAGCTTATGCTAACAGTGGAAATATTTTAGCACAAGATTTAGACTGTTTAAAAGATTTTAGAGAAAGTTTTTTAAATTATAAATAGCTAGTTTAACAAATATTACATATAATGAGTAATATAGCATTTGATGATTTTGAAATTTTAGCAGAGATTAAAAAATCAATAAAAGAAATGGGTTTTGAAGAGCCTAGCCCAATACAAGCATTAACTATCCCTGAGGCTCTTAAAGGAATTGATATTATAGGACAAGCTCAAACAGGTACTGGAAAAACCTTGGCTTTTACTGTTCCTTTACTTCAAAAGATTTTTATACCTGATAGATCTCCTCAAGCTATTGTTTTATGCCCTACAAGGGAGTTATGTATTCAGGTAGCTGGGGAAATTGGTAAAATAGGTTCACATATGAAAAAACTTAAAATTTTACCGGTTTATGGTGGTCAGCCTATTGGAAGACAAATTAGGGTATTAAATAAAGGTGTTCATGTAGTTATCGGAACTCCAGGTCGTGTTTTAGATCATATTGAGCGTAAAACTCTTGACTTAAAAGGAATTTCAACTGTGGTGTTAGATGAAGCAGATGAAATGTTAGATATGGGTTTTAGAGAAGATATTGAGAAAATATTAAGACATACTCCAAAACAAAGACAAACACTACTTTTTTCAGCTACAATGCCTAAGGAAATTAAAAGAATTACAAAATTCTATCAGAAAAAGCCTAAACATTTAAAAGTAGCTCAAAATCAAATGACTGTACCTGAAATAACTCAGTATTATTTTGAAACAAGAGAAAAGGAAAAACTTGAAAATTTAACCCGTTTAATTGATGTTTATGATGTTAATTTAGGTTTAGTATTTTGTAACACTAAAAAAAGAGTAGATTGGGTTGCTAAAAACTTAAGAAACAGAGGTTATGCTGCTGAAGGGATTCATGGAGATATGAATCAGAAATCCCGTGATAAGGTTATGAGAAAATTCCGTAACGGAAATATAGAAATCCTAATAGCTACTGATGTTGCTGCACGTGGAATCGATGTACCTAATGTAGAAGTGGTTGTTAACTATGATGTTCCTCAAAATCCTGAGTACTATGTTCATAGAATTGGAAGAACTGGTAGAGCGGGTAATATGGGTTATGCATTTACCTTTGTTGCAGGTAAAGAAATATATAGTTTAAGAACTATTAAAAAAGTAACTAAATCTAAAATTAAACAAAGAAAACTTCCATCATATAAAGAAATGGAATCTATTAAAAATACTCAGCTAATGAACAGTGTTAAAAACTCTATTGAAAAAGATAATTTGGAAAAATATGTAAAATTAGTTGAAAGTGCTATGGAAGATGATTTTGATTCTGTTGACATAGCAGCTGCATTATTAAAAATGGTTAAGGAAAATTAATTATTTTCCACCATCAATTATATCAAATTTTATTTTTTGCTCTTCAAGTTCACGAGTAAAAGCTTTAGTCATATCTCCAACACATAAAGCTAAGACATTTAATCCTTTACGAGCTGCATTAGCTGTAGCCTGAGGTGCTGCATATTCAATAGAAACTGGAAGATTTAACATATTAGCTACTGCTCTTGAAACAGTTCCTACAATAGCTATTTTATCAATTTTTCTACCATTTGTTGTTCCATTTTTATAAATATTATTAATTAATTCTAAGTCTACTTTTTTAGATCCGCCTTCTTTAATAGTTGGTAGGTTAACAACAACAGCTTCTCCAACATTCATATTAATTAAACCGGTAAGATTACTTAATGCTACATCACAGCCTTTAGCAGCATCATCTAGAACAACACCAGTTGCATCTTCTTCTTTTTTATGAGCATATAAAACACCAGAGTCCATGTAAAGACCAACAATTTCATCTTTTTTAAGGTCTTCTTTTGCAATAGCTGGCCAAACAGTTTTATAATGATTCATAGTTTCTAAAACGGAATCTGAATATTTTCTAAGAGAAATGGCATCTCTTTTAACTTTATCGATACCCTTTTGAGTGATTTTATAAGGGGATCTTCCATCTTTAGATGTAATATACTCTTGTTCAATAAGTGTCTTAATATTTTCAGAAACAGCCTGAATAGTGATACCTAAAGTTTCAGCCAAATCTTTTTGTTTAAGATGGGGGTTTTGTTTTGAGATTTCACTTAAAATTTGAAAATGTGTTAAGGCACCTCTTTTTTTAAATGCTTTCATAGTATTCATTCCTCATTTTTTCAATGATATTTAATTTTCATTTAATGTTATATTTAATTTGTTATTTTCCCTTGTAATTTTTTATTAAATTTATCAAGAAAGTCTGATTTTTTTTCATTTGGAATGTAGGCTCCGCAGGCTACTGCATGGCCTCCACCAGTACCTCCAACTTCATTAGCTATTTCTCTTATTATATTTCCAAAATGAATTCCATCGTAAGCAAGAAGCTTGGAACATCTAAGAGATACTTTAACTTGGCCATTATCAGGTTTACCAAATCCTATAATTGGTTTTCTCCAATTACAATAACCTAAAACCATGCCAGTTATTGTACCTATGATATTAGGTGCTATATCGTCGTTAAATTCACTGCAATCAAAATATTGGCAATTATCAAGTTCAATAATTTCTGAGTGATAATTATCTGCAACTTTACTAATAGAAGTAGCTAGGTTATACTTATGGTCTTTACTAACTTCTTCTAATTCATCAAGAGCAACAAGTCTATCTCCTTTAAGAATATCTACTCCAACACTTTCTTTTTGATTCCTACCACAAGCATTCATAGCTGTTGAAAATTCAGCTCCATCTCTTAGAAAACTTCCTTCTTCTTCATTTAAGAAAGTATATGCATCACCAACAATTAATTTAGGAACATATTTAAGATATTTGAGAGGAACTCTTTTAGAAATCATTCTACTTAAATATTTCTTAATTTCCATTTTATCTTCTTCAGTTACTTGAGAAAGTGTTTTTCTGTTGTGTTTTTCATCAACGCCCAGCTCTTCCAAAACAGCTTTAGCTTCCTGCTGATTATTGGTTAGTGGTAGGGTAACATCACTAAAATAAGATAAGGCAACATATAATGGCCTGGTACTGCGCCCATAAATGTTTAAATCATTTTTAGTTACTTCCAGAAGTCCTTCATTAATTGCATCTTCCTGGATAATTTCATTTAAACCTTCAAAATGACCGCTTCTATTGTTTTGCATATCTCCAATAGCTGCAAGAACACCAATCCAACTTAAATCTTTAAAACCAAATGTTTTAGCTAAAAAGTAACACAATCCGCCACCGCAAATATAGTAAGATCCATCAATACCATAAAATAGTGGATTAATTTCTAAATAAGTATATTCTTTGTCATTTTTATAGTTAATATCTCTTAATGGTGGGTGATGATCTAAAATTAATATTTCCTGGCCTGCTTTTGCATTTTTGTCAACTCCCTGACCAGAACCTAAATCTGAAAAAATAGTTAATTTATGGTTTAGATTTAAATCTTCTATTTCATCTAAGTTGACATTTTCAATATCATATGTTTTCCCTAATCTATCTAAAATTATAGATAGGATTGCGCCGGAGCAGATTCCGTCGCAATCAGTGTGTGTATAGATTTTAATGTCATCATTAGCTTCTATTAATTGTTTTGCTTCAAGAAACTGCTCCTGCATTTCAAGTGGTATTTCCATCATTGTTTTATTTCCTTTAATTTTAAACTAATATCTTTTAAAAGCTCCAATTTAGGTTTATCACTTTCTACTAAAATACGGCCTGATTTTTCATACCATTTACCTGGATATGACCTTTCTTTTTGAGTATTGTAAGTTAATTTAAGTCTTTTTAGAGCTTTTTCAATATCATGTAAGCTTGGTTCTGATACAGCTATTTCTTTTGATACTTTCCTACCTTCTTTTAGAGATAAATTTTTATCTAAGTATTGTGGCCATACAGTAATCATTCTTATTCACCTTTTATTTGTGTTTCAAATATTTCCAAGGCATTTTTAACAACTAAATCCATATTATAGTATTTATATTGAGCTAGACGCCCTGCAAAGATTACATTTTCCTCTTTATCCATTTCCTGTTTATATTGTTGGAATTTATCTAAATACTCTTTAGTTGGGTATGGATAACATAGCTCTCCATTAAATCCAGGATATTCTTTCATAATTGCAGTTTTACCTTTAACATCCTGCATGGTTAATTTTTTAAACTCAGTAATACGTGTAAAGTATGGATGGTTTGGATAATTAACAACACCAACTTCCTGATAGGAATCTTCATCTAAAATTTCATATACGAAGTTTAAACATCTGTATAATAATTCTCCATACTTGTAATTGTAGAAATAATCAATAGGTCCAGTATAGATTAATACATCATAGTCAATATCTTTTAAATAATCTTTATAATCAGTATTTAAGATAACTTCGATTTTATCAGACTCAATCATAGCTTCGCACATTTTTGTAAAGCCTTCTTTTGGCATTCCCTGATATTTATCTTCAAAGTATCTTGTATCATGATTAAATCTAAATGGTATTCTTGAAATTACAGAAGAATCCAGATTAGCTGCTGAAGTTCCCCATTGTTTTTGAGTATAATTTTTAAAAAGTTTATTGTAAATGTCACGACCTGCATTTTTTAAAACAACATCTTCACTAGATTTAATTTCATCAATATCTTCTTTATGTTCATCAATCCACTTTTTCATAGATTCTTCATCTAAATCAAGGTCGTATAATGCATTTAATGTGTCAATACAAATAGGCATAGGTACTAATTTACCATCTACATTACTTAAAACATGGTGTTCGTAGTCTAACCATTCAGTAAACCTAGATAAGTAATCATAAACTTCTTTTTCATTTGTATGGAAGATATGTGGTCCGTATTTTTGTATTAAAAGACCTTCTTTGTAGAAATCATAGATATTTCCACCAATGTGGTCTCTTTTTTCAATAATTAAAACTTCTTCATTAAGTTCGTTTGCTATTCTTTCAGCTATTGTTAAACCAGAAAGACCTGCTCCGACTATTACATATTTTGCCATAGTTATCTACTCCTTGTGTATTTTAATTGCGGATTCAATAGCTGTTGTCATGGAAGATAATAACATTTTAGTTTTTAAATCGCTTTTATGAATCCTTTTAAGTTTTTTTACTTTACTTAATAATAATTTGTTTTCATTTTTGGTAAATGGGGAATTTTTCCAGGTATGCATCCAATAAATTAAATGGGGATTAACTGAAATTGTTTGAATATCTTTAGAAAATCTCTCAGTACACTCTCTTGCATAAATATATGAGTCCATTAAATCATTAAGGAATCTGACATTTACATTATTGGTAATAGACTTATCCTCAGGCAAGTCACGTACATAGTAATCATAACACATGAAATTATTTAAATATACAATACCGTCAGCTTTAAGAAGAGTTTCTAAGGTAAATGCCAAGTCGTCCCCAGAAATAAATGGTTGATAACGGATATTTTTATCCATAATTAATTCTCTTTTAAATATTTTACTCCAAACAGAAGGAGCCATTTTTAATAAGTCTGGTTCTTCTTTAATACTTTTAACATGGATAACATCAACTGCTTTATTCCTTTCGTATTTTCCTTTTATTGTTTTACCATATAATACATGTTCTAAGACATGATTCCAAACATAATCAGGAACATTTAAAGGATTAGCTGTTTCAAATGTTTCATCAGGATAAGCACTTTCTAAATCATCCAAATATGGTGAATATGATTTTTGAACAATTTCACCGTAAGTATAGATTCTTCTAAACCTGCCGAAAGCCATATCTGCATCGTATTTAGTTACAGCATCATATAAGACTTCACAGGCATCAGGAGTGTATCGGTCATCAGGGTCTAAAAACATTATGTAGTCACCGCTACACTCTTCAATACCTCTGTTACGAGGCCCATTAGCTGCACCAGTATTTTTTTCTAAGTGAATAGCCTTACAGCAGTCATATTTTTCATCGTATTCATCGATAATAGCTCCACTTTTATCAGTAGAACAATCATCTACCATTATAATTTCTAAATTTTCATTTCCTATAGTTTGGTTGATTAAAGAATCAATTCCTCCTCTTAGGTGAGGACCAACATTAAAAATAGGTAGGATAATACTTATTTTATCTTCCATGTGAATTTCTCCAAGTTTTAAATAATAATTCCATCATATCACGAACAGTGTAAGTATCAGGATAAATATATGGGATATTATATTGGTCTAAGATTTTACCAGTAATAGGACCAATACAAACAGTTAATAAATTATTGGAAAGTAAATTAGCTAGTTTTTCTTTATCTTTAGCTATTTTAAAGAAGTTAGTAACAGTTAAAGGACTAGTAAATGTAATAGCATCAATTTCATTACTTTCTATTTTAGCTATTAAATCATTAATTTTATCTTCATCCATAGGGAATAAAGATTTATAAGCCTCAGCAAGTATAACTTCATTATTAAGCTTCTCTAAACCTTCAGGCAATACAGATCTTGCAGAAGCAGTTCTGGGAATACCAATTGTTTGATTTGTAATATTTCTTTTTTCAAATTCTTCTATAAGACCTTCAGCTGTAAAATCCTCAGGTATTAAATCAATGTTAACTCCATGGTCTTTAGCTAGTTTTCCAGTTTTATTTCCAATTACAGCTACATTACATTCTAAATTTTTTAAAAAATCCGGATAGAACAGATTTAGAGAATTAATAGTAGTTGGGGAAGTAAAAACAATCCAATCTAGAGAATCTTTATTAGCTATTAAATTCTTTAAAGATGGTGTGTTAACCGGTTTTAAATATAGAGTAGGAGCTAAAAAATATTGGCCTCCTAATTCTTCAACAATCTTACAAGCAGCCTTAGATCTGTCTTTAGGTCTTGTAATTGCAACAATTGGTCTTGACATTTACTTTACTCCAATTAATTTAATAATATTATAATTTTTGATTTTATTAGTTAATATTATTTATGTATTATTGGCTCTGTTTGGGACTTTGGTGATAAATGTCTTTGAAATTTCTCTGTGCTTATTGTTTGATTTTAAGAGCAAATCTTGTTTTAGCTTCTCTAAATGTTCTTAATATGGCTCTGTCTGATTTGGTACTGATGACTAGTTTTTGTTGATTGTTGCACATC
>CAVDAS010000040.1:0-15075 GCA_963606955.1 Bacteroidaceae bacterium
TCACTAAAACAAACTATAATTCACACAAAAATTTCTTAACTTTATAGCAGTGGTATTTTAACTTAAAAAAAGGATTATAACACAAAAATGAGAAAAAATCTAAGCATTTTTGTGAATTAATTAAATCCTAACTAGTCAAGAGTTGGATAATTAGGACTTTCATTTGTAATTAATAAATCATGAGGATGGGATTCTTTAATACCACTACTTGTGATTCTAACAAATCTTGCTTTTTCTTGCATAGCTGCAATATCTTTAGCACCACAATAACCCATAGAAGATTTTAAACCTCCAACAAGTTGGAATAAAATCTCATTAACAGTTCCTCTGTAAGGTACAGCTCCTTCAATTCCTTCAGGAACATATTTGGTATGATTCATTTTACTTTTAGATCCTTGGAAGTATCTATCTGCTCCACCATCATACTCACTAGTCATAGCTCCCATTGAACCCATTCCACGGTATTTTTTGTATTGTTTTCCATTCATAACAACAACTTCACCAGGAGCTTCATAAGATGCTGCAAGTAAATTACCAAGCATTACTGCATCTGCACCAGCACCAATAGCTTTTGCAATATCACCAGAGTATCTAATTCCACCATCAGCGATTACTGGAATATCATATTCACGAGCTACATCAGCAACTTCTGAAATTGCTGTAAGTTGAGGTACACCAACACCAGCTACAATACGGGTAGTACACATTGAACCAGGGCCAATACCTACTTTAAGACCATCTACACCCATAGCTGCTAAATCTTCTGCAGCTTCTGCAGTAGCTATATTACCTACACATAAATCAGCATCAATATTATCTTTAATAGTTTGTGTAAATTTAACAACATTCATATTATGAGCATGAGCACAGTCAATAGAAATAATATCTGCACCAGCTTGGTCAAGAGCCATTGCTCTATCTAAATCAAAAGGACCTGATGCAGCTGCTACTAAATAGTTACCATCTTTATCACGAGCAGCATTAGGATATTGAGATTGATTTAAAATATCTTTAATAGTAATGATTCCAACTAATTTACCATCACGAAGTACAGGAAGTCTTTCAACTTTATTTTCATAAGCAATGTTTAAAGCTTCTTCTGCAGTGATTGGTTCTTCGACAGTTACAACATCAGATGTCATAATGTCTTTCACAGTTTTATCAACGCCTTTTTTCAATACTGGTCTAATATCTCTTTTAGAGATTATACCAATAATTTTATCATTATCCACAACTGGAAGACCACTAATTAACTCATCATTCATTTTTGCCTGAACATCAGCAATTGTAGAATCAGGATTTATAGTTACAACATCACGTATTGTTAAGTTTTCAGCTGATTTAACCTTTTTAACTTCTTCCACTTGTTTTTCCTGAGTAATATTTCTGTGAATTACCCCAATACCACCTTCTTGTGCCATAGCTATTGCTAAATCTGCCTCAGTAACAGTATCCATAGCTGCACTTAAAATTGGTATATTTAATTTAATACCTTTTCCTAATTCAACTTTGGTATCAATGTCTTTTGGTTCTACATAACTTGCATTAGGAGTAAGTAAAAAATCATCAAAAGTATAAGCTACTTTTGCCTCTTGAACTTTTTTTGAAAACATTTAAACAACCACACTTATCTAAAATGAATCACATAACTCTTTAAGCTCAGCTACAGCACTGTGGTGTATTTTACCGGTGTTACGATCACCACCTACACAAGCAGCTCCTCTAATACCTACAACATCACATCCGATGTCATTTAAAGGTTTTAATTGTTCTTTTTTAACAGAACCTGCAAGAGCTGTTTTCAAACCATAGCCATGAGCCTCATTAACAAATTTTTCCAAATCTTCCATACTTAAATAATCAAATAATGTATGTCCATCTTTAACAGCAGTATCAAGCATAGCTAAGTCACATCCTGCATCTCTAGCCACTTTTGGAATTTCCATAGGATCAACTGCACCTACACGATGTGCATCTGCATAACCTGCAGCTACAATAATAGTATCATTATCAATATCTTTAATTGTTTTAGCTACATTTTCCATTACTTCAACTGCTTCATCATAATCTTTTGTTCCATATAATCCTACTTTGATATAATCTGCTCCAGAAACATGAGCACCCATCGCTGCAAGAGAAACAGTACCGGGTTTATAAGGTACATCACCTAAAGTTGCACTAACTAATTTATCTTCAGGAGTTATCTCCCTAATATCCCTAATAACCCAAGGGAAATTAGCACCTAAAGAGCCTTCTTTAGGATTTTTCACATCGACAATATCTGCTCCACCTTTAATAGATTCGAGAGCTTCTTCATGATTTATAGGACTTATTAATAGAAGCATGTATTTCCTCCGTTTTTTACATTATAAATATAATAATTAACTATTGTATAACTTTACTTATAAATATTTATTCTTTTTTGTCAAGAAAAATCAAAAAATGATAATAAATTATTTAAAGAATAATTTAAAAAATACTCACATGAAAACATTAGATATAGTTGTTCCATGTTATAATGAGGAAGAAATGCTTCAAATATTCTATAAAGAACTTACAGATAACCTAAAAAATATAAAATGGAATGTAATTTTTATAAATGACGGGTCAAGTGATAATACTTTAGAAGTTATTAAAGAACTTAAAAACAACTATGATAATGTTAAATACCTCTCATTTTCAAGAAACTTTGGTAAAGAATCTGCAATATATGCTGGACTTGAATATTCCAGCGCAGATTATGTTGTATTAATGGATGCGGACTTACAGGATCCTCCATCATTAATTCCTAAAATGCTTGAATATATTAATGACTATGATATTGTAGGAAGTCGTAGAGTATCTAGAAAAGGAGAACCACCAATAAGATCATTTTTTGCAAGATTATTTTATAAAATATCCAATAAAATAACTAAAGTAAAACTTGTTGACGGTGCCAGAGACTTTAGATTAATGAAAAGAGAAGTTGTAAATGCTATCCTAGATTTAAAAGAATATAACCGTTTTTCAAAAGGAATTTTTCAATGGGTTGGTTTTGAAACCAAATGGTTAGAATATGAAAACATTGAAAGAGCTAAAGGAGAAACTAGCTGGTCATTTTGGGGATTATTTAAATACTCTGTTGAAGGAATTGTTTCTTTTACAACAGCACCACTTCATATAGCTACTTTTATTGGAATATTCTTTTCAATTATTGCATTTTTAGCTATTGTATTTATTGTCATAAGAACTCTTTTATTTGGAGATCCTGTAGAAGGCTGGCCTTCAACTATTTCAATTATTCTCTTTTTAAGTGGAATTCAGCTGTTTGCAGCTGGAATAATTGGAGAATATTTAGCTAAAATTTATTTAGAAAGTAAAAAAAGACCAATTTACATTATTAAAGAAAAAGATTAATAAGGAGAATCTTTTTCTATAACAGCTTTACTTATTTTTTCATGAGCTTTCGGATAATAATCTGATGTTTTTCTCATTTTTTCAATTATATCGTTTGTTGGAATAGATACCGGACAATTAATAGTACATAATCCGCATAAAGTACACTTATATAATCCGGATTCAAAGCATTTTTCATCATCTTCAATGAATTTACTCATAGCTACTCCACGCCCTCCCAAATAATTGTTAAATCCAAATTCGTTTCCAACAGCATTATAGACAGGGCAGTTAATTATACAATTTCCACAGCCAATACACCATAAGCATTCATCTATAGCTTCACTTCTTCCATTATCTAAAAGAATAACAACTACTTTTTCAGCTCCATACATGTTTTTAAGAAGTTTTTTCTCAATATCTGCTGTTTTTGACGGTCCTGAAATTACATTAATATATGATGTTACATAATTTCCAGTAGCATAAACTGTTTCAAGTTTTGCAACAGAGATTGCATCTTCTAAAGAATGTACAAATTTATCAATTCCTGCTACAATTATATGCAAATCTTTAAGAGAAACTAGTGAAATATTGCCCTCATTATGAACTAAAACAATAGACCCTTCTTCAGCTGCTACAACATTAGCTCCACTTATACCTATCGTGGAGTCTTCAAGACGTTTTAGAACATCTGCTCTAACAACTCCCATAATTTCACGAGGAACCCTGCCAACATTAGTTTTCATTGAATCATTAACAATATTAGCTATTTCACCTACATTTAAATGAGATGCAGGTCCTGTAGGATGAACCGGTTTATTATCTTCTTTTTTAAGTTGTAAAATCCTATCTCCTAAATCAGTTTCAACAACATCGTAACCTTTACTAGCTAAATTACTTTTAAGTTCAATTTCTCCAAGAGTATTTGATTTAGCTTTAGCTATTACTTTAGAATCCGCATCTTTTAGTAAATCATAAATAATATTTAGAGCATCGGCCTTAGTTTTAGCATATTCAACATCAATACCATTTCTTTTAAATGATCCAATAGCTAAATTCCTTAATTCATCTTTATGATTAATAGATTCTTTTTTGATTTCTTTAACTCTTTTTTCTAATCTTTTAATAGATGGGGAATTTTTAATCTTAGATGATCTGTCTTTAACTGTGTTAAAAGATTTTCTCATTGTTTCAAGTTCACTTTCTTTCATTATTCTCCCCCATACTTAATTAAAAATTCAGTTAAATCCAGGACTTCCAAACCACTACCTTCCAAATTAAGTTTACAAAAAGGACAAGCAGTAATAAGTGTTTCACATTCTGTATCTTTTGCCTGATTAATTCTAGCATCTGCAAGTTCTGATGCAATTTGAGGATAAGCTGACTTTACTCCACCGCCAGCTCCACAACATAAGCTATTTTCTTTAATATTTTTCATTTCAACCAGATTAGCTAGTGATTCAATAACTTCTCTTGGTTCATCAAATACATTACAGTGTCTTCCCAAATGACATGAATCATGATAAGTAACATCCAAATCTTTTTTATCAAATTTTAACTTACCTTCATCAATTAAAATAGCTAATAACTCTGAAATGTGCATAACATCCAAACCTTCATAATCCTGAAACAGAGTTTTATAACATCCTGCACATGAAGTCAATATTGTTTCATCACCAAAAACTTCAGTGTTTTTAGCTATTTGCTCTTTTGCTTCATCTACAAAACCAGTTCTAAGTAAAACTGAGCCACAACACTTTTCATCATTTAAAATATGATAATCCACATTAGCTAGTTTCAATAACTTTTCTGTAGCATCTGCAATGCTTGTTTGTTTTTCTCTTGCAGTACATCCTCTAAAATATAACATTGTAATTATTATATATTTTTATTACTAAATATATCTGATGGATTTAAAATATTCAATGAAAAAATGTTGTTTTTGAAAAATAAGGATTAAAAAAAGTTTATTTTTCCTCATCATCATCAGATAAGGAAATTTCATTAGCTAGTGCTACTTCTTTAACTATTTTATTTATATCAGATTCTAATTTATCTATTTTATTATATAGTTTAAATATAATATAAGCCATTACAGCAAATACTACAACAAGAATAAAATCAAGACCTCTTGTTATTCCAAATAAACTAGCAAAAAACATGCTTATTTTTGGAATTAATGCAAACAATACTAAAAAAACCCACAAAAGACTCCAGACTAATAAGCTAGCAATAGTGTTTTTCCCCTTTCTAACTCTTATAAACATCCATATAATAGCTAATATTGCAATTACAGGAACAAAAAATGCATAAAAAAACATTTATATCACCTTTTTAATCTAATAATTTATGTTTAATCATTGTAAATAAAATTTTAAGTCCAACTTTGTAATTAGTTCCTTTTGCCTGTGTTTCAGGAGTGTAAATAGTTTCAATTGTCACTTCTTCAAAAGGAATCCTATTATCATTAATTTCTCGTATAAATTCTGAAGATATTAAATAACCCTGAGCATTAATTGATATTTTATTTAATGCATTTCTAGTTAATGCTCTAAAACCAGTTTGAGAATCAGAAACATCAACTCCATAGAAAATACGAGTTAATAAGTTCATTACAGAATTACCGAAGTTTTTAGATTTAGGCATGTCTTTTAGTGATCTTACCCCAATAACAGCTTCAGCTCTTCCATTTATTAATGGTTCAAGTACTTTTTCCAAATCATCTACAGAATGCTGACCATCAGCATCAATATTTACAATATACTTTGGATTATGCCTTAAAACTGCTTCAAAACCAGTTTGCATAGCTAATCCCACTCCACGATTAATAATATGGGAATAAATAAAAATATTTTCAGGATATTTTCTTTGAACATCCTTTAATATATCTAAAGTACCATCACCAGATCCATCATTAACAAGTATTATTTTAAATCCCATACTAGCTATTGCTTCAATAACTGGTCTGACTCTTGTTTCTTCATTATAAGCTGGAATAATGACATAAGTCTGTTTTTTATCTTCCAAGGATACTTCAAAATCATTTTTTACTGTCATTTAAATACACTTTTTATAATGGTCCTACATCAGGTTTGCCTTCACGAACTCCTGTTCCAGCTTCCTTTCTCATAGCTTTTGGATGATACATCATTTTAATAAGATTTTGAGCATGTTCACGTGCTCTGTTTTCAGCTAGTACTTTTAAATCTTTTGGATTATCTTCTTCATCTTCATGGACAAATACTTCCAAAATATGAGTATTAGTCATTAATTGTGCATTAATAAGACCGGTAGATGCTTCATGAGCACATACTTTATCTTTTTCCATAGGTCCTGGCATTCCAAGTGCCATTACAATATCACAATTTTCCTCTTCAATTAGAATTTTAGCTGTAACTGGCAAATCTTTAACTCCAGGAACTGTTTGACGAATAATAGTTAAATCTGTAGCATTATTTTTTAATTCATCAATAGCTGCAGCTCCCATATCAAAACGAGCAAAAGTTGTATCACAAATTCCAATCCTCATAAATTCACCTTAAGCTAAAATCTGTTATTTTTAATATATAACTTTTTATTAATTTTTCATTAATTCTAAAATTTTTTCTCTGGCTTCATTAATTGTTAAAGGATAATCATTATTTTTAATGTCTATTTTATTTTCATCATTTAATGTTTTAAACAACTCAGAGATTATTGGAAGTTTTAAATTAGCTTTTTTAATTAAATCTTCATTGGAAAATATTTCTTTAGGTGTTCCATCACCTATAATTTCCCCATCAGCCATTACAAATATCTTATTTACATATTGAGGAACTAAATCAACATCATGAGTTGAAATTACAATAGTAATACCTTCCTGATTAAGTTTAGATAATAAATTCATAATTTTTAAAGCACCCTGAGGATCCAGACCTGCTGTAGGTTCATCTAAAACCATTATTTCTGGTTTCATAGCTAATATTCCTGCAATAGCTACTCTTTTTTTCTGGCCTCCGCTTAAATGATGAGGGGCCCTTTTCTCAAAGCCTTCCATCCCTACTCTTTTTAAAGCTTCTTCTACTCTACGCTGAACTTCACCCATAGGTAATTTTAAATTTAATGGTCCGAAAGCTATGTCTTCTTCTACAGTTGGAGCAAATATCTGATTATCCGGATTTTGAAAAACTATTCCTACTTTTTGTCGGCATTTAAGTAATGCTTTTTTATTATACTTTAATTTTTCACCATCAACAAATATTTCACCTTTATCCGGTTCATAAATTCCATTAAAATGCAAAAATAATGTTGATTTACCAGCTCCATTTTTACCAAGTATTGCTACCATTTCTCCAGAGTTAATTTTTAAATTTATATTTTTTAGAGCCTGTGTATCATTATCATATGAATAACTAAGATTTTTTGCTTCTAACATTTAATAATCACTCTCTTTTTTGCGGTTTGTAAAGTGGAATTTCACCATCATATCCTCTAGAATCTAGAGACTGCTGCAAGGATTCTGCTTTATCCATGGATTTTAAAAATATACTACTTCCCAACATAGCTACTGACTTAAAAGAGGTTTTATATCCATTATAACCCAGTCTTGTTTCTTGTGCTTTTTTCATTATATCAATTTCATTTAAAAATATAAATATTGTATTATACATTAACAGAGCAATTTCTATTACAATTTTAGGTACTTTTATAACTTCTAAAGAGTGTAAAACTTCGGATATTGGTGTTGTCAGACCTAAAAATCCCAAACATGAAAAACATGCAAAAATTCTAAAAAATGTGTTAACTGCTAAATTAACTGCATCCTGTCTTATTACAACTCCATAAAAATGACTGTCCCATACAATAGCTCCTTTTCCAAAGAAAAATAGTAAAAATACACATGTTATTATTGTAAAAGCCATAGGGATTGAAATAAACTTTAAGTAGGATTTAAATGAAATTCTGGCTACCCCTACAATTAAAATTAACATCAATGCAAAAATAACAACATCAAAGTATAAATTATCTAAAATTAGTGTAATTATCATTAAAGCCATAGCAATAGCTATTTTGTAATAAGAATTAACTAAAGTTAGTTTATTATGATGAGCAATGTAGTCCATGTCAAATTTCATGAAAAATCACTTAAAAAAAATGAGGAAAGTTAATCCTCTTTTTTAGCTTGACCTCTCCAATAACCAAAGGCATATCCTATTATTAATGCACCAATAGCTGCTTGAAGTGCAAAGAGTAAACTTTCTATTTCACCACTTGGAGGCTCCCAGACAGAAGAAATCCATGGTTTGTAACCGGATTGTTCAATAACCTCTCCAGCTTGCCCATCAGATCCGCCAAAATATCCTTCATCTTCACCATACCCATTATACATCACTAATGGTGCAACAAATAAAATAACAACAACTGCTAACAAGATAATTAATGTTGATTTTTTCATAATAATCCCCTAAATTTCTTTAGCACTTAATACCTCGAGTTTTTTCAATAATTTTGGTTTATATACCTTTAATCTATCCCAAATAATTACAGTTAAAATACCTTCACCAATAGCTAAAGGTATCTGAGTAACAGCAAAGATTATTAAAAATTTATACAATGCTGCTCCAAAACTAGGTAGTGGGAAAGCTAGAGCCAATTGGAATGATGTAGCTACATAAGTTAATAAATCTCCTAAAAATGCTGCAAAGAAAACTGCAACAGTTGAGGAAACATTAGATTTTATTAAAAATTTATAGACAATCCAAGCTACAACTGGACCTACAATACCCATTGAAAATATATTTGCTCCTAAAGTTGTAATTCCACCATGAGCAAGTAATAATGCTTGAAAAATTAAAACTATTGAAGCTAGTACTGCAGTAACTGCAGGTCCGAATAATACTGCGCCAAATCCATTACCAGTCGGATGTGAACAGCTTCCAGTAACAGAAGGTAATTTCAAAGAAGATAATATAAACATAAAAGCACCGCTAACCGCAATTAAAACTTTAGATTCAGGTGTTGCTTCTGTAATCTTTTTTATCTGATATACGCCATAGAGTACTATTGGTATTGATATAATAAACCAAACAGCACACCATTCTGCAGGTAAAAACCCTTCCATAATATGCATATTAATATTCCTCCAAAATAAGCCAAAATATACTCATTCTCTAACCTATAAAAAATTGATATTATATCCTTTTATAATTGAAAATATATAAATCTTGTTTAAATAAAAAAGCAATTAGAAAAATTATAGTAAATAATAATATTTCTATTTAAATACTTAATTATATTAATTATCATGAAGAAAACATTGATATAAATTAGGACAAAAGTGATTTGGTCCTGTTTAAAAAAGAATAGCTACATTTTTTTAAAACCAACTATTGGAGATTTCAAATGAATATTACAAATAACTTAATATTAGCACTTGATGTTACAAATAAAGATGAAGCAATTGAAATATGCGAAAAAGTAAGTCCATACATCAACACGATAAAAGTAGGATATCCGCTAACACTAGCTGAAGGATTAGGAATTATTAAAATCATAAAAGATGAAATTAACGCTAATATTATCTGTGATTATAAAGTTGCAGATATTGATGCAACTAACTCCAAAATCTGTGATTTAACCTTTGGTGCTGGAGCAGATGCAATAATCTGTCATGGATTTGTAGGATCTGACAGTGTACAAGCCTGTCGTGACAGTGCAAATAAACACGAAAAAGAAATATTTTTACTTACTGAAATGTCACATCCTGGAGCTAAAATGTTTTTACAAAAAGACGCAGAAGAAATAGCTAAAATGGGTGTTGATATGGGCATTACCAATTATGTTGCACCAGCTACCCGATTAGACAGATTAAGTAAAATAAGAGACATTGTAGGTGATGATGCATGTATTATCTCACCAGGAGTTGGAAAACAGGGCGGAGATGCTAAAAAAACTCTAGAATTTGCAAGTGCAATTATTGTTGGAAGAAGTATTTATGAATCTGATGACCCTGCACTAGCCTGTGAAAAAATAATAAAGGATTAAAAAAAATCCTTTTAAAATCTTGTTTTTGTAAATAAACCATTATCAGATAGTGACTGTGCAACTAAGTATGCAAATTCAAATAATATAAACAATACAAAGAACCAAATATTAAATACACCGCAAATAGCCAGTAATAATATTGCTAATTTCATTGCACACCTATATTCAAAAAAGTAATTTAAAAATTTATCAGAAGTTAAATTACTTATTAATTCATGACCTACTTCATCTAAGAGTGCTGCAAATATGCAGAATAATAAAATAATTAAATTTAACTCAGGAATTCCTAAAATTAAACTAATTATAACAAATAATATTAAAGTTATGATATGGTGAATCCCATCTACTTTAAAAGCAAGTAAATTACCTACTAAAATTCCTATGAAGATACATGCTGCAGATGCACTTGATACTGTTGCAAATGCAGAAACTAATCCACATAATATGCCAAATACAATAGCTAATGACTTATCGCCACCTACATCACAGGCATCATCTGAAAGTTTCATGAAAAATCCGCTTAAGAAAAATAAAACAGCTAAAATAACATAACTCACTTAAAATCACCAAAAAAATTAAATTTTATCTAATGCTGCTGCATAGATTAATGGGAAAATTATTGTAACATCCCCAACTACAGTAGCTAAATTAGAACCGCATTTTGCTTTTGACCATGATTTAGCTTCTTCTAAAGGAGCTCCACCTAAACTACCTGCTTCTGGCCTATCCATTGTTATTTGAACTGCACAATCAAGACCACCATTCAAAATATTAGAAGCTAAAGTGTAATGTTTTGTATGGCCTCCTCCAAGTAAGATTCCACCTACTTTCTCACTACTAAATACAATATCAGACAAATAAGGCATATCTCCTGCTGCACTTATTGTAAAATCATGATCCTGTGAGAAAATCCATAATTGCAAACCAATCATAGAATCAATAATACCCGGAGCAAAAATTGGGACATTATTTCTAGCTGCAGTAGCTATAAAAGAGTTTTCATCATCAATTAACATTCCAATTTCGTAAATTAATTCCTGAATAGATATTACTGATTTTTTAGCAGATATTATTTCAAATAATCTGATTATTTCTTTTTCAAATACTTCAAAATCATCAGATCCTACATTAATATCAGCTATTCTGCCAATTCCTTCAGCATTAAGTTCCTCATCATTTTTTCCTTCATCCCTATAATGAGCCCCACCAAATGCTTCAAGTAAATCATGAGTAAGATTAGCTCCACTTGATACAATTAAATCTACGTGGCCTTCTTTTATCATTCCAGAAACAATATTTCTCATTCCACCAGGAATTAACGGGCCTCCAAGACTCATAAATACATTTGTATCTTCATCTTTAATCATATTAGCTAGGATATTAGTAGCTCTACCAACTCTACCAGCACCTAAAACATCAGACGCTTCAAATTGAGCTATTAAATCACTTACTTTCATATCTTTAGAAATATCTATTTGATTTACTTTCATTAAAAATCACTTATAAAAAAAATAATTATTGGGTAATAATAGGAAACTGACTTAAATTTGTTATAGAATCAATTAAATCTGTTCTTGTAACAATTCCAAGTAAATTATTATCCTTATCAGCGATAAGCACCCTACTAATTGCTTTTTTAAGCATTATTTCAATAGCATTAGCTATTTTCATATCTTCATTAACAATTACAATATTTTTACTCATTAAATCTCCAACAAGCAAATCCTGCTTATCATCAGCTACTGCACGAACAAAGTCAGTTACAGTAAATACTCCTACTGCTTTACCATCTTTCATTACAGGAGCACCATTGATTTCATTAGAAGCAAAAATTTCTGCAGCTTCTTTTAAAGTAGAATCAACTTTTAGAGCTATGACATTACGACTAGCTATATCCCCTACAGTACTTTTAGGAATACTTCTAATTGTAGTAGTATCTACAAGTAAAATATTATCCATATCATCTCTACCTACAATTTTACCCATTACTCCTAAATTATTAACTGGTGTAGGACCTATTCTAATAGTATCTCCTAAACTTAAATCTTTAATATTTCCCAAAACTTTAATAGCTGCTTCACATTCTCCAGGCTGTGGAACACTAGTAAATTCAATTTTTGCAACAGAAATATCTTTTAATTTTTCTCCATCTTTATAAATAGGCACATTAAAATCTTTATCAGTGACTGAAATGTTTAAAGAGTGGTAAGCTTCTACAGTAGGTTTATAACCTCCACGAGGTCCAGGTACTCCTTTAACTAGACCTAAACTTCTAAGAGATTGCATCTGATTACGAATTGTTCCTGGGTTTCTACTCATAATTTCAGCAATGTCTTCACCCTTAATAGATTTACCATTAGAAGATTGGTACAAATTAATTAATGTTTGCAATATTTCTTTTTGTACGGAAGTTAACATGAAAACACCCTAATAATATTATTATAAAAATTAATACTATATTTATCAAATAATGTTTATAAATATAATGATTTATCATAACAAATTAAAAAAAGAACTAAAATTTAAATTTTAATGAATTTTGTCTAACATCCGATTTGATATAACTCAAAACCATCTTCCCTAATTTTAGGTGAGTAAATATTTCTACCATCAAAAATGATTTTTTGCTTCATTCTCCTAGCTAGTTCATCTAAATCAAGAGCTCTAAACTCTTTCCATTCAGTAATTAAAATAAGTCCGTCACTGCCATCTAAAACATCATATTTAGAGTTTTTATATGTAATATTTTCAGAGTCGAAATTCTGTTTAAAATTTTCAGTAGCTTTTGGATCATATGCTTTTATTTTTCCGCCTCTTTTAATAATCTCAGAAGCTATTTTCAAAGAAGGTGCACATCTGACATCATCAGTCTGAGGTTTAAAAGCAAGACCCCAAATACTAAAAGTAAGACCAGATAAATCAGCACCAAATCTGTCAACTATCTTGTTTACTAAAACGAGTTTTTGATTTTCATTAACCACATCAACATTAGCTAATATTTTAGGTTCATAACCATTAGTAATTGCAGTGTTAATTAATCCTTTTACATCTTTTGGAAAACAGCTTCCTCCATATCCACAACCAGCATAAATAAAGTCATAACCGATTCTTTTATCACTGCCAATTCCTAAACGAACATTTTTAATATTTGCACCTGTTTTATCACAAATATTAGCTATTTCATTCATAAATGATATTTTAGTAGCAAGAAAAGCATTAGCGACATACTTACTCATTTCAGCACTTTTAACATCCATTAAAACAAATCTATCACTATTAACAATAAATGGAGCATACAATTCTTTTAAAGTATCAAAGACATCATCATTCTGGGCACCTAATATTACACGATCTGGATGCATACAATCATTAACAGCTACTCCTTCTTTTAAAAATTCAGGATTACTAGCTATATCAATTTTAATATCTGTCTTTAAATTAGATTCAATCATATCCTTAACTTTAAAAGCAGTACCAACAGGAACAGTAGATTTGATAACAATTAAGGAATCCTGACTAATAACTTCAGCTATTTCTAAAGCTACATTAAAAATATAATCCAGGTTAACACTGCCGTCTTCTCTCTCAGGAGTTCCAACAGCAACAAAAATAATATTAGAATTGTCAAGAGCTTCTTTTAAATTACTTGTAAAAATTAAATCATTTTTCTCCTGATTAGATTTAACTAATGATTCTAAATTAGGTTCATAAATAGGCAATACATTATTTTTTAAATTAGCTACTTTTTCTAAGTCATTATCAACACAATAGACTTTATTTCCCATTTCTGCAAAACAAGTTCCAGTAACAAGACCTACATAGCCAGTTCCAATAATTGTTAATTTCATGAAAAATAATATCTTATTTAAATAATTTAAAGTTATGGTAAAACATTTACTTAAAAATACAATACCTAATAAATATTTCTAAGTTCTTGTAGCGATTATAATATCCTTAATTCCGTATGGAGGAACTTCAATTCTTAAATTTAAAGCTTTTATGAGAGCCTCCATACCATTACGGCCTCCGGCAATGTACTGATATGTTTTTTTAGGAATAAATATTAATCCGTCAACTTTAATTTTATCTTTAATATTTAATATTAATTTAGTTGTTTGGGAGTCCTTTATATTTAAAATACTTTCATCTAAATTAAGGAATACATTTTCAAAATCATCACAAACATCCTCCAGATTATTAAGCTTGCACTGGACAACCTGAGGATTGTCTATAAATTCATCTGTAATTAATAATGTTGTTCCTTTAATTGTATTATTAGCTAATAAATCTGTGATAACATTTGGATTAGAGGAATCATCTTTAGTTGTTTTTTTATCTAAACCATCACTGATTATTTGAGAAAATGCAAGATTTTCTACACTGCATAAATATTCCAAATCCTTCTGAATTGTGTAATAATCTTCGTGATTTAAGAAAATAGTCCCTCCTTCAGTCATTATATCTTTAGTTTTTTCTAAAAATTGTGATTCTTCTGTTAAATTAATCAATTCTGTTTTATGATGACTTTTAAGTCTTTTTCCAATATGTTCCATTGGGATTGATTGGGCGAAAATATCTGCAGGTATAGTTAAAGATTTTGATATACCGTAAGAATTTAATCGGTATTTTTTCATTCTTTCATAATTGAAACGTTCCGGATTTAAATAAGAATCAAGA
>CAVDAS010000041.1:0-14379 GCA_963606955.1 Bacteroidaceae bacterium
TAATTGATAAAATTAGATATAGTGACATGGTTTTTCTTCTTTTAAAAGGAAGATTACCTTCAATAAAAGAAGGAAAATTATTTAATCATGTTTTAGTTTCTTTTTGTGATCATGGAGCTACCCCGCCAAGTACACAAACTGCAAGACTTGTAGCGTCATCAGGTTCTCCATTAAATGCAGCTGTCGCTGGCGCATTATTATCATTTGGCCATAAACATGCTGGAGCTATTGAAAAAACCATGGAATTATATCAATCAAAGGTTGATTCTTTAATGTTAACTGGAGATGCAGATATTGACAATAAACAGATAGCCAGTTTAGCTATTGATATTTATAATGAGTATATTGTATCTAAAAATACTAAAATACCTGGTTTTGGACATAGATATCATGATGTTGACCCAAGAGCAGATAAATTAATGGAACTTGTTATAAAAGACGGGTGTCTTGGTCCCCATACTAAATTAGCTTTAGCTATTGAAGATTTGCTTCATCAAAAGAAAAATATTCGTTTAAATGTTGATGGGGCAAATGCAGCAATTTTATCTGATTTAGGTTTTGATCCAAAATTAGGATTAGGTGTCTTTATTATTGGTCGTATTCCTGGAATTATTGCTCATATTCATGAAGAAACTATTGATGAAGATGAATTCAGACGTTTTTGTGATATTGATGACATTGTTTATGATGGTCCTGGAAGGTAGATAACATGGAATTTAATGAAGTAATTAATAAAAGATATAGTGTAAGAGGATATTTAGACAAAGAAGTTGAAGATGAAAAACTTGAATATGTATTAAAAGCAGCTACAATAGCTCCAACAGGAGTAAATAAACAGCCTTTTAAAGTATTTGTAATTGATACTAAAAAGAATAAAGAAGCATTATCTGAAATATATGCTGCTGAATGGTTTACACAAGCACCATATGTATTGTGTGTTGTAGCTAATGTTGATGATGCATGGACAAGACCATGGGATGGTAAGAACATAGCTGATATTGATGCAACTATTGTGATGGATCATATTATTTTAGCAGCTACTGATGTTGGGCTTGGAACTTGTTATATTGCAGCATTTAAGGAGGATAAAACAGCTGAATTTTTAAATTTAAATGATAATGAAGTTCCAGTATTATTCACTCCTTTAGGATATGGAAACGCTGAACCTAGAGACACTCCAAGAAAATCCATTGATGAATTTGTAGAATATATTTAGATTATAATGAAATTATTTATATTAAAAGCAGATAATTCCAAAAAAATAGATGAAATTTCTGAAGAATTAGCTAAAAGCAAGTTTAAAATTGTTCAACAGGAAAATCACTATATTTTAATGAGGAAAAAGAGATATGGGAATTATGCAGTTCATATGTTCTTTTTGTTTTTCGGATTATTCATATTCATGCCATTACTTATAGTTAATGTTGTATATTTTGCATATTCATTAATTTGGACATCTCCAAATGTTTTAATAACAACTGAAACTAAGGCAGATTCTGGAGAAGATTTAGAATTCAATACTATGGATGAATTGTTAGAAAAAGCTAATGCAATGTTTTAATATTATTCTATAACTTTTTCTACAGTATAATCCTCAATTTTTCTTATTATTATTGGTTCGTAAGCAGATAATGGATTATATTCAGATTCCTCACCTATTTTGGCATCAATAAATACTTTATCAACACTAGGTTCTGATAATAACATCAGCAAATCAGATATAAAATTATCATATTCTTCTTGGATAAGACTGTCTTCAAATTTAAGCTGAGGTATTTCACTAGTCCAAATATCTTCTCCAGGACTGAATTTTCTGTCACTGAGTTTTTCGTCGGCTATTTTTGCATCTAGGATTAATGTAAAATGTGTGTTGTTAATAGTCCATACACTTCTGTCCATTTCATCACTCCCTTTTTTATGTAATATTGTATTATTACAATATAAATGTGGTGTTTAGCATTTTCATATTTAAATACTATGAAGTTTAATGAATAATTATGATTAAAATTAAGAATGTTAAATTATTGGGGATTCTGTTAGCTATTTTAGTAATATTTTTAGGAGTTCGTTCTTTATTTACTCAAGAAATAACTAATGATAATATAGCTAGTACTATTATTTTAGTTTTAATTGGAATTGCTTATATGATTATTTTAGTTAAACCAAGTTGGGCTAAGGCTGTTTTCTTTTTTGAAGGGATCATTATTGGAATAAGTGGATATATGCTACTTGCGATTCCATATAATTACTTATTAGCTATTGTTGGACTTGTTATTGTTGTAATAGCTATATTAGCATATTTACAAAAATTACCTATGTCTATTTTAAAATATTTTTATAGGTAAGTATCTTTTTTTAATTATTTTTTTATAATGTTATATGTTCAACATGCCATTGTTTGATTGTATAAAATTGAATTTCTAAAATTAAACATTGCTCAATATATATTGTTTTCATTTTAAAAGTTCTGAACAAATAATAATTTTTAATGTATTTCTGTTGATATTGTCTTAATGTCTGATTAACCTTCCATTTTTTCTTTATTTAAAGAATTAACTTGTGCTAAAGATAAATCGTAAAAGATATATATACTTTTTAATAAATATTAGTATACCATGGTGATTAATTATGGCAGAGATATCAGAAGCTATCGCAATGATAAAAAAAGCTGAATCTGATGCTGAACAACTTATTCTTGATTCAGAGTCCAAATCTGTAGATATGGTAAATGAATCAAAAATAAATGCTGAAAATATTATAAATGAAGCTAAAAAAGCAGCAGAAGAAGAAGCTAAAAATACTGTTTTTGATGCAGAAGATAAGGCTAAGAAAGAAGCACAATCTATTGTTAAAGATGGAGAAGCTAATGTTGCTTCCTTAAAAAATAAATCTATGGCAAATGTAGATGAAGCTGCTTCTATTATTGTCCAAAATGTTTTATAGTGTGAGATTAATGTTCAAGACGGCTAGAATGCGCAAAATTAGAATTGTTACTCTTGATGAGTACATATCCCCTACTGTTAGTGCTCTCCACGAACAAGGATTAGTACAAATCAATGAGATTTCTGATAGTATTCAGCAAGATCCTGAATTAGCGGAGTTAGTAACTCCTTCAAAAGCATCTCCTTTCGCAGGTAAATTATCTTCACTTTTAATGAAAACTAATAATATTTCTGAACTATTAGGAAATTCTTTATCCGAAGGCCATGGGATTAAAGACAAATTAAAGTCTTTTATTAGTCCAGAAATTCCAGTTCCAAAAGAAGTTGAAGATTTAGACACTGAAGCTTTAATAAATAAGGCTGAGAATATTTTAGCTCAGGTTGAAAGCGAAACAAAAGTTATTGAAGGTAAATTTTCCGCGCTCGACTCTGAAACAAGTGCACTTAATTCTAATAAAAGTTTAGCTAAAAGTTTATATTCACTTGATATGGACTTGGGGCTTTTAAGGGATTCTAAGTTCACTTCTATAACTGTTGGTAGGATTAATGCTGAGTCTGCTTCAGAAATTGAAAGTAACTTAAGTAAATTGACTGATGAATTAGACGCTTTTATAGTCCCTAATGATGATAAAGCAACTGCTATTATTGTTGTAGTGACTTTAAAAGAGTTTGGCGAAGATGTTTATGCAACACTTCGTAAATTCGACTTTGAGAGATTAGAAGTTAATAATGTTGAAGGAAATCCACAACAAATTATCTCAAATGCTGATTCAAGGTTAGCAACAATTGAATCAGAACGTAATTCAGCTAAAACTGATTTGAGGGCTATTGCTGAAAAATGGGATGATGATATTTTAGCTCTTAAAGAAGAATTAGAAAATGAAAAAGAAAAAAATGATATACTTGCTGCTTTTGTTCGAACAAGAGATACTTGCATGTTAGAAGCATGGGTACCTGTTAAAGATACTGAAAAAGTTGAACAATTAGTAGAAAAAAGTACTGATGGGCATTGTACCTTTGAATTAATTGAAATTGAAGGTACTGATGACGAAGATGTACCTATTTTACAAACTAATAAAGGTTATGTGAAACCTTATGAGTTCCTTGTAGATATGTACTCTCCTGTAAGATATAATGCTATTGACCCAACTGTATTTGTTGCAATTATGTTCCCATTCTTGTTTGGTTATTGTTTAACCGATGCATTTTATGGAGCTATATTTGCTATTGTTGGTGTGATTTTATTACGTGGTATGGGTAAAATTAGAAAATCTATGAATGCTTTAGGCCATATCATGATTGCATGTGGTATATGGGCAATTATACTGGGTTTAGTTACCAATGGTTTATTAGGGGATTTCCCAGAAAGAATGCTTGGATACCGTTTACCTACTGTTATTCCTATAATTGAATCTTTTGTACATCCAGAAGTTATTTTATTAATAGCTATTGCTATTGGTATAATATACACTAACATCGGATTTATTGTAGGTACCATTAATGATTTAAGATATGGTAATAAGAAAGATGCAATCGGATCTAAAATCTGTTGGTTCTTCTTAGAAGGAGGTATTATTTTCTTAGCTGCTGGTATGTTAATACCTGCACTAGGTATGGTTGGAATGGCTATTGGAGCTGTTTTAATAATCATATGTTTAGGTATGTTAATTTATGCTAATGGATTATATGGAGTTATGGATGTTTTCGGATTTTTAGGAGATATTATATCCTACGCACGTCTTTTAGCTTTATGTTTATCTACTGGTGGTATGGCTATGACTGTAAATATTTTAACAAACTTATGTGGAGATATTATTCCATATGTTGGTGTTATTGTTGCAGTATTTATATTCATATTCGGACATATTGCAAACTTCTTAGTCCAAATTTTAGGTGCATTTATTAACTCTTTACGTCTCCATTATGTAGAGTTCTTTTCACAGTTCTTTGAAGCTGGTAAAAATAAATTTGAAGCTTTCAAAGCAAATAGGACATTTACAAAAATTAAAAATTAAAAATTTTTTATTTAAATATATTAAAATTAATTATTATTCAAAGGTGAATTAAATATGGTAGAAATTGCTTTAGGTACTGCTTTAGCAGCTATTGGTGCTGGAGTAGCAATTGGTTTCGCTGGATTAGGTTCCGGTTTAGGGCAAGGAATGGCAGCAGCTGGATCTGTTGGTGCAGTTGCAGAAGATAACGACATGTTTGCTAGGGGTATTATTTTCTCTGCATTGTGTGAAACTCAGGCTATTTATGGATTCTTGATTGCAATCTTATTATTAGTATTCTCAGGTTTATTAGGTGGAGGATCAGGTTTATCTACTGAAGCAGGTATTGTAGCTATTGGTGTAGGTGCATCTATTGGTTTCGCTGGATTAGGTTCCGGTATGGGACAAGGTATTGTAGCATCCTCCGCAGTAGGTGCTATTGTAGAAGATAATGACATGTTTGCTAGGGGTATTATTTTCTCTGCATTACCAGAGACTCAAGCTATTTATGGTTTCTTGATTGCAATCTTACTTATGGTATTCGGTGGAATATTAGGTTAGGAGGCAATCTATATGAGCTCAGGCACAGATAAAATTGTTGAAAGCATTAAGTCTGAAGCCCAGGAGAAAGCTGATAAAATTATTCAAGAAGCAGAAGCAGAAGTAGCAGTTATTAAAAGTAATGCTGAAAAAACTGCAGAAGCAGAAAAGAATAAAATTTTAGATAATGGTAAAAAACAATCTGATATGAAATATCAGCAAATTATTTCCGAAGCAAAGATGAATGCTCGTAGAGCTGAATTAGGAGCTAAAGAAGAAGTAATTGAAGCAGCTTTTGATAAAGCTACTGAAGACTTAAAAGCTAAAACTTCTAATAATGATGCGGAATATGCAGAATCTTTAATAAAAATGATTGAAGAAGCAGCTATTGAACTTGGTGGTGGAGATTTAGTCATTCATGTTAAAGAATCTGATATTGCAAAAGTTGAAGGTCAATTAAGAAAATTATCTTCAGACCTTGCAACTAAAACTGGTGTAAGCACAACTTTAGTAATGGGAGAACCTATTAATGCTATTGGTGGAGCTATACTCAAAACTAAAAATGGTGACATTGAAGTAAATAACACTATCGAATCTAGATTAGATAGATTTAAAGGATTATTACGTAGTGAAGTTGCTAATGTTTTATTTAAAAATTAGGAGGATAAATTATGGCTGATGAAATTGCAGCACTTTTTGCTTCAGCAGGTATTACAAATGAAACTTTCTTAGTTTTCGTTGTAATTGCGCTTGTTGTTGTAGGTGCAATAGTCGTAATCATTACATCTAGACCAATATTGGATATTTATCCTTATCTTAATCCAAGTGCAAGAGTACGTGCAAGAAAAGGAAGATTATTTGATGATAAACAAATTTCCGAAATCGTTGAAACTAACGATATTAATGAATTTGAAAATTATCTCAGAGGTGTTCCTGACTATGCAGATATATTGGAAAGATATCCTGTTGATAAAGCATTAGATATTCAATGTGCTGATACCTATGACTTTGCAGCAAGAATAGTTCCTAAGGAAATTAAAAGCTGTTTTGTTGTATTATCTAAAAAAACAGATATTAACAACATTAAAAGTCTTTTAACTGCTAAGGAAGCTGGCCTTACTAATGAAGAGACTGAGGATTTATTAATTCCTCGTGGTCGTTCATATGAGGATTTAGAAGCATTAATTGATGCTGATGATGTTGCTGGAATAGTTACAGGTTTAGATAGTACTGAATTTGGTGCTGTATTAGAAGATGCTCTTCCAAAATACGAAGAAACAGGCATGATTCTTGCATTAGAATCTGCATTAGATAAATATTACTTAGAAAGTTTATTACGTTCTTCCGATGTTCCTGCTGATGAAAATAGACAAATTCTATTCTCATATGTTGGAACTCAAGTTGATATAGCTAATCTTAAATTAATTATAAGGGCAAAAGAAGACAATTTATCTTATGATGATATTGCTCCTTATATGTTAGAAGATGGTTACCAATTACGTGAATGGAAACTTAAAGATTTAATGGAATCTCCAGATGTTGCAAATGTAATTTCTGGTTTAGAAGGAACTAAATATGCAGATGCATTATCTGAAGCTATGACAAAATACAATGAAACTGGTGCAGTTTCAGTATTTGAAAATGCTTTAGATAAATATTTAGCTGAAACTATTAAATCATTATCAACTAAAAAACCATTAGGAATTGGTCCAATTATTGGTTATGTAAGTCAAAAAGAAACTGAAATTAAAAATTTAAAAATTATTGCAAGGGCAAAAAGAGAAGCTGGATTCCCTAACTCTAAAATTATGGAGATGTTAATATGAGTTCTGTAGCAGTTATTGGAGATGCTGATATTGTATCAGGTTTTAGACTTGGTGGAGTTAAAAGAGCAGAAATAGCTAATTCTGCTGATGAAGCTATCGCAGCTTTTGACAAAATTTTTGATGAAGAAATTTCAATTATAATTATTACCCAAGTTTTAGCTAATGAAATTAGAGATCATATTAATAGGAAAATTGGTTCTAGTGTATTGCCAATGATAATTGAGATACCTGATAAAGACGGGTCCTCTGAAGGATCATCTGATCAAATGGCAGATCTCATCAAAAGAGTTATTGGGGTAGAGATGGTTAAATGATTATCGAAGGAAAAATTATTAAAATTGCTGGGCCTGTTATTATCGCAGATGGTATGAGAGGAGCTCAGATGTATGAAATGGTTAGAGTAGGTGAACAAAAGCTCATTGGGGAAATTATTGAGCTCGAAGGTGACACCGCTACCATTCAAGTTTATGAAGAAACAGCTGGTATTCAACCAGGTGAAGTAGTTGAAAGTACTGGAGGTCCATTGTCTGTAGAACTTGGTCCTGGTGTAATGGGTTCCATTTTTGATGGTATCCAAAGGCCTTTAGAACTCATCAGAGAACAATCTGGTGATTTCATTGCTAGGGGAGTAGATGCAGAATCTATCAGTAAAGAGAAAAAATGGACATTTAAACCAGTAGCTAAAGTTGGAGACAAAGTTAAAGGCGGAGATGTTCTTGGTGAAGTACAAGAAACTTCTGCTGTTTTACAAAAAATATTAGTTCCTCCAATGATTGAAGGTGAAGTAACAAGCATAGCTTCTGAAGGAGAATATACTGTATTAGAAGATATTGCTGAAGTTGCAACCGATAAAGGTGATGAAAAAATCCAAATGCTCCAAAAATGGCCTGTAAGGAAAGGACGTCCATATGTGGACAAATTAGATCCTGATGTACCTCTTGTAACTGGTCAAAGAGCACAAGATACTTTCTTCTCCGTAGCTAAAGGTGGAGCAGCAGCTATTCCTGGTCCTTTCGGATCCGGTAAAACTGTTACCCAACAACAATTAGCTAAATGGGCAGATGCAGATATTGTTATCTATATTGGATGTGGAGAACGTGGTAACGAAATGACTGAAGTACTTACTGAATTCCCATACCTTGATGACCCTAAAACTGGAAACCCATTAATGGATAGGACTGTTCTTATTGCAAATACTTCAAACATGCCAGTAGCAGCTCGTGAAGCATGTGTATATACTGGTATTACTATTGCAGAATACTACCGTGACCAAGGTTACGATGTAGCACTTATGGCTGATTCAACCTCAAGATGGGCTGAAGCTATGAGGGAGATTTCCGGAAGACTTGAAGAAATGCCTGGGGAAGAAGGTTACCCTGCATACTTAGCATCCAGACTTGCTCAATTCTACGAAAGAGCAGGAAGAGTAAACACTATTGGTACTACTTCTGATGTAGCTTCCATTACTGTTGTTGGTGCTGTATCACCTCCAGGTGGGGACTTATCTGAACCTGTTACTCAAAACACCTTACGTATCTGTAAAGTATTTTGGGCTTTAGATGCATCTCTTGCAGATAAACGTCACTTCCCTTCAATTGACTGGTTACAAAGTTATTCCTTATATGTAGACAGTATTGAAGGTTGGTGGGCTGATAATGTAGCTGCTGATTGGAGAGAAACTCGTGATCAAGCTATGGTTTTATTACAAAAAGAAGCAGAACTTCAAGAAATTGTACAATTAGTTGGTCCTGATGCATTACCAGAAGCTGACCAAGCTACTTTAGAAACTACTCGTATGTTAAGAGAAGATTTCTTACAACAAAATGCATTTGATGATATTGATACATATTGTCCACCTGATAAACAATATAACATGTTGAAAACTATTTTATTATTCCATAAAGAAGCTCTTGCAGCTGTTAACAGAGGAGTTCCTATCCAAAACATAGTAGCATTACCTGTTAAAGAAGAAATTGGTAAAATGAAATATATTAAACAAGATGAGTTTGCAGCTAAATGTGATGAAATTCGAGCAGCTATTACTAAACAATGCAGTGAGGCTTAAATATGAACACAAATATTAAAACAAGAGAATATACTACAATCTCCGAAGTCTCAGGTCCTTTAATGGTTGTTGAAGGTGTGGAAGGCGTCGGTTACAATGAAATTGTAGATATCGAAACACCTAATGGTGAAAAAAGAAGTGGACAAGTTCTTGAGGTAACTGATGATGTTGCAGTTATTCAAGTGTTCGAAGGAACAACTGACTTAAACACTAAAAATACTAAAGCTAGATTCACTGGTCAAACTGCTAAAATCGGTGTATCTAGAGATATGATGGGCCGTATGTTCAATGGTATCGGTAAACCTATTGATGGCGGACCAGAAATAATTCCTGATGAAGAATTAGATATTAATGGAAGCCCAATGAACCCTGCTTCTCGTGAATTCCCTGAAGAATTCATTCAAACTGGTATCTCTACCATTGATGGTATGAACACTTTAGTAAGGGGTCAAAAACTTCCTATTTTCTCAGGATCTGGTTTACCTCACAACGAATTAGCAGCTCAAATCGCAAGACAAGCTAAAGTGCTTGGGGACGATGCTGAGTTTGCAGTAATATTCGCTGCTATGGGTATTACTCACGAAGAAGCTAACTTCTTTATGAGAGACTTTGAACGTACTGGTGCTCTTGAAAAAGTAACTGTATTTATGAACTTAGCTGATGACCCAGCTATTGAAAGAATTTTAACTCCTAAAATGGCTTTAACTACCGCAGAATATTTCGCATTCACTTTAGGTATGCAAGTATTAGTTATCTTAACTGATATGACTAACTACTGTGAAGCATTAAGGGAAATTTCCGCAGCTAGGGACGAAGTACCTGGAAGAAGAGGATATCCTGGATACATGTATACTGATTTAGCTAACATATACGAAAGAGCAGGACGTATTGATGGTAAAGAAGGTTCTATTACTCAAATGCCTATCTTAGTTATGCCTCAAGACGATATTACTCACCCAATTCCAGATTTAACTGGATATATTACTGAAGGGCAAATCGTATTAAGTAGGGAACTCAGTAGGAAAGGTATTTATCCTCCTGTAGATGTACTTCCATCACTTTCTCGTTTGATGAGTGGTGGTATTGGTGGAGACAAAACTCGTGATGATCACAGTGGTGTATCTGACCAACTTTACTCTGCATATGCAAGTGGTCGTGAATTAAGAGACTTAGTTGCTGTTGTAGGGGAAGAAGCTCTTACCGAAAGGGATCAAAAATTCTTAGAATTTGCTGAAGATTTCGAAGGCAGGTTCATTACTCAAAGTAAAGACGAAGATAGGTCTATCTTTGAAACTTTAGACCTTGGTTGGGACTTACTTAAAATCTTACCTAAATCTGAACTTAAACGTGTTAAAGAAGAATTTATTGAGCAATACCTTCCAAAAGAATAATCTCATTCATATAACGGGTGATTAAATGGCACAAGATATTATAGATGGAATAAATCCAACAAGGATGGAATTATTATCTCTTAAAAATAGAACTAAACTTGCTGTTAAAGGGCATGGCTTACTCAAAGAGAAAAGGGATGCTTTAATCAAAGAGTTTTTTGATATTTTGGATCGTGTCAAAGGTGTTCGTGAAGATGCTGAAAGAAGCTTAAAAGAAGCTAATAATGCTTTACTTGAAGCTCAAATAGCTATGGGTGACTTAGCTGTTAAAAAAGCATCTTTATCAGTTAAAGAATCTATTGATGTAGATATTAAATCTAGAAGTGTTATGGGTGTATCAGTTCCTGTAACTAATGTTAGAATGGAAGAAAGGTCCATTATTGACAGAGGTTACAGCTTTGCTGACACTACAATACAATTAGATGAAGCTGCTAAAAAATTCGAAGAATCTGTTAAATACTTAATTGAACTTGGTGAAGTAGAAAAAACTATTTTCCTACTCGCTGAAGAAATTGAGGCTACTAAACGTAGGGTAAATGCTTTAGAGCATATTATGATTCCAAGATTCGAAAACACTGAAAAATATATTGATATGAGACTCCAGGAAATGGAAAGGGAAAACTTTGTTAGGTTGAAAATGATTAGATCCACTATCGAAAAGAAAGATAATGGAGATAAAGAAGTAGCTATTGATGAAGAAGCTACTGAAGTAGAAGCTTAAGTTTATCTTAATCTTCTTCATTTTCTATCTATTTTTTTTGATTTTTAAGTTAATTTAATGTTTATTTATTAAAACAAGTTTTTTTTATTAGTTATTGTAAAAATTTTTATTTACTAGAAAATTCTAGAAAGAGGTGTATGTATGCAAAGAGACCCTATAGACCAATTTTTAAAAGACCCGGATAATAAAGCGAAATTATTTGTCTGGTTAACTAAATCCATGATTTTAGTTACTTTTATGATAACTTTAGGTACAATTATATTTATTTTACACTTACTTGGGATTTTTTAGCTAGTTTATTTACAATTTGACTAGCTAGTTCTACTTTTTTGTATAATTTATCAAAATCTTTATCTTTATCTATTATTGTTAGTAATGGTTCTTCTTTTTGAGTAACTGACCCGATATGTGGCATATCATAAAGATTATCTAAATCTATTTTTTCATATTTCATTGTTTCTGGTGAGTAGATTATTTTTTTATAGCTGTAATATTTAGGCTTATCAGTAGCTATTATTTCATTTTGACAAGCTTTAATATGAGCTTCAAGCATATTGATGTTTAAAGCTTGTTGGACACATTCAAATGTTCCTTGAATTCTAGGATTTATTTCAAGTACATATAATCCATTTTTATTTAAAATATAATCTACACCATTTGATCCAATTAAATTAAATTTTTTAATTAATTTCTCAGATGTCTCTTCCATTTTTTTATTTATAGCTTCAATATCTCTCACAGGAGCTAATATTGATTTTTCAGTTAAAGGAAGAATGTTTCCAACATATTTAAATTGATTATTCTTTTCAAAATCATGTTGGGTTAGTAATCTTGAATTTATAATTGTTTTAGCTTCATTTTCACTAGCTAATACTGATGAACTTAAATTTATTCCTTCAATATATTCCTGGACAATAAGTTTTTCACCATCATTTAATTTGAATTCTGATGAATTATTTAGTAAGTTTGTATTATATCCTCCAGATCCATTAACTGGTTTTGCAATATATTGAATCTCAGGATTATTTTTCTGAATCTCGATAGCTTCGTCTACATCATTTACATAAAAAGTTTTAGGAGTTAAAAATTCATCTTTAATTTCTTTATAAAATTTGTATTTATCAGAAACTTTACTAATATCATTATTTCCTAAAATCTTTTTTTGATGTTTTTTTTCAAAATCATTTGGTGAAATTCCAGAAACTGGGATAATATAGTCTACTTCATCGAGATAATCTTTAGAAACTTTTAAAATATTTTCACTACTAAAATTATCTTCAAAAACACCACTGTCTTGAGTTATACTTTCATCTAATATTATTTTTTGATTTTTAATTGATGGAACATCCGATGTTGAAAAATAGCTTGTTGAATAAATAGTATAATTTAGTTTTAATCCGCTTTCAATCATACTGCGAGTATTTATTCCGATAAGTAGTAATTTTTCCATAAATTATCAAGTAAAAAAAGTTTTTTAAAAATAGTCCCGAGCGGAGTCGAACCGCCGTCTCCGGGTCCAAAGCCTAGAAGGATTACCACTACCCTACGGGACTATATATTTGTTTGTACTAAGAGTACAACATTCTATATTTATTTGATAAGTAGTATATAAATATATCGATTCATTTTAAATTTTTGTAAAATAAGCATTCTTCATGCCAACCACAATGGTTGCATATAGATTCTACACTTTTTTTACTGCAAAAAATCCTTGCAATTTCCTCAAATAGCTTTAAAGCATTATATTCTTTAGCAGTATCTATTTTTGATATGATTTGGTTATCCATTTTCACAATTTGTGCGTTTTGTTTTTCATCTTGACAAAGGTTATTTTTTAAATTTGGACAACATCTGCAGATATCATCCGCTTTATTTGTAATAGAAATAGTTGTATTTTGGGATTTTCTTAAATTATTGATACAAATCATATTTTTAATAAAATCATCACTGTATCCATAACCCTGAAATCCTTGAAGACATAATAAGTGATGCCCTCTTAATGTAAGTTTCATAATATCATAAAATAAAAAAAGAAAAGGTTTTAAAGCCTTTTTTTATTCTTTTGGTAAAAATACTTTAGATACAGATGCAGCACCTAATATTTTTACAATATCTCCAACAATAAATGGAATAAGTCCCATAATTAATAATTCAGGGATTGAAAGCATTGCACCTTGAGTCATGTAAGCCCATAGAGCTAATCCAGCAAGTCCTGGAATGTAAATTATTGCAAAATTAGCTATTCCAATAACTGCTGCCATTTTAGTGAAATTACGTGCATTTGCATATTTATCAGTTATACTGCCAATAAAGTATGATGCAAGAATAAATCCTATAAAGTATCCGCAGTTGGATCCAAGAAGTACATCTATTCCACCACTCATGTTAGCAAACCATGGTACACAAGCTACACCAAGAACAATGTATAAAACTTGGCTTAAACATCCATATTTTTTACCAAGTATTAATCCAGAGCATAATACTGCAAATGTTTGTGCAGTTATTGGTACAGGAGTCCATGGGAGTGGAATAATAATTTGAGCCATTAAACCTGTAAAACAAGCCATTAGTAATGACATTAATATTTTAGTAACAGTGCTAGACTCACGTATTCCATTGAATATGTTTTTTCTAGCAATATAATAATTATTCATATTCATAGTATTCCTCCTTGATTGTTAAATCATAATACTTTAATATATTTCTTATTTTTACTATTTAATTCTTGTGTCAAAACTGAAATTCCAACCAACAAATTGACACAACTGTTATTTAAAGAAATTATATGGATGATTATAACATTAACATTAAAAATAGGGAAATATTTAGATTTGTTTCAATTAATTCGGCTCTGTCTGATTTGGTACTGATGACTAGTTTTTGTTGATTGTTGCACATCG
>CAVDAS010000042.1:0-14377 GCA_963606955.1 Bacteroidaceae bacterium
CCAATAGTAAATATGTTATTTATGAAGATCCAAGTATGGGCCTCACCAGTGCTTTGACAATTACTAAAGAATTACTTGTGATACCTGTTACAGCAGGAGGCTTTGCTTTAGGTTTTGCAGGTGCAGGTATTGGATGGGCTGTTGGTCTTGGTGTTTTAGCTACTGCTGCTGATGTGAGTATTTATGGTTATTTAAATGTTATTAATCATGTTCCAGTTTCCATGGGAAGTTATGTTCTTTATACTGGTCAAAAAGCTCTAGAATACATAAGCTGGGCAACGATGATTTATGCAATGGGAAAATTAATAAAATATGACTTAAACTTTGCAAAGGACCTTTACAAAATTCAATATACTAATGTAGAAATTTACCCAGATAATGTGAAAATGGACTGCATAGTAACATGCGATGGAGCATATGAAAATGGATGGAAAATTACACGTACTGCAATTGAGAATGATGCAGAGTTAAACGAACTTGTGTACTATATATATCAAAACTATGATGAGGGAATCTATAACTTTAATCCAAGTAATCTTAATGATAACCCCTTTGGTAAAGTTATATGGAACTATTTATGTAAAAAAAGCTTAGGAACTACAATTAGCAAAGTGAATATGAACATATGCTATAACATGTACGATGATATGCTCATAGGTTTTTATCCGATTTATACCTAATAAATAGGAGATTTGCCACTACAGTTTTTTAAAGACATACATCCAAAGTAATATGTTACTTAAAAAAATAGATTAATACTATCTGGAAAAAGGAGTACTAAAACTCCTTTTTTATTTATTCCATACTAGGCAAATATTTTTGGTCTGATTCATAGCTAGATCCAATTAATTTTCCACTAGAAGTGTCATATTGTCTGAAACCGCCATCAGAATAACTTACTTCACGATAATAACTACCATCATCTGCCTGACCATTATATTTTACGGTTTCATTTACAACATTAGATTTAGAATTAGAATTAGACTTAGAATGAGAACCAGAACTAGATGATGCTTGGCCATCCTTACTAGTGATATTTTCCACACTAATGGTATTATTAGTTATATTTTCAGTTGCATTAGTAGCTGTAGCATTGTCTTTATCAGATAATCCACCAGTAAAATAAATTGCACCAGCAATAATGCATGCTCCAACAATAATTGCACAAATTATTATAATCAAATCTTTTGATTCCATTAAAACAACCTCCAATTACTTTTTTAAAGAAAGCCTACATGGGGAGTCGAACCCCAGACCTATTGATTACGAGTCAATCGTTCTACCATCTGAACTATATAGGCATGATTAATTATACTTATGAATTAAGTAGTATACAAACATTCCGATAAAATAACATAGAACATCCCACCAGTCAGAAACACTACCTGGTCTTAAAAAAATAGCTACATACTCACCTAAAAAAGACAAGAATACTGTGATGGGAATTAAATATTTTAAGGATGTTACTTGCTTATTTGACTTATATAAGGAAATACTGTTTATTAATGCAAAAAATAATGGAACAGCTAACAAATCATTTAAGTAATTGTTAAAAAATGGAATTCCTAAACTTTTTAAAAATAGTTGGTTTAAGCTATAAATAGCTAATACACCAACCAATATTCCAACATTTCTTTTATTTTCCATATTATCCACAAATAGAAAATATTACTAGTGCAATAAGCACTCCCACAATAATAATACACAAATCTTCCATGATATTAATATTGTTACTATAATATATAAAACTTGTTATATTAACTATTCATGAAACTATAGTGATCAATATATCTTTGTAAAACTTCCTCAACAGGACCCTCATCACTAACTAGCTTAATTCCAGCATCTTCTGCTTTAATTTTAGATTTAAATCCATATTGAGCAGCAATTATAACATCACAATCACTGCATTTTTGAATAACATCTCCACCCTGATGTTTAGCCTCTTCATCAATAGCTACTTCTCTTGTTTCAACAAAACTGAACTCATCATCAACTACATCATAAATAGCTAATGATTTTGCTTTTCCTAAATGTAAATCAACAGCATCTCCATTAGAAGATGCAAGTGCAATTCTCATTTTAATCAACCAATTTTTTAATTATATTAGCTACATTTTGCCCAAATAACTTAATAGTAGCTATTCCTTCCTCATCATTTAGAGCAGTTCCTTCAGGACCTGCAAAAACCATATTCCAATAAGTACTTCCGGCTATTATCATATTGTTAATCGGGAAAAACATTGTCATTTCTTGTAAGGTTAAAGTTTGTCCTCCACGTCTTGCAACAGCAATTGGACCTCCAACCATCCATTTTAAGAACTTGTCGTTTCCTCTTGAAACTTTACCGATTCTTTGAAGAGCAGACATTATATCTCCTCTTGCAGTTCCAAAGTAAACTGGTGCTGCTGGAATAAATCCGTCAGCTTGTCTTATTTTTTCAATGACTTCATCCAAACCGTCATTTAAAACACAGTTACCTGCTTCTGCACATGCACCGCAAGCTATACATGACTGGATTTGTTTTCCTTTTAAAGATATAATTTCAGCTTCAACACCATTATTCCTGATTTCACTAGCACAAACTTCTAAAACATCCTGAGTATTACTATTAGCTCTCGGACTAGAATTTAATAATATAACTTTTGCCATAACATCACTCTCTTAAACTTCTGCACCATTTAAAGCATGGCGGCACTCACAATCAAAATCATCATCTAACTGTTTAATAATTTCATAAATTAAATCTAATAAATCTTCTTCTTTAGCTTTAACCATTTCAAATACTTCATCAATAGTTAAATTATCTTCAGAGATGCCTGATGCATAATTTGAAACTATACATATTGAATTATAACAGATTGCTCTTTCACGAGCTAGTGTTACTTCAGGAACTCCAGTCATTCCTACTAAATCTCCTCCAAGGAGTTTAAACATCTTAATTTCAGCAGGAGTTTCAAATCTAGGTCCTTGTGTACAGACATAAGTTCCTCCACAAATAACTTCTCCACAACTAGCTATTACATCTTTTAAACGGCTGCAGTAAGGCCGAGTTACATCAACATGAACAACACTGTCCTCATAGTATGTTTTATCCCTATTTTCTGTAAAATCAAGAAAATCATCAGGGATGACAAATGAACCTGGAGGCATTTCTAAATTCATAGATCCAACAGAATTAGTAGCTATTATCTGTGTAACTCCTACATTTTTAAGTGCATCGATATTAGCTCTAAAATTAATCTTATGTGGTGGAATACTGTGACCTGCAGCATGTCTTGGGATAAAAGCTACTTTTTTATTAAAGATATCTAAAATAGATACTTCTACTTCCCCATAATCTGTTTTAATTAATTTTTTCTCAAGATTATCTGCTTTTTCGGTTATTTCGTAAACTCCACTACCGCCAATAATTCCAATCATCTTATCTTATCCTTTTGTTACAGCTAATGGTTTTACTTTTGCAACTAGTTTAGCTATTCCTGTGCTGTCAGATATTTTAACTACACTGTCAACATCTTTATATGCACCGGGTGCTTCTTCAGCTATTACATTTTCAGTTGTAGCTTTGATTTTAACACCATTTGCAGCTAAATTGTTTTTAATATCTTCAGGATCGTAGTCTTTTTTAGCCTGAGATCTTGATAGGACTCTTCCGGCACCATGTGCAGTAGATCCGAATGTTTCTTCCATAGCTGTTTGTGTTCCATGTAATACATAAGATGCTGTTCCCATTGTTCCTGGAATTAATACTGGCTGACCAACTTCCCTGTATTTTTCAGGAACTTCTTCTCTTCCAGGACCAAATGCACGGGTAGCCCCTTTTCTGTGTACAATTAATTCAATGTCATTGCCTTTAAAATTGTGTGTTTCCTGTTTAGCAATATTATGAGCTACATCATAAACAATATTCATTTCCATATCCTTAGCAGATTTACCTAAAATGTCTTCAAAGGTTTCTCTTATCCAATGAGTCATCATTTGTCTGTTTGCCCATGCATAATTAGCTGCTGCATACATAGATTTTAGATAGTTTTGAGCTTCTTTTGAATCAAATGGTGCACAAGCTAATTGTCTATCTGCAAGGTCTATTTGGTAATTTTTATAAGCTTTATCCATTACTCTTAAATAATCAGAACATACCTGGTGTCCGCAGCCTCTTGAACCGCTGTGAATCATAATTACAACCATTCCTTTTTCAAGACCATATACACTAGCTACGTTGTCATTGTATATTTCATCAACGACTTGGATTTCTAAAAAGTGATTTCCAGAACCTAGGGAACCTAATTGAGGAATTCCTCTTTTTTTAGCTTTATCACTAACTTTAGTTGCATCAGCTGCTTCGATTCGACCATTTTCTTCTAAAACTTCAAGGTCTTCTTCCCATCCATAGCCATTATCTACAGCCCATTTAGCTCCAAAGTTTAAAACATCATCAATCTCATTTTCTTTAAGTTTGATTTTTCCTTTACTTCCCACACCAGATGGAATATTTTTAAATAAAGCTTCAATTAATTCATCAAGCTTATCTTCAATATCTTCCTGTTTAAGATTGGTTTTTATTAATCTAACTCCACAGTTAATATCAAAACCTACTCCTCCAGGAGATACAACTCCGTTTGTTTGGTTAAATGCAGCTACTCCGCCTATTGGAAATCCATATCCAAAATGAATATCGGGCAGTCCGATTGCATATTTATAAACACCTGGAAGGCAAGTTATATTTATAATTTGCTCAATAGCCCCGTCCTCTAAGGCTTCGAAGCTTTTATCATCAAGATACAATCTTCCAGAAGCTCTCATTCTTTTATTAATGCTTCCAGGAACTTCATAAACATTATCCCTAATTTTTTTAATTTCATCTTTAATACTCATAAAAATCACTGATTATATTACATTTATAACAAAACAATAAATAATTTTTTGGTTACATGATAAGATTATTTTCTAAATAATGCAGAGACACCTGCAACCAGCAATAATAATGCTCCAAAAACACCAAAGGAACTAGATCCAAGTAAAACTAAAATTGCAGATACAATAAATAAAAATCCTCCGACATCATTATCTTTAAATACACGAATAGCTGCAAAAATACCTAAAAATGAACCAATAATAGCTATAAATCCTAAAAATGAGGTTGCACCCCATCCTAAACCTTCAACATATAAAATAAAAGAAGTTGATGATAAGCCTATAAGTGCACCGACACCACCTACACTTAGTTCAAACATTCTTGAAACGGATTTTTTTCTTTGCATAACTAGTTATTTGAATATAATTTGTTATATGTTTTTTTATAAATCAACAATCACAGAGACTTTTACACCATCTTCCTGGATAACATCCATTTTATGGAAAGTTATAGCTTTAACTTCATCACCACGATAATGTTTATCCCAATTTATCTCATCACCTTTAATTGTTGCATTTAAATGATATCCATTAGCTATTTTATCAATTGACACCTCAAATTGTGAAAACAGCATGAATTCTATTTCATGTAAAAATAAAAGCTCTTCTAAAAAATCATATAATAGAGAAACTTTGTCTTCCGAAGTTATTTCAAAGGATTTGGAAGTTATTGGTTCTACATCTTTGGTTTTAGAAATTATATTAAATAATGCTAGCCCTGCATTTTCAAAAGCTTCATTTAAATTGTTTCCATATGCATAAAATCCAATATCTGCAGTTACATCAAAAAATTCAAATTTTTTCATAGCTATTTATTCCTAAAATATTACTTTTCAAATGGGGTGTCTCTCTTTGTTTATATTACACTTTCAAACAATATTAATTTAGCGATGTGATAGAAATGTTAAACAATTCAGATACCTCAATAAAAGCTGATTTAAGAAAAAAAAGTTCTATAATAGATGAAATACAGTATAGTGACTACAATCTTCAAACTTGCATGGTGATACTTGTTGTAATGATGGTATTGCTTTTATCAATAATCTCTGTTGTAACTGCGCAAAATCCCAATTTAATTTAATTGGTTTTTTCTAATTAAATGCTACCAAACCCTTAGCGCATAAAAAAAGCATTAGATCAAAACAGGTTGACCCATGCAAAAATCTAATGCTAATATAAAGCATAGATTGTGAAATTCTTTCAGTTTTGTGCAAATAAGGATTAATGCATTTACCTTAGGATACAAAAGAAAAACTACTCCCAAGTAGTTAAAACAGCTAGAGATATGTTAAATAAATTATTTCCAAGGTGGAAATAACTTTTTAAAATTTAAAATCACAAGGGTTGAAACGTAAAATAATTTCTCTGGAGTTTCCCCTTGTGCCTTTTCCAGTGAATTTTGTATCAATTAATCTTAAAAACTCTAATTTTTCAAGTGTTCTATTAAAAGTAGCATAACTTACATTTTCTTTTTGTTTAAACAATTCAGATAAATCACCAGCTGTGAAAACTTCATCTGAATCAGCAATTATTTTTAATAAAGCTTTTTCCGTATCATTTAATGATTTTAAAGTTTCTGATATTTGTACTGAAACTAACGAATCAACTGCTTTTTGGAAATGTTTTTCAGTAATTTCTCTAGATGCCTCAGCCTCAGCAATATTACCGCAAGACCTTAAAAGATTAATGCCAACTCTTAAATCTCCAACATCATAAGTATGCATAGCTACTAATTCCAATATTTCATCACTCATTACCCCTGGGAAAAATCCGGCTTTAACTCTGTCTCTTAAGATATCTTCAATTTCTGAGTAAGTATATGGTTGGAATGTAATATCCTGAGGTATAAAAACAGTATTTACATTTTTATCAAATGCATATCTGAATTCCAAATCTGACAATATTGCAAATATTCCTGTTTTAACTCCAGGATATTCTTCATATGCCCTTAATAAATCATAAAATACTTTATTAGCTGCTTTGCTTTGGAATAAATAATTAACATCATCCAATGCAACGATTAATGCTTTTTTATCTGATTGAAGTTTATGCATGATTTGATCATAAATTCTTGAAAATGGAACTCCTGTTTCAGGAGGAATATGTCCAAATAGCTTTTTATAAATTTGTGAAAATATTCCAAAACGTGTTGTATGGAGCTGACAGTTTATATAAACACAAACAACTTTTTCTGTGTTTTTTTCAACTAATTCAAATACTTTTCTAATAGCTGTTGTTTTTCCGGTTGCACAAGAACCTAAAACAACAGAATTTGATGGCTGACCTCCACTCATAGCTGGCCTAATTGCCATTGCCATAGCTTCCATTTGCCTATCCCTATAATTATAATTTGGAGGCACATAATCTGGATCAAAAGCATTTATATTTTGAAAAAGACTTTCATCATGCATTAAAATATCTTCAATTCCCATGTTATCATTTATATTTAAACTCTTATAAAAAAATTATTATGATATTAAATTAATAACTTTAACATCTTCATTATCTATTATCCAGTTTGTAAATTCTTCAGCATACTCTAATTTTTTCAATTTAATCTCATCAGCCTTTGCTGTGTCATCATCAATATTTGGTCTTGAGTATTTAGTTACAATATCTCCAAAGTCCATTCCAGCTAATGTTAATTCACTAGCTCCAAGTGCAATAGCTAAAAACATTGCTCTATCCCCGTCAGTAAATCCTCCGAAATTATAGAGGTTTCCATGTGCCTGAGCTTGTGTGGTTCCTAAAACATTATCAAAAAATGGAGTGTATTTTAATATTGCATCTAAGTTATTTCCATGGGCATGAATAGCTAAACATGCACCACTATCATGAGCATATAAAATATCATCTATTTTTCCATCTAAATCAGTAGCTATTATATCAGGAACTATTTTTTCTTCAACTAAAGCTGTTGTTGCTCCGTCAGCAGATATTAAAACATGTTTGGTTAAATCATATTCTTCTTTTATTTTTTTAATATGTTGTTTTAGAGATGGTCCTGCTCCAAATATTATGAATTTAGTTGAAAAATCTATTTTTTCGTGCAAATCTTCAAGTGTTAAGCATCCCTGATTAAAAAGAAGCTCATCTAATACTTTAGCAGTTTTTTCATCATCTTCACGCCTGAAAGCAAAATCATCTAGGATTTTTTTATAATATGTTTCCCAAAGACCAAAATCCATTTCAAATCACCTTATATATGATTTAAGTTGCAAATTATTAATATTTTCTTATTCTGGATTAACAACCCTTACATCCCTGCCGGTAAAATGTTTGTAAATATTGTTAACTTGCCTTACAACAAAACCTGTAGAAACTGCTGAGATTATTGTTCCTATACTTACACTTCCTAAAACATCTCCCAGGAAAATCCCGCACAGAATAATTGTTATTATAACCATTGAAGAGTCCATACATATTTTAACTGATGAAAATCTTTTATTACTAGCTATTGCTATTGATTCAATAAGGCCTTCTCCTGGAAGAGGTGCAATATTTGCCGGCATCATTATAAGAATTCCAATAGCTATTAAAAATATACTGAAAACCAAAAATCCAACTTCACCCATTATTGACAGTTTTTGAACTGGTGTTAACACCCATAATGCAAAATCTACAAAATATCCGAATAAAAATGAACTAGCTAGCTGCAAGAGCCTTTTTGGATGATAAGATTTGCCCAAAATTGGTATTTGAGCAAATATAACTACAAAATAAAATAAAATAGATGATAAACCAACATCAATATGTGTAATTAAAGCTATTGCATAGGGAATTGAATTAATTGGAGTAACTCCCAAATTTGATTTAATTGATATAGCAACTGCAAAAGATAAAATAAAAACCCCACATACATACATTAGAATTCTTTTAAGTAATTCTTTGTTAATTTTATCATCCTTCTTTATTAACAACTTTAATTTGTTTTCCTGTTATTTTTTCAAATAAATCATTTAGATGTTTTATGATAATTCCTACAAATATTGCTGCAAGAACTGTACCTATACTTACACTTCCCAAAATATTTGATGTAAAGAGTCCGCAAATGATTAAAGATAATACAACCATTGATGTATCAAAACATACTTTGACTCTGGAAAATCGTTTATCAAATGCCAAAGATACAGCTTCCACAACTCCTTCACCTGGAAGCGGTGCAATATTTGCTGGCATGTATATTAAAATACCACCAGCTATTAAAAACATACTTACAATCAGTAACACAAAATTAAGTTCTATAGGCAAATTAGGCATTGGAGCTAAAATCCACAATGAAAGATCTGTAAAATACCCGAACATAAATGCATTAATTAATTGTAAGAGTCTTTTTGGATTATATCTCTTTTTTAAAATTGGTATTTGTAAAAATACTAAAAGTGCATTGAAAATTACAGTTGTAATTCCAATATTCACATTTGAAGCTAATGTTAAAGAGTAAGGAATTGAGCTAATAGGTGTAACTCCCAATCCCGATTTAATTGAAAGGCCTACACCTAATGACATTATAAATAATCCGCCAACAAATAATATAATTCTTTTAACCCACATTCAAACACCTTACATTCTTTTTAAATCAACGTCACGACCAGTTATTTTCTTAAATCCTTTAACAATATATTCCAATACAGTTCCAACTAAAAATGCTGCAATAATCGTTCCTAATCCCACACTAGCTAAAGGATTTCCAATAAATACCCAACACATAATTACAGAAGTTACTACCATAGCTGTATCAAATCCTACTTTGACTTTTGGGAAAGGCAAATCATATGTAATAGCTATTGCCTGCATTACACCTTCTCCTGCAAGCTGAACAATATGAGGTGGAAGATATAAAAATATTCCAAATGCCAAAATTACAATACTAATTCCTAAAAACAACAAATCCCCAAATAAACCTGGTGGTTTTGGAATAAATGCAACTAAATACACTGCTAATGATGTGAAGTATCCAAAAATAACCCCTGCAACAACCTGCAAGAGTATTTTAGGTTTGAAATTCCTTCTTAGAATTAAAAACTGTATTCCTACTAAAGCAATGTGAAAAATTATAGTAGCTAAACCTACTTCTATTCCCCAGACATGCTGCATTGAATAAGGTATTGAACTAACTGGTGACGAACCTAAATTAGACCTAAAAGAAAATGCAATACCTACAGTCATTACAAAAAGTCCTAAGACATATAATGAAATCCTTTTAACCATATTCATATTTATCATCATCTACATTTGTTTAAAATCTACAGATTCTCCTGTTAAATAGCTATTAAGTTTATGAATGTATTTTAGTACAATTCCAACAAAAATAGCTGAAAGAATTGTTCCAATACCTACACTACCCCCAATTACTCCTAAAAAGATGTAACATAACACAACAGAAATAACAAGTAAACTAACATCATATGCCACTTTAGTTTTTGAAAAATCCCTGTTAAATGCAATAGCTAGTGCCTGAGTTACACCATCAACAGATACTGGAATAATATTTGTAGGTACATAGAAAAATAAACCTAAAGCTACAGCAAATATACTTAAAACCGTTAAGGCCAAACTGCCAATAATATTTGCTGGATCAGGGATAAAACTCATCAATCCTACTGAAAAGCTTGTGAAATATCCAAATAATATCCCAACAAAGACCTGTAAGAAGTGTTTAACTTTAAAATCCCTTCTAAGCAATATTAATTCTATTAAAACTAAAATTGTATGAAATATAATGGTAGCTATGCCTATTTCAATTCCCCAAATTAAATTTAAAGTATAAGGAATTGAGCTAACAGGAGTTGCACCCAAATTAGATTTTATTGAAAAGCCTATTCCTAAGGTTATAAACCATAATCCCAGAAGATAGTTAAATATTCTTTTAAATGTTAATTCATTACTTCCAAAAAAATCCATATTATAATATATGTACTACACAATATTTAAAAACTATAAAATTAAAAAATTTAAATAGCTTTATCATAAGCTATCATATAAATTATTTTTATACATGGAGGAAATTTTAAATGGATGAAATTTTATTAATGCTTCCAGGTCCAACAACAGTACACCCTAGAGTGCTTAATGCTATGTCTCAAGCTGTTGTAAATCATAGAGGAGCAAAATATGGAGAAATCTTAACTGAAACCAGTGAATTAATGTCTGATGTTTTCCAAACCTCTAACCAATCCTATTTATTAACCGGGTCTGGAACTGCAGCAATGGAAGCAGCTATAAGTAATGTAGTAAATTCCGGAGAAAAAGTTTTAAATGTTGTAGGAGGAAAATTCGGAGAACGTTTCATGAAAATAGCTAATGCTCATGGAATTACCACCGAAGAATTAGCTGTAGAATGGGGAACTGCAGTAACTCCAGAAGCTATTAAAGCAGCACTTGATGCGAATGAAGATATTAAAGCTGTCTCTGTTGTTCATAACGAAACTTCAACTGGTGTAGCTGCACCTATTGAAGCTATCGGGAAAGTAATGAAAGATTACGATGCTCTCTACATTGTAGATACTGTATCTTCTCTTGGAGGAGACTACGTTGATGTAGATAAATTTGGAATCGATGTATGTATTACAGGATCTCAAAAATGTATTGCAGCACCACCTGGAATGGCTGCTATTACATTAAGTGATGATGCATGGGCTGCTGCAGACAAAGTAGAATCCCATACTTTCTACTTAGATATGCAAGCTGCTAAAAAAAGTGGAGACAAAAATCCGCCACAAACTCCATACACTCCTTCAGTTTCATTAACCTATGCAATGAACGAAGCATTAAAAATGGTTATGGAAGAAGGATTAGAAAACAGAGTTGCACGTCACCACAAAGCTGCTCAAGCTAGTGTTAAAGCTGTAAAAGCATTAGGTTTAGAATTATTCGCAGATGAAAAAGTATCTTCAGCTACTGTAACTGCAGTTAAAATGCCTGAAGGCGTAACTGACTCAGACTTCAGAGGAACTACCCGTGACAAATACGGAGTAGAATTAGCTGGTGGACAAGACCACTTAAAAGGAAATGTCTTTAGAATAGGACACATGGGAAATGTTTCCTACAAAGAATTAGTACAAACCTTTGCAGCTATTGGAATGACCTTAAAAGGTCTTGGTGCAATTGAAGATGCTGGCGCTGGAGTAGCATCTATTACAGAATCATACTTATGATTCTGCCTTCTTTTTTTATTTAAATATAATATTTAACCACATCCTAATTTTAAAATTGAACAACCTGCTAATTTTTGATTAATTAAAACACAATTTACTAAACAAAATACCAACATAAAAAACAATTAGAAACACTTATTTTGAACAAGATATAAACATGTATATTACCTAGATATAGACTATGATAAAAATTATATCAAAGGAGGTTTAAAATGTCAAAATTTTGTTTAAAATGTGGTGCTGAAAACAAAGATAGTGCAGAATTTTGCGAAAAATGCGGCTATAAATGGAATACTCAAGCAAACACACAAAATGGAATAATAGACAAATTATTCTACAAAATAGATAAAAAGACCATGGAAAGAAGAGTTTCAAAGGGAAAAACTATCCTAATAGCAATAATCATATTATTTATTCTGTTATTAATCATAGGATCAATGAGCCCTAGCACACCTCAAACAACTTTACAAATGTCTGATTTAAGTGTTCAAAGTGAAGGCTATGGAGCCTATTCAGTTAGTGGAACACTGACACCAGATAAAGACTATAGCTACTTAGAAATGGTAGTTGTATTCTATGACGATAGTGGAGCAGTAATTGACAAAAGCCCACTAGTCTGGAATATGAATGATGTGCAAAAAGACCAAATAGTGAAAATAAAAGGTAATGCCTATGTAAACAGCAACTCCGCACCTGCAAAAGCAGAAATATATATTTTTGACAGTGTATTTAGCGGAGGAGATTTATCAGACGCAGTTTACAACCAAACAGTAACAATGTAAGGTGAAAAAAATGAAATTTTGTGTTTCCTGTGGAACTGAAAATGAAGATGATGCAGTATTTTGTACAAAATGCGGATATAATTTTAATGAAAAATCTAAAACTCCAGTCACAACAACTGAAACATCCAGAACTATAGAACTTGTTTTAGGAATTATTGGAGCAATTTTCGGTTTAATTGGTGGTGTCTTTGCAATAATGTTATCTGCATTTGGAGGAGGCGAAATACTGGCTTTAGGAATTTCTGCAATTATAGCATCTATTGTTGGAATTGTAGGATCAGTATATGTGAAAACTAATGCAAAAACTGGTGGAATAATACTAATTATCTCTGCAGTATGGTTATTAATAAGTATTTCTGCATATGGAATACTTGGAGCAGTATTATTAGGTATTGGCGGATTACTTGCATTAATACGAAAATAAGTGAAGACACATGTCTTCATATTATTTATTTTTTAAAATAAACAAACAGATAAAAACCTACCATTAATTTAATTGAAATAACGATTAAAATAAATTCTAGTTTTTTAAAAAAGTATTAAATTCTTTATTGACAATAGTCATTTAATGCAATAGCTATAAGAAAAAAGAATAAATTGTAAATGACAGCTACAACAAAATCCATTACCTCTTTATCTAATTGTAATACCCTCCCTTAAAACATTAGTTAAAAAAGAAAAATCTTTAGTCTCATTAAACAACTCTTCAGTCATAATATGTGCAGAAACAAGCTCTCCTTTATCATACATAATCCATGCAATTTCATCATCCACTTTATCCTGAATTTCATCACGACGATTACATATAATTAAAATATCAATATCAGAATGTTCTGTATCATCTCCACGAGCAACAGAACCAAATAATATAATTTTAATAATACCATCTGATTTAACAGCATCTGCAAACTCACGAGCAATCTTAATTCTATCATACATGACAATCACCACAAACCAATAACTAATACAAGATATAACAATCATCAATTAAATATATTACCATAATATACAACAAACATCAATAAAACACAAAAATAACCCTTCTGAATTTTTCATTCAACAAAATATCCGCCACAACCCCATAATTGAATCTTTTGAACAATACCCCAATTAGAATCATCTTCTTTAACATAATACCATAGATTGATTTAAATTGACTCTTTTTTTATTTAAAAATAAATACACCAACACCCTACAAAAAACAACAAAATATACCTTGTTAAATTAAAAAATAAACTCATTTTAGATGGTGAAAAACTGATTAAATAGAATTGTGTTTAATTAAAAAAATAGTATTTAAAATAAAAAAATAAAAGAGTGAAAATTCACTCTTAATAAATAGTTATATTATTTCCAACTTGGTATTTATTCCATATAGAAGTAATAATGTATTTACCTTTGTTTAAATTGATATTCAAACTAGCTACTCCATCATTACCTGTAATTTTATCATAGAACTTACCATGGACATTAAACTGGACTGTTTGATTAACTAATGGATTACCTTGACCATCTAAGACA
>CAVDAS010000043.1:0-14223 GCA_963606955.1 Bacteroidaceae bacterium
CCAAGTCCGTATTTTTTTACTAATTCTACATGTTTTTTAATTATAGTTTTCTTTAAAAAATAACTTTAGGTAAACAAAAACTTTATATATGTTCATATGAAAATATGTGCATATGACTTCAAATGATGTATGTGAAATCAAAAGTGTAAGAGCGAAAACTGTTGATGAAATTGCTCATAAAATGAAAAATGATGACATTATTCTAAAAACATGTAATCTCTTTAAAATATTAGGGGATGCAAATAGAGTAAAAATCATTTTAGCCCTCCAATATGGTGAGTTATGTGTTTGTGAACTATCATTACTTATTGATATGAGTCAATCTAGCATATCTCATCAATTAAGACATTTAAGAAATAGTAATATTGTTAAATTTAGAAAAGAAAATAAACAGATATTTTATTCTTTAATTAATGAGGATATACTCAATATTCTTAAAGAAGGAGAAGAATATGCAAACTACCCATAGTGCACATGAGCACAACCATGATGATTGCTGCGGCCATGACCACTTAGAAGGTCATCACCATCATCATCATGAGGGGGATAACTGCTGTGGACACGACCATGGTCCTGGATGTGCCTGTGAAGCAGATTTATTAGAAAATATTGATAAAGAAGTTGATGCAAAACAATCTAAAAAACCCTTAGGAATATTTGCAATTGGAATAATTCTTTTAGCATTCGGTTACGGCCTTGAAATGTTTAATGTTGTTAATCCTCTTGTAAGTCAAATAATATTTTTAATAGCTGTAATTTATGTAGGAAGACACATAATAGTAGAAGGAATCGAACACCTATTTGAAGGCCAAGTTAAAATTGAGCTATTAATTACAATAGCTACATTTGGTGCATTCCTCCTCCAATCTGGAGAAGAAGGTGCAATGTTAATGATTCTTTTCTATTTAGGTGAATATTTAGAACATTACTCCTTAAATAAATCTAAAAGCTCATTAATCAAACTTGTTAAATTAACCCCTGATACAGCTATGGTAAAACATGGCAACCATGAACACGAAAAAGCAGTAGCTGATATTACAATTGGTGATGTGGTTGTTGTAAGACCTGGAGACAAAATACCTGTTGATGGAATGATTATTGAAGGAACAACCTCTGTTAATCAGGCCTCAATTACTGGTGAAAGTCTAGCAGTAAGTAAAAGTATTGGAGATGAAGTATATGCATCTACAATAAATGAAGAAGGATATATTGAAATCAAAGTAAATAAAGACAACGATGATACAATATTTGCTAAAATTATTGAATTAATTAAAAATTCAGAACAAAACAAAGCACATATTGATGTATTTATAGATAAATTTGCTAAATATTACACTCCCCTTGTTGTAGTATTAGCTATTTTAGTAGCTATTTTACCTCCAATAATATATGGTGCCTCAATAACCGATTGGACGTACAGAGCACTAACCCTTTTAGTTATATCCTGTCCTTGTGCACTGGTAATCTCTACTCCTGTATCTATAGTCTCTGCAATTACTAAAGGTACTAAAAATGGTATTATTATTAAAGGTGGAGAATATGTTGAAGAACTAGCTAGAATTAAAGAAGTGTTATTTGATAAAACAGGTACTTTAACTGAAGGTAAACTTGAAATCAATGAAGTTGAAAGTTATAAAAGGCACGAAAAAGAAGAATTACTTAAAATAGCCTGCTCTATTGAAGCTAAATCCAAACATCCTATTGCACATACATTTGTCCAATATAAAAAAGATCACAACATTGAATTAGAAGAAGTAGATAACTTTGAATCAATAGCTGGAAAAGGTTTAAAAGGAGATATTAATGGAGTAACTTACTTTGTAGGTAAAGAAACTTTATTTAACAAAGAAATTACTCCGGACAACAATGGAATGAGTACTACTGTAATTATTGGAACCAAAGATGAAGTTTATGGTTTAATTACCTTAAAAGATAAAATCAGAGATGAAACACAATCTACAATAGCTAATCTTAATGCTAAAGGAATTAAGACTACTATGATTACAGGAGACAACGAAAAAACTGCCAAATTAGTAGCTGATGAAATTGGATTAAGCAATTATCATGCAGACCTACTTCCTCAGGATAAAGTTAATATAGTATCCAATGCAGTTTCCAAACATCATGATGTAGCTATGGTTGGTGATGGTGTAAATGATACTCCTTCTCTTGCCATGGCAAATGTAGGAATAGCTATGGGTCTTGAAGGTGCTGATGTAGCTATTGAAACAGCAGATATTGTTTTACTTGAAGATAAATTATCTAAAATTAATTTACTTGTTGATTTAGCTAAAAAAACAATGGGCAAAATCAAATTCAATGTTGCTTTCTGTTTAAGCATAAAAGTAATCTTAATGATACTTGGTATACTAGGATACATCAGCTTATGGGAAGCAGTTCTTATTGGAGATATGGGAATTACTTTACTTGTAGTAGGTAATTCACTATTACTTGCAAAATAGATAAGACTTATATTATCTATTTTTTCTTATTTTTTTATTGTTTTTATTTCAAAATATTGTTTTAAGATTTAAAAATTGTTTTTATAAAAAACTGCTTATTTTAAGTACAAAACAAACTAAACTAAGAGTACAAATCATTTATTAAAAGGAAGTAATTTAATGAAAATAGAAAGCATAATACTCTTAGAACCTGAAATGAAAGGCAATAGCCCAACAATACTAAACGAAAATGAATACGAAGTTGAACAAATAGAATTATTCGAAGATGAAAACAATCCATTTACACAGCCGACAAATAATAAATTTAAAGTTATTGAAATGGATGAATGTTATGTAATATGTAAAACACCAGAATTTCCCTTAACACTCATGGAAAAAAAGGAATATATGATGGGATTAATTAATTATGATAATCTAAAAGATAATCCCTTTAAACCAACTCATTTTTGCGTTTTAACAACATCTGAAAAATCAAAATTAGTTACATACAAAGCTAATGAAAATGCAACATATTATCTTGAAATTGTAGGGCTAAAAAACCTGGATTGCGATAGGGCATTAGAAAACATTAAAAAAATAGTTAATAAGTAGAATATACTATTTTTTTAAAAATTATCTAGTGTAGTTAAAGATTCAACTTCTCTTTTTTCTAATTTTTCCTCAAAAGAGATTTCTCCGTATTTTCCTCCGCCACCAGGAGTAATATGTATTGTTTTGTTTCTAAAAGCTTCAATAGCTGGAGAAATTGTTGAATCAATTTTAGCTATTTCTTCAATAGGTGCATTAATTAATATATCAATTTCTGAACCTAGATTATCTATTAAAGTTTGCCATTTTCCCTGTACTGTTTTAGTTGTAACTCCTTTATCATAGACTGTTGATATTAATTCAGCCAGTGGCATTAAATGAACATATTTAGGTCTAAAATCAGGATGTTTTGGCTCATCATAGTCTGCAATTTCACTTATTCTAAAATCTACGCCTTTTTTAATTGTTCCGCCACAGCTGCATTTCATCTTATTTTCTCTAGCTATTAACGGATCAACTAATTTATAACATTTGGTACATGCGGTCATGTGATATTTTCCAAGGTTTGGCACTAACCCATAATTTGCTTTAATATCCCTATTTTTTATTGCTTTTTTTATTGATGAGTATGACATATCTTCAAGCTCAATTTGATTAAACTCCCTACCTAATCTGTGTGGCCATGGAGAATGTGCATCAGAATTAGAAAGAAATGGGAAATCTTTAAGTTCAGCTACAGTATCTGCCATAAATGTATCTGCAGACAAACCAAGCTCTACAAAATCCGGAGCTTTTTCATAACAGTCGTAAATACTATCAAAAGACTTATACATTCCTGTCCAAGGAGTAAATGCATGAGCAGGACCCATTAAACAATCATACTCTTTAACCATTTCTAAAAGTTCAGCTCCAGTATATTTTGTTCTAGGTCTGCCGTCACTTTCCTTATTTTTAGAAACTAACTTCCCAGACAATTCTTTTGCAATATCAATATCTGGAAGTATAATTAAATGATGAATCCTATTTTTTCCTTCAACTTCTGTTGTTAAAACAAAGTCCATATCATCTGCAGCATAAATTCCATCCCCTTTATAGGTAGTACTATCCCCAATAATCTTTAACCAACCTGGATGGAATGCATCTCCAGTTCCTATAAGTTGTAGGCCCTTAAGCTTAGATTTAGGAGCCATATTTTTTATTAGCATGTCTTTAGATGAAGCCATTGAAAAACAGCTATGAACATGAAAATCAGCATTAACTAACATGGATAATAATTAGCTATTAATAATATATTAAATCATCTAATATTTTCTTAAATTCATCATAATTAAGAGTTTTAGTAGGTTTTTCCAAATCTATATTTAAATTATCACCATTGACAAAACCTTTAATATTTTTTAAAAAGTCATTAGTTCTTTTAATGATATTAATTATCTCTTCTTTAGTAGTTGGATAGGCCAGCTCTAAAATAGGACAGTGTTTTTGTTTAACTAAACTTATAGCTATTTTATGCTCATTAATACATCCAGTACCACCAAACAAAATTAGCTCATTTAATATATCATACATTCTTTTATATTTAGCTGGCCTTTTTCCAAGAATGATAAATGCATCAGCTTGCCCTAATACTCTGGAAAATAATGTTAAACGACCTTTAATGCCCGATGGAAGTTCATTTGAAAAATAAGGGCTGTTTTGTAAAATAGTATTGCTATTTAATAAATCATCACATTTTCCAGAAACATCCACATTATCATATTTTGAAAAATTTGTTGGGGATATATACTCATGACCGTTTTTTTCAATTAATGGAACCACAATCATAGCGCCGTCTGGAATAACAGCTACTTTCATGATTATTACCTCCAATTTTTATTAAAAACAGCCTAATTTTAAAAAAAAGTAAAATATAGATATATTTAACCAATATATCTTAAATCATCACTATTTGCATTAGCTTTATTAATGATGTCTTGTTCCATTTGTTGAGCTTTAGCTAACATTTCTTTAGTTTCTTCAGCTCTTTCTTCTAATTTATCAGTATCAATTTCAAAATTAAGTAAAATAGCTAATTTATTTAAAATAGCTTTAGCTGACTGTGCATCAATGAAATAACCTGGAGTTTGACCCATTAAACAGATACCGTTCATTTTCTGACGAACTCCTAAACCTAAGAATAATCCGGAAGCTCCAACAATTCCTCCATCATTAGATCTGATTTCAACTTCTGCTTCTTTTAAAAGTTCTATGTTTTCTTTATCAGTAGCTGCTCCAAAAACCTTAGATTCATCAACAGGTTGACCAGTAGCCATACCACCTAATGTAAAGATTTTACTAACACCTTTATCTTTAACAAAGTTCAATATATCCTGGCATACACCATATTGGCCTTCAGGAGATAATGCCTGAGTGTTTCCAATAAGAATAATAAGGTCTAAATTATCTTCTCCAACATTTTTAACATAATATAATTCATTAATCATGTTTTCAATTAATCCTTCTTCTCCAACAAAAACTTGCGGAGGAAAACTAGGAGAATAAATTTCTGCAAATTTAGTAGCACCTAATTCATCAATCATGTGATCTGCAGCTAATTTACCTACATGACCAATACCAGGTAATGCTTCTATAAAAATAGGATTATCTAAGTTAACATCTTCTAAAATAGTGATTTCTGTGATTTCCATCTAATCACTCCTTTTTATTCATAGCGTCTTTTTTTAATATACGGCGATATTTTCCGTATTTATCCTCAATAGAAAATTTAGGAGGATAAATAACTTTAAGCTTGCCGCCACATTTAGGGCAAGCATCCTCCATTGTATAAATTCCACAATCAGGACATTTATTCATTTTCATATTCATAAAAATCTAGCTATCTAACTCTCTTAAGAAAGAACCATTTCCTTCAGAAGCTTCAACTACTTCAATACATCTGTCAGCTGCTGCTTTAAGAGCTTTTTCAGCTAAAATGTAATCAGTGGATTTTACAGTTATTCTATATCTTGGTGCACCAACACATTGAACTTTAATTTCTTCTGCTTCATCCCCATTATCTTCAGCTGCTTTAAGAGCTTCAATAATGATTTCAACACCATTAGGGACGAAAGTTTCAATATCAACATAACCGCTAATATGAACTTCAGGAGGAGTAATATTCTTACTAGCTATTTCAGTTATAGCGTCAGCCCACTCTTGAGAGATACCTTCATTTGTAAGAGATTCTGCACCATCATCAGCTGCTGTTTCAAAAGCACCATAAACATCACCGAAAATATCCATAAGTTCATAACCTACTTCACTATAAGCATCATTTAAAGATTTGCCTAAAGATTTAGCAGATAATTCTAAGAATTTTTCAGCTTTCTGTTCAATTTTCCAATGTTGGATTTTTTTAGTTCTTTGATCTTCCCTAATTCTTTTTAAAGAAGCATCAACATGCCCTTTTTTAGGATTTACTCTAAGAACACGACAAACTATTTTTTGATTTTCTCTTACATGGTCTCTAATATTTTTAACCCAACCAGAAGATACTTCAGAAATGTGAATAAAAGCTTCTTTACCATGGTATTCTTCTAATTTTGCGAAGGCCCCATAGTTCATAACTTTATAAACAGTACCTATAATAAGTTCTCCTTCATCAGGCCATTCTTGATTTTTCCTTACCATATAATCACCAAAAACAAAATAAAAATTTAAAAAAAATAGAAAAAATAATAAGCTAGATTAAAAAAATTGATTAAATCTAGTTTAAAACTTTATCAATATGTGCCATAATTTTAGCTTTAGCACCACGAGATTTGACAAGTGTTTTACCACAAATGATACATTTTACATCAGATGCAGCACGATCAAAGATGATTTGTTCATTGTCACAATCTAAACATTTTACTTTTAAAAAGTTTCCTCTACCTTTACTAACCATGTTAACCACCTTATTTAGCTACAAATTCTGGTTTACCAGTTCTGAATGATTTTTTAATTTGAGATTTACCACATTCTTTACATTTAAGCCTTAAATCTAATTTTTTAACTGGTTTGTTTCCAGAAGGTAAAGGCCTTGGGTAACCTCTGTATCCAGCAGTTACACGTCTAAATTGTCTTTGTCCCCATTTTAACTCACTAGCTTTTCTTTTTTTAGCAGTGTGTACTTCATGCATTGTGTGTTTTTTACAATGTGGACAGTAAGTTCTTTTTTCTTTTGGTATTTTCATATTTCCACCATTAAATTTTACACTAAAAAGTGTCCGATTAATTAAATTATTATAAATCTATATGAGAATTTTATCTAGTCTGAAAATTAAAATCAAAGATCTAGAGGATTAAAACTGTATTGTAACATACTCCGTTTACACAAAGCAGAAATCCAAATTATATTTAAAATATAATTTCTTATTATCACAAATAGATACGGTTTGTATTTATATTCATTACAATATTTAAAGGTTTAGATTTTAACAAAACGAGCTTTATGATTTTTAACAAAAATTTTAGCATTGATTTTAGGTAAAACAACTAAATCTTGTGGTCTGAATGGGCCGTAAACTTTTTCATCAACACCAACAATAGAATTAACATCATCAAATACAAGCATTGTAACTAATTCAGAATCTTTAGCTATTTTTCTAGATTCCAAGTCAACAAATTCATCCTTATCCCTTGTTAGCTGTGATATCTCATCATCAACTTTATTAGCTGATTTTTGAATTTGTTTTTCAATTGGCTCTGGCTTTTCATCAGTAATTACACGGGCATTAGCAATCTCATTAATTCTATTTACAACATCATCATCCTGAAAATTTTTAACTTCACTATTTGAAGTAGTAGAGCTTTTAACTTCATCATCTAAAGCAGTAGTTTGAGGCTTATCTGGAGAGCTTTTAACTTCATCATCTAAAGTATTACTTTGAGGTTTAGGAGCTTCTTTAACTGGAGCTTTAGTTTCACTTGGATCATCCTCCTCAGAAGTTAGTTTTTCAAGTGAAATGCTTTTTCTATGATTTGTTAAAGTATTAATTAAAGAAAAGTAAAATTTTTCTTCTTCAGGAGTTAAATTAAGTGGTGTTGTATCAATTAAATCAAATTGAGGTTTGCCTGCAAATAAATGGTAAGACCTATGAATATTTACAACTGCTGCATCAGTAATTTTGTGTTCACGTCTTTCACAAATCTCAGTAGCTATTCTTTGAGTATCTTTTAGCAGATATTGCTCTGCAGCAAATGGATCATTACCTATATGGGTTCTTAACTCATCTAAATATTTATGAATATCTTCATAAAAAGTTTCATCTACACGAGCTAATGTACCATTACTACGCTCTTTTTTTTGAATTTTACGTAATTGTTGAAAGAATTGATCCACTTAATACCATCTCGAAGGATTTAAATATAAAAATAAAAAAAAGTTTTTAGATGAAATTATTCATCTGATTCTAATCTTGGAGCAAGTAAGAAACTAAGTTTACCATCACCAGTAACCATATTAAGAGTTAATTTTAATGGCATATCAGTACCTAAACCAATTTCAGCTTCTTCAGAGAATTTATCTGCTTTAAGCATTTCTCTAATTTTATCCAAGGAAAATAAAGATTTTTCATTAGTGTTGATATTTTCACCATGGAGATATTTAATACTTGCATCACCAAATTCCCCATCAGCAGATGCTCTAAAGTAATCTTCATCAACTTGAAGAGCTATTTTATCTGAGAAAATATCAATATCGTTAATTGCATCTTTTAAGATTCCAAAGTGAACTTTGAAAGATACCGGATGTGAAAGTTCCGGAGGAGTAGGATTATCATATTCAATATCGATTAATCTTATTTTGAAAGTTCTTGTAGCATCTCCTTCAAAAGTAATAATGAAATTACCTTCATCTAAAGACATTATAACTCTATCTTGAGATTTTGCACGTTTAAGAACACTCATGAATTCCCCTGTATCAATATTGATTTTTTCAGGAACATCACAAATATATTCATCAAATAAACTTGCTTTTAATTCTAAATGTACGAATGTTATATGACTACGGTCTAAGGCATCTAACCTCATACCTTCACTATCAGTTTGAATTTGTACTTCATCAACAATTGATGAAATAGCATCAAAACTGGTTTTTAATATACTAGAATCACTTAATTCCGCTTTGAACATATATAATCCTCTAATAAGAATTTATTAATTATAAATTAAATATTTATATTTATATTTTTATTATTTATAAATGATTAGGTTAGCTATGAAAAATAGCTTATCTTAACCTATTAACCCTAACACCATGTACCTTAAGTCCAAATTCACCAATTAGCTTACTAAGCATATTTATTAATTAGGAATATATGGATTTTTTAGTAAAAAGTATGTAAAAAAATAAAATGAATGAATAAGAAAATTCACTCATCTAAAAAATAGTTATTTTGTTTCCAACTTGATATTTATTCCACATAGAGGTTATAATATATTCCCCTTTAAGTAGATCAATATTTAAACTAGCTATACCCTCATTATCACTAACTTTGTTGTAGAACACACCATTTACATTAAATGTAACATTCTGATTAGCTAGTGGCTTACCTTCGCCATCTAATGTTTTAGCTTGGAATTTACTTCCATCCAAGTAATTCATAGAAATGCCATGGGTTATGAGAGTTGGTAAAACATTAACCTTGTTTTCAACTGATAATCCATCATAGATTGTTGTAATTGTGTATTTTCCTGGATTTAAATTAATATCTAGTTTAACTGTACCATTTACGTTAGATGTTTTATTATAGAATACACCATTGATGTAAAAGGTTACAGTTTTATTAATAGCTAAATTACCATCTTTGTTGTATATTTTAACTTCGAAATTAGAAGCATTTCTATAGTATTTAGTTAAATCACTGGTTTCAATTAAAGATTTAACTAAAACATTAAATCCTTGTTGTTCACCAGTTACCTGATTGTAAGCAGTTAGTGTGTAGTTTCCTGGATTTAAATTGATGTTTAATTTAGCAATACCATTAGTATCAGTTGTACGATTGTAAAATACGCCATTGATATTAAATGTTACAGTTGTATTAGCTAATGGACTTCCATCGGAGTCTATAAAAGTTGCATTGAACTGTGTGTCATTTTGATACATTTTAACTATATCACTAGCTATAATTGATGATTTGATTGTTACATTTGCATTAACATTAACTGCAGTATTTCCAAAGTAACTTATTGTTGCTGTATAGTTTCCAGCATCTAGATTAATAGCTATAGAAGCACTACCATTTCCATTAGTTGTTCTATTGTATGTTATACCATTTATTGTAAAGAATACTGTTGTATTAGCCATAGGATTTCCATTATCATCAAATAAATTAGCTATTAGATGTGTTCCATCATGGTAGACCATTACAACATTATCTACAATTAAGTTAATAGTTAATTTTTCATTATCAACAATAGCTGTTATAACATAACTACCTTCAGGAGCTTCGTAGGCTTTTGTAAAAGTTCCATTAACAATTTTACCAGTAATGGTTGTATTACCAATGGTTAAACTAATATCACGGGAGAGAGGTAAAATTTCTTTAGTTCCATTTTTATAGAAATTAACATATACCATGTTGTTACTAACAGTTAAATTTAAAACAGCGTAATTTTCACAAACAACATCACCACCAATTAAGCTAGCCCAAATCGGAGTGTTATTACCCCACCAATTGTTATTAGCTGTAAAAATCTTAGTGCTATAAATTGCATTACCATAATTTGCAGAGTTATTGACAAAAACAGAGTTAATCACAGTAAAATCATCACCTACATTATAAATTGCACCACCAGAAGAGCTTACAGAATTATTAACAAAACTACAATCAGCCACAACAAAATTAGCACCTTCATTATAGATTGCACCACCCCAATATCCCATAGTGTTATTAACAAAAGCAGAATTATAAATAGCTACATCACTAGCAGTTACATAAAATACGCCATTACACATGCCTTTATTTGTTATGAGTGTTTTTGTTCCATTACCAACAATAGTTACAGTCTTGTCAATAGTTATTTGACTATTTACAATATGTGTACCATCTGCAAGGTAAATAGTACCATTAACTGGCACTATACTCATTGCTTTACCAATACTTTGAACAGCCTTATCCCAGCTAGATCCATCATTATTATCATCTTTATTAGGATCCACATAAACAGGAGTAATATAGTTTAATTTTTCATTATCCACTTCAGCAGTTAATTCACAAAGACCTACTGTTCTGTTGAAAATTCCATTAACTATTTTATCGTAAATAACTTCATTATCACCAATAGTTAATTTAACATCACGTGAAATTGATAAAACAGTATCAGTTCCATTTCTATAGAATTTAACATATGCAACACCGCCATTAGCTGTTAAATTTAAAACCGCATAGGTATCATGAGTAATTTTACCTTTAACGAAAGCCCCACAATTTGGAGTGTTATTACCCCACCAATTATCATTAGCACTGGATGACTCGTCACTAATACTATAAATTACATAATCATACATTTCAGCAGTGTTACCCACAAAAGAAGAGTTACTTACAGTGAAATTAGCATAAAGATCATTGTAGATTGCACTACCATACCATTCTGCAGAATTATTAAGAAAAGTACAAGCATCTACAGTCAAATTAACAGCATTATTATAAATTGCACCCCCCTGCATTGTTGCAAAATTATTAACAAAGGTACATCCACTTACAATTAAATTAACACCATTATTATCGATTACAGCACCAATACCTGCAGAGTTATTAGTAAAAGTACAATTATAAATAGCTACATTATCCGCAGTCACATAAAATACCCTACTCTTGTCATTAGTTGTTATAAGTGTTTTTGTTCCATTACCTACAATAGTTACAGTCTTATTAATATTTACTTGACTAGGTAATTCATAGGTACCCTCTGCAAGATAAATAGTACCATTATCCAGCACTATTTCCATTGCATGTGCAATAGTTTTAATAGCACTATCCCAACTAGCTCCAGAATTATTATCATCACCAGTAGGGCTTACATAAGGATATTTAATAAGATTAAGAACTTGTGTTTCATTATCAGCACTAACTGTAATAGCATAATTACCTTCAGGAACAACATATGATGTATTAAAAGTTCCATCAACAGTTTTATTATAAATAGTGTCTTGGTCAGCAATAGTTAAATTAAAATTACGTGAAAATGGTAAAACAGTATTAGTTCCATTTCTATAGAAATTAACATACGCAACACCATCATTAGCTGTTAAGCTTAAAACAGCATAAGTATCATGAGTAATATCACCCCACTCATTAGAAATTAATTTATCCCAAATTGGAGTGCTATTACCCCACCAATTATCATTAGCAATACCATAATCACAGCTATAAATTGCATCACCCTCCCTATTGACACAAGTCTTACCATTACCAATTGCATTGTTATTAACAAATGAAGAGTTACTTACACTAAAACCAGAACCATGATTATAAATAGCTCCACCAAAATCAAATGCAGTATTAACAACAAATGAAGATTTACTTACATTAAAGCTACCATCCTTATTAAATATTGCGCCACCATACTCTGCAGTGTTATTAACAAAAGTACAATTCACAGCAAAACCATAACCCCAATTATTGATTGCACCACCATATCCTAAACCACCACGTTCAGAACTACTGGAGTTCAAAAAAGCTGCAGAATTATTAACAAAAGTACAGTCACTTGCAGCAAAATTACAATCATCACAATTGTGGATTGCACCACCTGAAGCAAAAAGACCCTTTACATAGTTATTAACAAAAGTACAGCCACTCACAATAACACCACTACTATAAATCGCACCACCATATCCGCCTACAAAAGCCATTCCAGCATTATAAACAAAAGTACAATTACTTGCAGTAACACTATTATTCGCATAAATTGCACCACCATATCCACATGCATTAGATGTTACAATATTATTAACAAAAGTACAATTACTCACAGTAACACTATTAGCATAAATTGCACCACCACATCCATCGTCATACCTAACAAATAATGTAGCAGTGTTATTAACAAAAGTACATCCATCCACAATAACACCATCAGCATAAATCGCACCACCCATCAATGCTGTATTATTAGCAAAAAAACTATTACAAACCGTGAAACTCGCAACATAATTACGGATTGCACCAGCACTATTATTTGCCGCATTATATATGAAATTAGACTTACTTACAGTAAAACCAGTACCTACATTAGAAATTGCAGCACCGTCCTGACCTGCTTTGTTATTGGCAAATCTAGAATTAACAACAGAGAAATTAACTCCAGAATTAAAAATTGCACCACCGTCCTGGCCTGCTGAGTTATTAATAAAAGTAGTGTTATATACAGACACTAGTTTTCCAGCATTATATATTGCTGAACCCTTATCTGTAATGTTTGCATTTATTAAAATTAGATTTTTAAGAATAACATTTGTACCATCCACATTAAATATTCGCACAGATTTATCTCCAGCATTTGCATTTATTGTGTGACCTTGACCATCTATAGTAAAATTATTCTTATTTATTGTAATTCCAGTAAAATTACCATCCCCATTATAGACATAATCAGATTCCAAATATAAAATACTATTATCTGATTTATCATCAATCTCTTTTTCTAAATCAGTGAAATTTTTCACATCATTTGCATCTTTAATTACATCACCATTAATAGATGATTGTAGTTTCCCATCATTTTCCTCAATATTAACTGCTCCAAGAGCATTTCCCCTGGAAACAGATTCACTTGTATTAGGAACATCTGTTAATTCAGACATACCTAAAACTACAGCATCACTATCAATAGCTAATCCATCTGTACTATTTGAAGATACATCTTCAGTAGCACTAGCTACACTAATTGATAGCAATGCTATTACCAATATTATAAAAATAAAAAGCTTATTTTTAAACATCTATTTCCTCCATATAATTTCTTTTTTTAAGGAAAACCCATATAACTAAAGAGTAATAGATTATTTCCTTAACGAAAGTTTTTAAACAACTAACTTTACAATGTACAATAATCCCATCGATTAAAAATGTTAATCTCCACCAAAATTAATACATATGATTAATATATTATTGATATTTGTATATATACATTCACAAAAAAAAGGGGTTGTGCCAATTTGTTGGTTGGAATTTCAGTTTTTTCATCCAGCCATTTTTTCTGTTGCATA
>CAVDAS010000044.1:0-14216 GCA_963606955.1 Bacteroidaceae bacterium
GATCACTAAAACAAACTATAATTCACACAAAAATTTCTTAACTTTATAGCAGTGGGAAATTAATTATATACATTGACTAATAAATACTAAATTAATTAAATTAGGAAAAAACTGATGAATATGGAATGCGAAATTTGTGGTAAACAAGTATCTGACAATCCAAAAAGAGCAAAAATTGAAGGATCTGTCATGATTGTTTGTGATGAATGTGCTAAACTTGGAAAAGTACAAAAGGCACCTCCAAAACCAAAATTTAGAAAATCAAACAAACCTAAGAAAAATAAAAAAACAAAACAGAATTACTCTAAAGATGAGCCAAAAGAAGAGTTAGTTGAAGATTTTAACATTAAAATTAGAAAAGCTAGAGAATCTAAAAATTTATCAAGAGAAGAATTAGGTCATAAAATCTATGAAAAAGTTTCTGTTATAAATAGACTTGAATCTGGTAAAATGATTCCAGATGTAAGATTAACTAAAAAACTAGAAGATGCTTTAAATATTACATTACTTGAAAATGTAGAAGAACTTGACTTAAGCAAATACACTGGCAGTACCTCACAGGGACGTACTCTTGGTAATGTTGTAAAAATTAAAAAAAGATAGCTATTTATTTGAATAGCTATTTATTTTCTTATTTTCAATATGTTTTACTTTTCCTTTTAATTTATAATCTATTTTTCCACCATTTTTAGCTTTGTGAGAATAATATCCTTTAAAATCTTTAGCATTGTTTAATTTATTTTTTAATTGATTAAAAACTTCGTATTCATCACTAACAACTACAACATGAGCTGGCGGATGAATTTTTTTAATTTGCATAATACTTAAAGTTATATCTTCTTTAACAAAAAAGGCAGTGGCAACTTTAGAACTAGTTCTGAGTTTAGAATTTAAAATCTTTTCAACTAATGAATCAGCAAATTTTGCATCAATTATTTTTGGTTTAGTTGCTAAATTTAAATTTCCGTGTCTTTCCATGTCTGCAATTGCATTTAATAGTTTTGAATTGTTTTCTCCTCTTATTAAGACCAATGCCATAGTATCACTGTTTTTAAAAAAAATAATTAATGGTGAAAAATTTCACCGATTTTGGAACGATTTCAATAATCTACTTCTAAATACTACAAGCAATATTAAAATTACCCCGATTGCAGTTTGTATACTGCCCAAAATATTCAATAGATTTGCGTCAACTGGTAAATCCCAAGATGGAGATGATTTATCCCCATTTAATGCCGTATAATATACACCAACCGCTTTAGAATCCTTTTTAACATTAATGTCTTTAGGTTCTACATGATCAACTCCAACTAAAAGACCATTATTAATACCTTTATTAATTGAAGATGCAATAGCTGATGCATCATATCCATTTTTAGCAACAGATGCTTCAACAATTTGTGTAGTAGTTGCTGAAAGTCCCTGTTTTTCACTTCCATAAACTGAAACACTAACAGAATCAGAAGTTACTGTAATTGCATTTCCCAACGCCTGATATGCATAAACCGTTGTTAACTTACCATTACACACCGGACAGACGTCATAATTCTCACATGAAGGATAACCTACAGACCAACCACAATCATCACAAGACTTTGAATAAACCTCATTCATTGGATAACCAGTTTCATTTAACTCCTCTGGAGTAAACATGTCCCCAGTAGATAATCCAGATACCAGGTTTACTGCACCCCCACCATATTTTTCACCAGCATCATTAGCTACTTCACCCATAGCTTCTGAAACAATGGTGGTTGCTGGATAACCATCCCTAATCATTTTTCCAATATTAATTGCAGTTTGTTTACGAACAGTATCTGCAGTACCATATAATGGATTTCCTTCAGAATTCCTCAAGTGAATAATAGCTCCTTTTTGTCCTGGTTCTAAAGTAGCTATTCCTCCAGAAGTTGAAGAATAAGGAGTCACAGTAATAGAACCATTACCATCTACAGTAACAACATATGCATCAAAGGAACCACCAATTGCAATACCCATTCCAGGACCTCCTACAATTAGACGAGCTCCAGAATATTTAGATGCAAGTGATGCTGCAGATGCTGCAGATGCATTGTTTTCAAGAGATGCAACTGCGTCTACAATTGAATCCAACCTTGAATCTGAACCACCAGAACCCCCGGAAAGAACTGCAAAATGATGTTCTTTAGACATTAAAAATGTTGATTGAAACATGTTATCTGCAAAAGACATACTTCCAGCAGCTGCTCCATTCGGGTCTTCACCAGTAGGGTCAGTAATAACCATTACGTTACAAGTAGCAGATACACTACTTATAGACATCATAAATATTATAAAGAAAATTATTGGTATATTCCACTTTTTCAAACTATCCCTCTATGTACTTGTTGTATTTTCTAATTCAACTGACGAGAAATCTTCAATAACGGTTACTGTAACAATACCCGTGTTTTTATCCACCTGAACATCTGCAGCAGAAATAGGCGCCACGGATGTTCCGGGAACTGTTGACTGTTTTGCAAATTCTTGAGCCGTCTGTATCGCGTCCTGCAGCGAAACTTCTTTTTTAGAAGTTTGTAAAATATCTCCATGAATTACACTACCGTCTCTTAAACCAGATTGCATAACATTAGACCTAATAATATCTACAGGTACAACATCGTTACCTTTAACTATGATTCCAGAAATAGGGACACCATCAGTAACTTCATCAGAGGATGCAAAAGCAACATAAGTTATTAAACGACCACAAAGAATTAAGATAAATGCTAATAATAAAATTATTAATGTATCTCTTCTTATCTTTATAAACATGTTTTTATCCTCTAAATTTTTCCATTATTTATACAAATAGAAAAATAAATTACAATTAATATATTAATTTTTTGTAATATTTAAATTATTTCCTTAAAATATTTTCCAAAAGACCCTCAGCAGGGTCCATTCCTTGCGCACCAATTAATAATATAATATCATTTGTATCAGCACACTCATATGTGTCTTTTAAACAATCATACAAGTTATCATAATGAGTATAATCAATATTATTTTGATTTAACACTTTAAAGAAAATCTTACGTTCATCATCTTCAACAAAATTTAAATTATCAACAACATCATTACTTGAAGACAAAACTAAATTTATATCATCACTCATAGACTCTACTAATGCCTCAACATTTAATTTATTGATTTCAACTCCCCTAGAACCTCTAATAGAACATACAACATATAATGTTTGGTTTTTTGGAAGTAATTTACGAGTCTCAGCAATTGTTGCTTTTATACCATCAGGATTATGTGCAAAATCATCTAAAATTAATGGATTTTCATTAAGTTTTGAAAATCTTCTGTTTAGTGGCTTGTAAGATTTAACCCCTTCAACAATATCTTCAATAGATATATCTAAAGAGATACAAGCTGCAACTGCAGATAAAATATTTTGGATAAAATGATGTGAGGTAAAAGGCAGGTCTTTATTTTCTAAAATTAACTTCTCCTTGTAAAATATTCCATTATCATAATAAACATTAGGTTTTTCTGAATTTATTTCACTCATAGAACATAAAAATGGATATTTTGGAGCTAATTTCATTACTAAATCATCATCATAATTTAATACTGTAATACCTTCACCAATAGCATTAGGTACTTGGTTTATTTCATCAAAAACCTCGCCAATAGAATTTACAAGACCAATATGATCCATAGCAATATTAGTTATTACCCCAACACTTGGATTAAGTGCACTAGCCATTAAATAAGCATGATGTTTCATTAAATTTCCAAGCCAACCCTGAACCTCAGAAACTTCAATAACCAAATAATCTAACTTTCCATTAGCCCTAACTTCATCTGAAATTAATTTAGAAACCATTGGATCAATTAATGTATTGAATTCAGATTCACTATCTGTATTTGTAAGGACATGAAAACCAGCATTTTTTAAAATATGATAAATTAAATGAGAAGTTGTTGATTTACCATTAGTTCCAGTTATAATAACATTTTTTGAATCAGGAGATACATTTTCAACTGTCCATTTAAGAGCATAAGCAGTAGCTAATTCTATTTTATCTACAACAATCAATGGGAATTCTAATTCTTTTGCCTTACTGCAAGCCCCATCCTGAGGAGTTTGGGTAATTAAACAAGCTAAATTTTTACTAGCTGCAATTTCAACTCCTTTATCATTAATTTTATGTCTTATTACAATATCTCCAGAGATAGCATCATTTAAAAATGTAAATCTTCCAGCAAATCCTTCATCATCAAAAAAACTATCCTTTCCAACAATTTGACCTTCAATAAAACTAGCTAAATCTTGAATATCCATATAAAATCACCAAAAAAGAAAAAAGAAAAATTAGAATATGTATAATTGAGCAAGAATTCCAATTACACATAATAATACAGTAACACCCCAATAGCTAAATACAATTTTACGCTCAGACATACCATAATGGTTTAATGTATGGTGTAGTGGTTCAACAGGCAGTTTAATAATATTTGCCCTATGTAACAAACTAACAACAACAGAAGCTATTGGAACACCTAATGCAAGAACTCCAAAGTATGGGATATTAGCTATAAGAACAGCTGCAGCATAACCAGTACCTAATACAAAAGATCCAGTATCTCCCATAAATATGGATGCTGGATATTTGTTAAATACTAAAAATCCTGCACATAATCCAGTTAAAATTAAAAATACTGGAATGTTTGCCATGTTTCCACATAAATACAAGTAACAACAACAAGCAAATGAAGCAATACATACAATACCTGCAGCTAAACCATCCATCCCATCAATTAAGTTGACACAATTGATACAGCCTAAAATAGCTATTATAACTACTGGAAATGCTAAGATTCCTAAATTAAAGCCGCCAAGAGTAGTTACAACTCCTGTTAAACCTAATAATATTCCTAAAAAGATTTGACAAAGGATTTTTTCAAACTCTCCAGGTTCTGTTTTAATTGGAACTTCACCAATAACCTTTACTTTGCCGTCTTCGACTAATTTATCAATTTCTTTTTTAGCCTTTGGAGTAGCCACTCTAACTTCTTCATCAGGCTCAACATCAAGCCTACCTAAAGTAATTACCTCATCACAACAGTTTACAACAACTTTCTGAATCTCTTTAACTTTAAGCCCAATTAAATCATCTAATAGACCTACAATTCCACCTGCAAGCATAATATAAGATAATATTAAAATTGGAGTATTATTATAATAAACAGCAATAATCAATAAAATTACAAATAAAAATGCAATACCACCCATTGTTGGAGTACCGCTTTTATGTCTATGTTCACTGACAATCGGATTATCTGCGATTCTTGCTTTAAGTAATATTCTTTTAATCCCATATGTAAATATTATTGAACCACATAAGGTTATTAAAAAAAGAATTAACATATCCCCATTATTCATTTTACCACGTGTAAATTATATATCATATTAAATTTTAGTGTTAATGTTATATAAAATTAATTTAATAGTGTTAAGTTGTTATTAAATCAAATCCTTAACATATTTGTCTAATTGTTCTTTTGAATTTGCCCTAATTGTAATTCTTTGATACCCGTCAGGCCCATGAACCACCCAATCATTATTTCTAAAAGATTTTAAAGGTTCGTTTAAAGCAGGACCTTCATAATGTCCAATAGGAATTTCTGTAGCATAATAATATCCTAATTTATCCTGAATGTTTTTAATAGAAAATTCGCCTCTAGCCATATTGACTAATTCACACAAAGAATTAACTCCACAGGTAGCTGTTGTTAAATATCTAGTTCCATTAGGCCTTGTATTAACTTCAATAGCATATAATTGCTTGTCCTGATTTGAAAACATAAAATCCATTTCAAAAATACCATCAGAACCTAATTGTTTAGCTATTTTATATGCTGTTCTTTGAACGAGATTATTATCTAAACCTTCAACTAAACAAGGAGCAGTTTTAACTTTATTTAAAGGATGTGTTCCTTCTAAAGTTGTTTCACCTTTATAAATTGGACATAAAGGCATATACTCACCATTATACCCTAATACTTCAATAGAAATCTCAGAACCTTCAATGAATTTTTCACATAATGCCTGATTAAATTCTTCAAAATACTCACGAACATCATCTAAAGACATAGCTACTTTAATATCTTTTCCACCTTGACCCTGAGCCTGTTTTAAAACAACTGGAAAGTCCATATCCAATTTATCTTCAAAATCATCTTTAGTTAATATTTGATATTGTGGTGTAGCTATGCCAATTTCTGTGTAAAATTTTTTAGTTTCTATTTTATCAGAAGTTAAGCTAACAGCACGAACATTTGCAGCTATTACTGGAATACCTGTTTCAGCTTCAAGATCTTCTTTCATTTTAGCTACTTCTATCAATGGTGGGTCAATACCAATTAATGGTACAACCGCATCTACATTCTGACTAATAGCTATTTGTTTTGGACTGTCCATACCCCTAGGTACAATAAAAACTTGATCAGGCAAATCTAAATTAATAGCCTCTTCATTAGATTCAGTAATTATACTTTCAATACCATTTTCTCTAACATAATAATCTATATCATCATACAATCTTGAACCAATAAATAAAATTTTCATAAAATCCCCTTTAAAATATCTATAAATTCATAAGCCCCTTCTTGAACTATTTGAGTTGGTTTGTCTGAATAATCCATAGATTCAGGTTCAATACCAACAAATATTATATTAAAATCATTATCACGCTCTAAATACTTAACAAAATATGATAAGGACATAGAATGAGTTGAAATTCCAATATTAACAAATTCATCTTTGTCTACAATATTAAATTCACCAGGCTTACACCCCATTAAACATGCATCAACAAGAATTACATGGGAAGGTTGTTCTTTTCTAATTTTACCTGTGAAATTTTCAGGAACAGTTTGACCATCAATTATTATTAAATTAGAATCTTCCAAATCTTTTAATTCATTAATTATAAAAGGCCCTACACCGTCATCACATTTAAGTTCATTTCCAATCCCCAATATAATCAATTTTTCCCAGTCTTTTAAAAATTCTTCTAATTGTCCTTTAAATGAAATAAAATCACCTAATAATAATTTGCTTCAATAGTTTCAATTCCTTTTCCCATAATATATTTTAATTTAACATTAATTAAATCATTGCATTTTATATTTTTTTCATCTAAAGGAATTAACAAAGGCGGATTTAACATAGGTGTAGGTCCACAAACTAAATTATCATTAAGCTTAGTAATAGTAGTAATTTTTAATCCATTAACCAAACAGTCCTTTTTAGCTTTTAAAGATATAATTTTCTCAAAATTAGGATTTATTTTGCCTAGAAAATCAATTTCATCATAAACTACAGGATTTGATAAAACTTCATGTTTAATATCTTCATCATAATGAATATAATCTCTCTCCAAGTGTGCTAACTCAGCAATATTAATAATCCCTTCAGGAATTATTTTACCTTCTTTTTTTAGATAATTTCTTGCATAATTTAATACTTGAACTTCTTCTTCATCAATAAGAGCTGTATCTAACATTTCACAAACAATTAAATCACACTTTTTAGAAAACTCATAATTTAAAACATCTTCATTAATAACTTTGATGTTTTTAAAGTCATTTAAATTTTCTTTAGCACAATTATATGCTTTAACATCTTGTTCAATAGCTATAATATCTTTAAAATAAGGATTTAAAAAAAAGGATAAAATACCGCTCCCGCATCCCAAATCATATGCTAAATCTTGATTAGACGATGACTCACTAATAGCTTCGTAAAATGCTGAAAGTCTGTTTTTATCTTTTAATAAATCAAAATGATAGGGTGTGGTTTTAAATTTCATGTGAAAAAATAAAATTAATGGTGATGATCATGTTCGTGATTTGATTCACTAAATTCTTCACCATTAGCAGTAGTTGTGAGTTTTACGTGTTCTACTCCTTTAAGCCTCATTATTTTATCAGTTAAATCACGAATTTCACTAATATCTCCATTAACAACAACAATCTCCATACAATATTTTTCAGTCATATGAAGGTGCATATTCATGTTAATTTCATTTCTGAAACTGTGTTGAATATCTGCAAGATTTTCCATAACTCCAGTATAATGATGATCATAAATAATAGTGATAATCCCTATTCTTTCCCCTTCCATCTCGTTCATCCATTGATGTCTTACAATATAATCTTGAAGTGCATCACGAATACCTTTTGAACGGGATTGATAACCTCGCTCTTTTAAAACTTCATCAAAATCAGCCAACAATTTTTTCGGTAAAGACATACTTATTCTCATCATATTAAAACAATCCCCAACAAAGCGGTTTAGATATAATATTGAATTTAAAATATATAAATGTTATGAAAAAATAGAAATTTTATATTACTCATAATCTTATTCAACAAGAAGGTAATAATCTCCATCCTCTTTTTTAATAGGTTTTAAGAGATTTTTATTTTCTAATGACAAAATAATATGGTACATCTTAAAATTAGAAAGTTTCAAATCGCCATATAATAAATGCCCTTCTAAAGTATATTTTGAAACTAAATTTTTCTCATCTACTAACTGTTTAATTAGATTATAAGATTCTTTTTCTTTAATATTTAATTCAATTTTCTCAACATCTTTTTTAGATTTAACCGCATTAATCTCTTTATCAGAAATAGTTAGCTTAACACTATCTCCATTAAACTCAATTAGCTTTTTTTCGGATAGTGTGTTTAAAATTTGAACTAAATCGTATTCATGAAATCCTAATTCTTCTTTTAACAGTTTAATAGAAACTCCATCAGGATATTCTGGATTAAATATCTCTACTTGATTTAAAACAACTTCTTCTTTTTTTGTAATTGTAATCATAAATAATCTAATTATACTATTAATAGTTATTATTTTTAAAATTTTTGAAAAAAATAAAAAGGGAATAAATTACTTAAATTATCCCATTATACTCCAAGAATGCTTTCATCATGTTAAATGATTTATCTATACTTCCAGTAGCTACCATACCATGAGGAGACAATACTTCACTGGTAATAGATGGAATACCTCTTAAATTAACTGTGTCTTCCATAGCTCCCTTATACTCTTGACCTGCAACAGGATAAATTACAGTATGATAACCTGTTTTATTGGCCATATATTTGGCCATTGCAGCACTTTCAGCTAATGGAGCATATGTACCCATAGCAACATTATCTCCAGGGTCACATTCAGGTTGAGAACAATGGAAATCACCATAAGCATCACATTTTAAAGCGCATATTAATCCAACTGCTTTATTTGAAATAGTTCCAGGAATATTTGCAACACTATTTAAATTAATTCCATTATAATTTCTAACATTTTCTGCAGTTGCTATTGGTTGAATAAATGGAATAATATGAACTGTACCATTAATAGGATTATTTTCTAAATAATTTATTAACCTTAATGTAGCTATTTGAGAAGGTAATTCTGATGCATGAATACCTGAAGTTATAAATACAGTTTTTCCTTCCCCTCCTTTAAATGTTAACCAAGGAGTGCCTGATTTTGCAGCCTCAACAACTTGATTAATTAATTCAGAATCAGGTAAGTTATTCTTTATAACAGAGTTTTTAGTAACATCCCCACTAGTATTCCAATTTAAAGTTGTTAAAGAATACATATTTTTAACAACATAGCTATTATTACCTGTTATATCATCAACACAATAGTTTATAATGTAATTTCCAGCAGATTTATTTAAACTAATTGTTGCAATTCCATTATCATTAGTATAAGCAGTTAAAATTTGGTCATCAATATTAAATGATACTAATTTATTAGATATTGGCTTTGCATCCAAATCAAAGTAATTAACTGAGAAATCAACAGCATTTCCATAAGTTGATTCAACATCACTTCCAAATAACCTATTGAGTATGACAGTTATATTATTACCCATACTTAATCCATCATAAGTTGTTGTGATGATATATTGGCCAGGCAATAAGTTAATATTTAAACTAGCAATGCCATCAACACCACTCATACGAGTATAAAACACTCCATGAATATTAAAAGTTATATTTTTATTAATTGCTAAAGTTCCATCTTTATTATAGATTTTTGCTTCAAATTTAGAAGCATTCATATAATATTTAGTTAAATCATTAGCTTCAATTAAAGATTTAACAGTTATGTTAAAACCTTTTTCTTCCCCAGTAGATGGATTATAAGCAGTTAATACATACTCATCAGGCCTTAAGTTAATAGTTAATATAGCTATACCACTTCCATTAGTTTTACGTTCGTAAACTACGCCATTTATATTAAATTTAACAGTAGTGTTAACTAATACTTTTCCTTGTTTGTCTAAAAATTTAGCATAAAATTGGGTGTCATTTTGATACATTTTAACAAGATTATTAGCTACAATACTCGGAGTTATAGTTACAGTTACATTTTTAGAGCAAATACCATATGATATAGTTGCCCCATATACTCCCGGACCTAAATTAATAGCTATAGAAGCTACACCCCCCATATTAGTTGTTCTATTGTAAGTTACACCATTAATATTAAAACATATTATAGCATTAGCTATTGGATTTGCCTGCATGTCAGTTAATTTAGCACTTAAGCGGGATCCATCCATAAAAGACATTACAACATCACTAACATCCAAATTCGGATAAGTTATATTTAATATAGCTGTTTTAGCAGTTATCTGAGTTAAACCATCATAAGTTGCATTAACTATTTTTTGACCTACATTTTCTGCAGTGTACTCAACCACAAAAGTACCATTTAATAAGCTAGTTGCAGAGTATGTATTTTGTCCAATTACAAAGTTTAAATTTCCACCATTTATTAAAACTCCATCAACACAAATAAAAGCAGTTAAATTAATTTTTTGGCCTTGTACCACATTTATAGTGTTATTATTCAACACCACTAAACTTCCACCATTCTCAATTTTACCATAATTAACTATAGGAGACCTATCTTTATCAGCAAGTTCATAAGTATTTCCACCAATATATCCAATAACTTTATCATTATAAATAACATCCCCTTCAACAGCAGAATTATTTTCAAATTTTGAATTAGAAATATTTAAATAATGACCATTAAAAATAGCACCACCACAATGTGCTATATTATTGATGAAATTAGAATTAATTATAGTAGCATCCCCAGAGTTACCATTATTGAAAACTGCACCACCACATCCATTTTTTGCGGTATTATTAATAAAAACAGAAGCATTTACAATAAAACCCTTATTATCAGTGTTAAATATTGCACCACCACAGTTACTATTTGCAGTGTTATTAATGAAAGTAGAAGCATTTACAATACATTTGTCACCTAAATTATATAATGCTCCACCACAATTATTTTTTGCAGTATTATTAATAAAAACAGAAGCATTTACAATACATTCATCACCCATGTCAAAAAATGCGCCTGCATAATCATTGGAAGTATTATTAACAAAAGTGGAATTATATACAATACATCCATCACCACCATTGTAGAATGCACCACCATAATCATCTGAAGTATTATTAACAAAAGTAGAGTTCACAACTGCGAAGTTTTTTCCATTATGATTATAAATAGCACCACCTCTACTAAATATTACATCACCAGAATTTCTTGCTGTGTTGTTAATGAAAGTAGAGTTGATTACCTTGAAATTCGCACTACAATTATTATAAATAGCACCACCATCACCATCAACATTTGCATTAGTAAAAACTAGATTTTTAAGAGTTACATTATTACCAGTTACTTTAAAAATTCTTACAAGGTTAACACCTGCATTTGCATCTATTATATGGTTATTACCATTGATAGTGACATTGTTCTGACTAATAGTAATCCCATCAAAATTACCTAATCCATTATATTTATAATCATAGCTTAAATCTAAATTACCATTATCTGATAAATTATTAATTTCATTTTGTAAATCATCAAAATTTTTTACTTCATTTGAATGGACTCTAGTCTCATTATCAGTTACCGTATGCTGATGTGAATTATCTTCAAACACAACATTAGAATGGTCTTTTTCGCAAGATTCAGATGAAACAACTTCTTTTGTAGCGAAATTATTTATTTGTAAATTTAAATCATCATTTACACCAACATCATAAGTATCATCGATATTCAATGATGCTGAATCTTGTGCACTAACTACACCTACAGACAGTACTGCTAAAAAAAATATAAAAATAAAAAAGTGATTTTTAAACATTGAAACACCATTATTATTTTTAAATTATCTTATTATATTGTAAAAATGCCTTCATCAAGTTAACTGACTTATTTACACTTCCTGCAGCTATTGTACCATGAGGAGTTACAACTTCACAAGTAACAGATGGAATACCCCTTAAATTAACTGTATCTTCCATAGCCCCACCATACTCTTGGCCTGCAACATCATAAATTACAGTATGATAACCTGTTTTTTTAGCAATATAATTAGCCATTGTAGCACTTTCAGCTAACGGAGCATAAGTACCCATTGCAACATTATCTCCAGGATCTCCTCCAGGCATAGTACAATGGAAATCGCCATAAGCATCGCATTTTAATGAGCATATTAATTCAACTGCTTTATTTGAAACAGTTCCAGCAACATTTGCAACACTATTTAAATTAACACCATTGTAACTTCTAACATTGTTTGCAGTTGCTTTTGGATAAATAAATGGAATAATATGAACTGTACCATTAATAGGATTACTTTCCAAATAATTTATTAACCTTAATGCAGCTATTTGAGATGATAATTCAGAACCATGAACACCTGCAGTTATAAATACAGTTTTTCCTTCCCCTCCTTTAAATGTTAACCAAGGAGTACCTGATTTTGCAGCTTCAACGACTTGATTAACTAAATCAGAATTAGGGAGATTATTCTTTATAACAGAGTTTTTAGTAACATCTGCACCAGTATTCCATTTTAAAGTTATTAAAGAATATGCATTTTTAACAACATAGCTATTACTACTAGATATATTGTCAAAACAGTAGTTTATAATATAATTTCCTGCAGAATTATTTAAATTGATTGTTGCAATTCCATTATCATCAGTATAAGCAGTTAAAATATGGCCTGCAATATTAAATGATACTAATTGATTTGCTAAAGGATTTCCTTTAGAATCTAAGAGATTAACTGAAAAATCAACTGCATTTCCATAAGTTGATTCAATATCACTTCCAAATAACCTACTTAAAACAGTTATTTTATTACCTATTTCTAAATTATCATAATAGGCAGTTAACATATATTCTCCAGGATTTAAATTAATATTTAATTTAGCTATTCCAGAATTGTCTGTAACTCTATAATAAAACACGCCATTAATATTCATTTTAACAGTTTTATTAATTAAAACATTGCCCTGTTTGTCTAGAACTTTAACTGCATATTGGGAATCATTTTTATAATATTTAACTAAATCAGAACTTTCTAAAAATGATAAAACCGTAATATTATTACTAACTGCAAGATTATCATACATTAATGTAATAATATAATCACCAGGATTTAAATTAATATTTAATTTAGCCAAACCTGAATTATTTGTAGTTTTATAATAAAATACTCCATTAATATTTAAAGTCACATCTGCATTAGGAAGAGGATTTCCTGTTGACTTATTTAAAACTTTAAAGACATACTGAGAATCATTTTGATAATATTTAACTAAATTATTTCCCTCTAAAAATGATAAAACAGTAATATTGTTTTTAACAGTTGTATTTTTATAAGATGTGGTAATTGAATAATTTCCAGGCATTAAATTAATGCTCATTTTTCCATTCCCATAATCATCAGTAGTTTTTGTGTAATTTTGACCATTAACATTTAAATTAACTGAAACTCCTTTTGATGATATGTTGTTTTCTTTTACATTAAATTCAAATTGGGAACCGTTTTGATAATATTTAACTAAATTATTAGTTGTAATTTCAACATTATTTTGAACTAAATTAGCATTTTCTTGATATGTTGAATTGCTTGAAGTAACATTGTCTTCACTAGCAAAAGCAACATTTAAACTAGCTATTGTCAAAATTAAGAAAATTACTGCTAAATATCTTTTTTTCATTTATTAAATAACCTCACTTAATTTAATTAACAAAAATATATTACATATTATGAGTGTTCCGAATAATTAAATTTTTCAACAAAACTAAAAATAAAAGTATTACT
>CAVDAS010000045.1:0-13845 GCA_963606955.1 Bacteroidaceae bacterium
CTCTTAATTTTCTTTTTTTTTGAATATGGTGTGTTAATCCATAAAATAGGTATTTCACGTTTTTTATTGCTAAATCTGTTGTTTTAAGAATTTTGTATGCTCTAATCTTCATATACTTGTTTTTCATATATATTTTTGTTTAAATCAGTAAATACAATTATAATAGATTAATTTTTGAGAATTTTCTTTTTTAGGCATACATAAATATTTTATTTAATAAGAACATAAATAAAATTAGGGTGTGATATGATGGCAAAACTTAAAGAAATGGATTTGCCTATTGAAGGAATGCACTGTGCCTCATGTGTTTTAAGTTTAAATAAAACTTTTGAAAAAGTTGAAGGGGCGGAATCAGTAGATGCAGATTTAGCTTCAAATGAGCTACATCTAACTGTTAATCCTAAAAAACTTTCATTTGATGAAATTGAAACTTTAGTTAAAAATTTAGGTTTTGAGATCCACACAGATGAAGTTACTCTTAAACTTAATGGAATGCATTGTGCGTCCTGTGTTATGAATGTTGAAAACTTTTTAATACGTTTAGATGGCATTTTTGATGTTAAGGCAGATTTAACTTCCCAAACAGCACGGATTAGCTATGATAAAACAAAAGTAACTATTAAAGACATGGAAGAAGTTATTAATTCCTTAGGTTTTGAATTACTTGGAATTGAGGGTCAGCTTGAAATAGATGAAGATGAAATTTATAAAAAAGATTTAAAAGACAAAAGAAACAGGATAATTGTCGGATTTGCCGCATCAGCTGTTTTAATGGCATTAATGTATATTCATTGGCATCCGTTTGGATTGTCTATGGGAGTAGTCTCTTTAATCATAAGTATTGCTCCATTTCTCTATGTATCTCTACCTACACTTAAAGCAGGGTTCAGCGGTCTTGTTCATAAGAATTTAAACATGGATGTAATGTATTCAATGGGTATAACTGTTGCATATTTATCCAGTATTTTAGGAACTTTTAACATTGTTCTTAATCATTCATTCATGTTTTATGAAACAGCTATTATGCTTCCATCATTTTTACTTATTGGTAGGTATTTAGAAGCAAGAGCTAAAAAGAAAACTTCAGATTCAATTAGGGATCTTATTGGTCTTCAGCCAACAGTAGCTACTTTAATAGAACTTGACAGTGAAGGTAATATTTTATCTGAGAGAGAAGTTAATATTAAAGAAATCCAAATTGGTGATATGTTACTTGTTCATCCAGGGGATAAAATACCGGTAGATGGTGAAGTTATAGGTGGTCATTCTTATGTTGATGAATCAATGATTAATGGAGAACCAATTCCAAAAGCTAAAAGGGAAGGTGGGGAAGTATTTGCAGGCACTATTAATCAGGATGGAGTTTTACAGATTAAAGCTAAAAAGATTGGTAGTAAAACTGTACTGTCAAATATTATTCGTTTAGTTAAAAAAGCTCAAAGTTCCAGGCCTCCAGTTCAAAAAATAGCTAATAGTGCAGTTAGTTACTTTATACCAACAATTCTCACAATAGCTATTGCTGTATTTATTTTATGGTACTTTGTATTTGATTCTACGCTGTTATTTGCACTTATAACTTTAATTTCAATTTTAGTTGTTGCCTGTCCATGTGCATTAGGCCTGGCTACTCCTACTGCAGTAACTGTAGGTGTTGGTAGAGCTGCAGAATTCGGTATTCTTATTAAGAATGGAGATACCTTAGAAAATGCAGGTAAAATTGATGTAGCTGCATTTGATAAAACAGGAACTATAACTGAAGGTCAGCCTGAAATTGATGATGTTATTAGCTATGGAATTAGTGAAAATGAATTAGTTAAGCTTGCAGCCAGCATAGAAAAAAATTCCAACCATCCAATAGCTAAAGCAATTGTTAGGGCGGCAAATGATATGAATTTGGAACTTAGTCAAACGTTATCATTTGAAAATATAACTGGTAAAGGTTTAAAAGCCGAAGTAGAGGGTAAAAAAGTTTTAGCAGGTAACAGGAAACTTTTAGAAACTTATAATGTTGAAATTCCTCAAAGTGTTTTAGAAGAATATGAGAATTTAGAAAATCTCAGTAAAACAATAATTTTTGTAGCTGTTGATAATGCAGTTAAAGGTATTTTAAGCTTGTCTGATAAAATCAAAGATAATTCTAAAAGAACTATTGAAGAATTGCATAAAATGGGCATTGAAACTTATATGCTAACAGGAGATAACAAAAAAACTGCATTAAATGTAGCTGGTGAAGTTGGTATTGATAATGTAAAAGCTGGTGTTTTACCTGAAAACAAATTAGATGTTGTTAAATCTCTTCAAAAAGAAGGTAAAACAGTATTATTTGTTGGAGATGGTATTAATGATGCACCAGCACTTACACAGGCTAATATTGGTGTAGCTATGGGTAATGGAACAGATATAGCTATGGAAAGTGGTGATATTGTTGTAATGGAAGGTGATTTGGAAAATGTAGTTGCTGCTGTGCAATTTTCTAAAAAAGTAATGACTAGAATTAAGGAAAACTTATTCTGGGCATTTGCATATAATGTTATTTTAATTCCGCTTGCAGCAGGACTGTTATATACTAGCTTTAAAATAATGTTTATGCCTGAATGGTCTGCTCTTGCAATGGCATTAAGTTCTGTTACTGTTATATCCTTATCACTTGCTCTTAAAGGATATGTTCCAGAAATAAAAAAAGAAACAAAAGGTTAATTGATTTAGTTATCAATTAACTCTACTTTTAATTTTCCAAGTTTTGTAGCTAAGAAGTTATAGAATATAGCTAAAAGGCCACCGCCTATAATTCCAATTAGTGCGCCGCTAATAATATTGCCTAATGCAGTAGAAGCAGCTCCGCCACTAACTAATGAGATAATAGCTAAAATGATGTGGAATATTAAGCTAATTACAGTTAATACAATAATTAAACTAACTGGTTTAATGGAATTTAAGGATGTCATGCCGTCATTATCTTCAGATAAATCTACGCTAACTCCTCTGCCTTTACTTCCTAGGAAATTATAGATATAAGTACCGATTAAGGTAAATACAAAAGTTATAATAAATGATCCAACTATAATCATTGCAATAATTGATGGCTGCATTATAATTGATGCAGCTTGGTAAAGAGCATATGCCATTACACTTTGTCCACTAAACATTAATGTTTGGACTATTGATGATAGGATAAGTGGAACAATAAATATAGCTATTGCACAAAATAGAATGGTAAGTATTGTTGAAATAATAGCTACTATAAGTGCAGTTGGCACATTTGAAATTTTAGTAATTTCTTTTCCATCTTTTAATTCAAAGGTAATTGGGTTCATTCTTTTTGTTAACCAATTGTAGAGATATCCTTCTGTAAATCTATTATATATAGAACACATTAGTGTTCCCACAATTATTGTTGGGATAATATAAGCTACTACTCCAATACTTTCACTAGATAAGATACCTATAGCGATTATAAGGATTATGGATAGTAAAACTGAAAATAACACTTCAATCCCAGTTCCAATAATGGTGTAGGATGTTATATCAATAGATTTTAAAGTTTTTATATCACTCATGTTTTTTTCACCTCATTTTACTTATTATGTATATCTTCTATTTAAACCATTCTTTAGATTGTTCAAGTAATTCATTAATAATAGTTTTAGAAGATCCAATGTAGGTATGAGGATTCATGATTTTTTCAACATCTTCAGGAGTTAAGTATTTTTGAACATCTTCCTCTTCTAAAATAAGTTCTCCTAAAAGGCCGCCTTCTTTATTAGCTTTAATAGCATTGCGCCTTACAATTCCATATGCTGTTTGTTTTCCCATTCCGCTTCTTGTAAGTTCAGCCATTAACCTTTCAGCCATAATTAATCCATTGGTTAAGTTTAGATTTCTTTCAATATTTTCATCGTAGAATACTAAGTTACTCATTAATTTAATAGTTAAATTAAGAATATAATCAGTTAAAATACAGCTTTCCGGAAACATTATTCTCTCACAGGAGGAATTGGTTAAATCTCTTTCATGCCAAAGTGGATTGTTATCAAGAGCAGCATTTATAAAGGATTTTACAATTCTTGCAACACCACAAATACGTTCTGCAGTAATTGGATTCATTTTATGTGGCATTGTACTACTACCAACTTGTTTTTCAGGATCAAAGTATTCACCAAGTTCCATAAGTTCAGTTCTCTGTAAGCTTCTGATTTCAAGAGCAATTTTATCTAGAGTACTTGCAATATTAGCTAGTGTTGAAATAAATTCTACATGATTATCTCTTTGAACAACCTGGTTGGTAATTGTAGCTGCAGGTAGGCCTAAAATATTAGCTACTTCCTTGTGGATTTTCCATCCGTCTTCACCAAGAGCTGCTGTAGTACCAACAGCACCATCCATCATAGCTACACAGACATTTTTTTGAGCATTTTCTAATCTTTCGTATTGTCTGTGAAGTTCATCAGCCCAAATACCAAATTTCATACCATATGTAGTTGGAAGTGCATGTTGACCATGTGTACGGCCGATACAAACTTTATCTATATTTTCTTTAGCTAAATCAAGCATTATTTTAGTTAATCTTTCGACTTTTTCTTTTAAAACTTCAATAGAGTCATTTAAAAGCAGTGAATTGGAACTGTCTACAACATCATTAGATGTAGCTCCAAAGTGGACATATTCTCCAGCATCATTATCACAAACTTCTCCAATAGCTTTAACAAGTGCAGCTATGTCATGTTTAGTTTGAGCTTCAATTTCATCTACTCTTTCTAATTTAACATATTTTGTACTAGCTTTTGCAGCTATTTCATCTGCTACTTCTTGGGGAATTATGCCAAGTTTTCCTTCTGCCTGAGCTAGTGCAGATTCTACATCTAATTTTCTTTGTAATTTGTTTTCAGTTTCCCAAATGGATTTCATTTCAGGAGTACCATATCTATATTCGATTGGATGTATAGCCATTTTATATCATCTCATTTTTATTTAATAATATTATATATATTGATTTTTTTAGTATTTTATATTATTTCTTCGTTGGTGTGGTTAAGTTTATAAGACATGATTGCCATATATTTAAGTAAAGTATTTTTTACTCAGTATAAAAAACTGGGGTGGTCTTTTGGAAACTAAAATTAAAGAATTTCGTAATGAAAAAGGATTAAGCCAACAAAAATTGGCGGAATTGGCTGGTGTCACCAGACAAACAATCAATGCTTTAGAAAATGCTAGATACAATCCTTCTTTACTTTTAGCCTTTAGAATAACTAAAATTTTAGATAAAGAAAACATTGAGGATGTTTTCATCATTGACGATGGTGAGTGAGAGATGATATTAGATATTTATAAAGATTCTTTTGAATATGCTTCTAAAAACATAAAAAATCTCTTGATTTTAGGAGTGTTTTACCTATTTGGTTTTTTAATCATTCCAATATTCTTCATTTTAGGTTATAATTATAGAATTATTAAAATAGCCACTGAAGGAATGATTAATGGTGATGATAAACTTCCTGAATTTAATGAATGGACTTCTATGTTTGTAGATGGAATTAAATGTTTTGTCGTGTATGTAGGTTATTTGATTATACCAGTACTTCTATTTTTAGGTATTCTGTGGGGCTGCGGTCAAGCTAATAATCTTTCTTTAACTATTATTGGAGTTATAGTGGGAATTGTTATTTTGGTTGTATTTTCATTGTACGGATTTTTAGCTATTTCTCATATGGCTACAAATGATGGATCTCTAAAATCTGCATTCAAACTAGGAGAAATAACAAATATTGCTAAGTCTATTGGTTGGGGGAAATGTTTTATAACGTATATTGGAATGTTGTTAATTGTTAGTGTAATTACAGTTGTTGTTGTTGCTATAATTTTGGTAATTTTAATGCTTTTAGGATTTGCTACTGTGTCTGCAGTTCCTATTGTGTCTGTAGCTACTGCAACTAGTGTTGTTTCATCTTTAATCATTAATTTTGTAATAACATTTATTGTAATGCCATATTTACAAATATTCCAAAGTCGTTGTCAAGGTTTACTTTACACTCTTGGGTGATTTTTTCACCTCTTTTTTTTATTTTAGGAATTAATTATTATGCCGTCATTAAATAGGGCAATTAAATGCACTACTTTAATCGAATTATTAATTGTAATTTTATGTTTTTTTGCTATATATGAAGTAGCTGGTTGTTATGGATTTAATATAGATATGGAATGGATGTATGTAGCTATTATCGCATATATTCTTATTAAATCAAGAAATTTTACATCTGAGTCTAATTTAGATATTTTTTCAAAAATTAAGTTTAGATATGTCTTTTTAATAGTCATTGTAAATGTATTTTTTTCATATGGGATGTTGTATGTAGCAAATGTAATTGATATAGGGAATTTTTTAAGTTTTAATATAATTCCAAGTTTAAAAAGCATAGCTTTTATCGGATCTTTAATTGGAACTATTTTGATTTCTCCAATTGCTGAAGAGATAATTTTTAGAGGAATTATTTTAAATAGATTAAAATTAGTTGTTCCAGTTAATATAGCTATTTTAGTATCTTCTATTTGTTTTGGTGTTCTTCATGGCTATGGAAGTATGATTTCTGCATTTGTATTTGGATTATGTATGTGTATTTTGTATATTAAAACAGACAATATTCTTGTTCCAATGTCTGCTCATATTATGAATAATTTCTTTGCAGAAGCTCTATTTTACTTAGATAAGGATGCTATACTTTTTAGTAATGATTTAATAATGATTATGATTACTGTTTTAGCTATTGTATCACTATATTTAATATTCAACTCTTTAAAAATTGAATGGAAATATTTAGATAAAAAATAAATAGCTTAAAAATTAATTATATAATTAGGTGTTTTTAATATGAATATTAAGATGATTGGCCTTGCAGTTGTTGTTGTAGGTGTGGCTTTATGTGTGATGTTTGTTGATTCCTATAAATATATGATTGCTGCATTGACTGTTGTTGTTTTTGGATTTCTTATAGCATTAATAGGATATTTAACTGATGTTAAAAAGCAAAAAATCATTAATGAGAGGTTAGATAGGGACATTGAAACTGTTATCCAGCCTTTAATAACTAAATATTCTAATTTAAATAAACAGTATTCTAGCCAGTACAGTGGCGAGGAGTATGCTAAAAAAAGAATGGAATTAAATCAAAATTTGGAAAAAGAACTAACTAAAAGCTTACCTTATTTAGATAGTAGACAGATTAAAAAGATTGTTATTAATTTTAGCAGGGAACAAAACAAATTATAAATATTTTTTTAAAAAATATCTACAATGTACAAAAAAGTACAGCAAGGATTTAAATAGTACATTATTCTAAGTATATTGTAGTGATGAAAATGTTTTCCCCAAGTTTGGATAAAGTAAAAGAAATTGCAAAAAATGAAGAATATAAAAGAATTCCAGTAGCTTATGAATTATATTCAGATATAGCTACTCCAATAGAAGTATTAAGAATTTTAAAAGAAATTAGTAAACATTGTTACATGTTGGAGAGTGTTGAGGATTCTGAAAAATGGGGAAGATATAGTTTTTTAGGATTTGATCCTCTTTTAGAGTTTACCTGTCAAAACGGATGTGTTCAAATTAAAGGAGATGGTGAATTTGAAGACAGCTCTAAACTACATTGTGATGATAAAGTAATTATTAAAACAGATAATCCTGGAGAAGTTATTAAAGATTTAGTTAGGCAAAATAAATCCCCAAAATTAGCTAATTTACCTCCATTTACTGGTGGTTTTGTAGGATATTTTGCTTATGATTATATTAAATATGCAGAGCCTTCTTTAAACTTAGATGCCAAAAATCAGGACCAATTTAAAGACATTGATTTAATGCTGTTTGATAAAGTTGTTGCATTTGATAATTTCAGACAAAAAATAGTTTTAATTGCAAATATGAAAACAGACAACTTAGAAAAAAATTATAAAAAAGCATGTGATGATTTAGAAAAAATAGCTAAATTAATTAAAAATGGTAAGAAAGCAGAAATCGAACCTTTAAGTTTAAAATCAGATTTCAAACCAGTATTTTCCCGTGAAAAATATTGTGAAATGGTTAACCGGGCTAAACATTATATTAAACAGGGAGATATTTTCCAGGTTGTTTTATCAAACAGAATTGAAGCAGATATTTCTGGAAGCTTGTTTGATACTTACAGGGTTTTAAGAACTACAAATCCTTCTCCATATATGTTTTATTTCTCAAGTGATGATATTGAAATAGCTGGAGCTTCACCTGAAACTTTAGTTAAGCTAAACAATAGAAAATTATATACTTTCCCACTAGCTGGAACAAGACCAAGAGGAAAAACAGAATCTGAAGATTTAGATCTTGAAAAAGAATTATTAAGTGATGAAAAAGAATTGGCTGAACATAATATGCTTGTAGACTTAGGACGTAACGATATTGGTAAAATCTCTGAAATAGGTTCTGTAAGTGTTGATAAATACCTCTCAATAGAGAAATTCTCTCATGTAATGCATATTGGTTCAACAGTAACTGGAACTCTAAGAAGTGACTTGGATTCCCTTGCAGCTATTGATTCAATACTTCCTGCAGGAACATTGTCTGGAGCTCCAAAAATAAGAGCCTGTGAAATTATAAATGAACTTGAAAATAACAAACGTGGAATTTACGGTGGAGCTATTGGATATATTGATTTGAGCGGCAATATTGATACTTGTATTTCAATTAGAATAGCTTTTGCCCGTAATAATAAAGTTTTCATACGTTCTGGTGCAGGAATTGTAGCAGATAGTGTTCCTGATAATGAATTTGATGAATGTTTAAATAAAGCAGCTGCAGTAATTGACGCTCTTAAAATCGCAGATGGAGGAATTTTATGATTTTATTAATAGATAACTATGACAGCTTTTCATATAATTTATATCAATTAATTGGGCAGGTAAATGATGATATTGAGGTTTATCGGAATGATAAAATCACTGTTGGCGAAATTAAAGACTTAAATCCTGAAGCTATTGTTTTATCTCCTGGTCCTGGAAGACCGGAAGATGCAGGAATCTGTATTGATGTTGTAAAAGAATTTTATGATAAAATCCCAATTTTAGGAGTTTGTCTTGGCCATCAGTCAATTTGTGCTGCATTTGGTGGTGAAATTTCATATGCTGATAAATTAATGCATGGAAAATCATCAATAGCTAAATTAAATGATGATGCGATATTTAACGGATTAAATAATGAAATTACTGTTGGAAGATATCATTCTTTAAGTTTAGTTGAGTCAACACTGCCAAAAGATTTAAAAATAATCTCCAGAACAGCTGATGATGGAGAAATAATGGCTATTTGCCATGAAAAATATGATGTTTATGGTTTACAATTCCATCCAGAATCAATTTTAACACCTGATGGAATTACAATAATTGAAAATTTTATAAGGAGGGTAATTAAATGATTAAAAAAGCTATTTTAAAACTTGCAAATGGAGATAACTTAACTGCTGAGGAAGCTTACCAAACAATGGATGAAATAATGTCTGGTGAAGCTAGTGAAGTTCAGATGAGTTCTTATTTAACTGCACTGTCAATGAAAGGTGAAACAATTGAAGAAATCACAGCTTCTGCAAAAGCTATGAGAGAACACTGTGTAAAATTATTAAATGATAAAGAGGTCTTAGAAATAGTTGGAACTGGTGGAGACCACTCAAATACTTTTAATATATCAACAACTTCTTCAATTGTAATTTCTGCAGCAGGTGTTCCAGTAGCTAAACATGGAAACAGATCAGCATCAAGTAAATGTGGTGCAGCTGACGTTCTGGAAGCTTTAGGTGTTAATATTTATATTGAACCAGAAAAAAGCTTAGAAATACTTGATGAAATTAATTTATGTTTCTTATTTGCTCAGAATTATCACTTAGCTATGAAATTTGTAGCAGGAGTTAGAAAAGAATTATCTATAAGAACAATTTTTAATATTTTAGGGCCTTTAACTAATCCTGCAGGTGCTACAATGCAAGTTTTAGGAGTTTATGATGAAAAACTTGTAAAACCTCTTTGTGAAGTACTTAAAAACTTAGGAGTTAAGTCTGCAGTATCTGTACATGGTCAGGATGGTTTAGATGAAATCTCAGTTAGCGGCAAAACATCTATTTGCGAACTTAAAGACGGAGAGTTAAAATGTTATGAAATAGCTCCTGAAGACTTTGGAATTGAGAGATGCTCTAAAGAAGATCTTGTAGGTGGTGATCCTAGAGAAAATGCACAAATTACACTGTCTATTTTAGATGGTCAAAAAGGACCAAAAAGAAATGCAGTAGTTTTAAACTCAGCAGCAGCTTTATATGTAGCAGGAAAAACAGATTCTATAGAAGAGGGTGTTAAGCTAGCTAGTGAAATTATTGATTCTGGTAAGGCTAAACAACAACTTGAAAAATTCATTGAATATACAAATAGCTGATTATATGTTGGATAAAATAGTTGAAAAAACAAAAAAACGAGTAAAAGAAGCTAAAAAGAATAAATCATTAGATCAACTTAAATATAAAATGTTTAATGTAGATATAAACTTTAAATATCCTTTTAAAAAAGCTTTAAGTGGTGATGATATTGGCATTATTGCTGAGGTTAAAAAAGCATCTCCATCTAAAGGTTTAATAGCTAAAGATTTTGATTATGTAGCTATTGCAAAAGAATATGAAGCTGCAGGTGCATCAGCTATTTCAGTTTTAACAGAACCCTATTATTTTCAGGGATCTGATGATTATTTAAAAGAGATAGTTAAAAATGTTAAAATTCCAGTACTTAGAAAAGATTTTGTAGTTGATGAGTACATGATTTATGAAGCTAAGTTACTTGGTGCATCTGCAGTATTGTTAATTGTAGCTATTTTATCTGATGAACAATTAGAATCATATTTAACAGCGGCACGTGTTTTAGGAATGTCTGCTATTGTTGAGGCTCATGATGAAAAAGAAATAAAAAGGGCAATTGATGCAGGAGCAAATATTATTGGTGTAAATAATAGAAATTTAAAGGATTTCAGTGTGGATATTGAAAATAGTATTCGTCTACGTAGATGTGTAGATGAAGATATTATATTTATTTCAGAAAGTGGTATTAAAACAAAAGAAGATGTCACTAGATTAAAAGAAAATAATGTTGATGGGGTTTTAATAGGTGAAACTTTAATGAAATCACATGATAAGAAGGCTATGATTCAGGAGTTTAAAGATGGTTAAAATCAAAATCTGCGGACTTAAACGATTGGAAGATATAGGCCTTGTAAATAAATATAATCCTGATTATGCAGGATTTGTATTTGCCGAAAGTAAAAGAAAGGTTGATTACACACTTGCAAAGCAAATGCGGGAAAAATTAGCTAATAATATTCAAAGTGTTGGAGTTTTTGTAGATGAAAGTATTGAAAATATCTTAAAACTCTACAATGATGACATAATTGACATAGCACAGCTTCATGGCCATGAAAGCAAAGATTATATTAAAACTCTAAAAGAAAAAACCAATTACAGACTAAAGATTATTAAAGCTATTGAAATCTCACAAAATACAGATTTATCTGAATATGATGAGTCATTAGCTGATTATTTATTGCTTGACAGTGGAAAAGGATCCGGTAAAACTTTTGACTGGCGTTTGATTAAAAAAGACCTAAAAAAAGAATTCTTTTTAGCTGGGGGATTAAACAGTGAAAATATCCCAGAAGCTATTAAAGAATTTAATCCCTATGCTATTGATTTAAGCAGTGGTGTTGAAAGTAATGGATTTAAAGATGAAAATAAAATAAAAAAAGTCATGGAGGCTAAAAACATGAATAATGGGAGATACGGAGAATATGGAGGACAATATATCTCTGAAACTTTAATGAATGAATTAATTTACTTGGAAAAACAGTATTATCACTACATGAATGATCCTGAGTTTCTAGATGAATTAAATACTCTTTTAAAAGAATATGCTGGCAGGCCATCTTTATTATACTATGCAAAAAGAATGACTGATGATTTGGGAGGAGCTAAGATTTATTTAAAGCGTGAGGATTTAAATCATACTGGGGCTCATAAAATCAACAATGTATTAGGTCAGGTTTTACTAGCTAAAAAAATGGGAAAAACAAGGGTAATTGCAGAAACAGGTGCAGGTCAGCATGGAGTAGCTACAGCAACAGCAGCAGCACTTCTGGATATGGAATGTGAAGTGTATATGGGTGAGTTAGACACTAAACGTCAGGCCTTAAATGTTTATAGGATGGAATTACTTGGAGCTAAAGTCCATCCGGTAAAATCAGGAACAAAAACATTAAAAGATGCAGTTAATGATGCATTTAGAGATTGGATTGGAAGAGTTCATGATACAAATTATGTAATAGGTTCAACAATGGGCCCCCATCCGTTTCCAATGATGGTTAGGGACTTTCAGGCAGTAATCAGTGCTGAAGCTCGCCAACAATTTTTAGAAAAAGAAGGAAAACTTCCAGATGCAGTTTTAGCATGTGTTGGTGGGGGAAGTAATGCAATGGGAGCATTTTACAACTTCATTGATGATGAGGAAGTTAAATTAATTGGATGTGAAGCTGGTGGAAAAGGAGTAGATACTCCATATAATGCAGCTGCCCTAACTAATGGGCAAATTGGAATATTTCACGGAATGAAGTCAATATTTAACCAGGGAGAATATGGGCAAATCTCAGAAGTCTATTCTGTCTCAGCAGGTCTGGACTATCCTGGTGTTGGACCAGAACATGCACACCTAAGAGATATTGGAAGAGCTCAGTATGTTCCAGTTACAGATGAAGAAGCAGTAGGTGCTTTTGAATACTTGTCAAAAACAGAAGGAATTATTCCAGCTATTGAAAGTGCACATGCAGTAGCATATGCTATGAAAATAGCTCCAAAAATGGATAAAGATGAAATTATCATGATATGTCTTTCTGGAAGGGGAGATAAAGATGTTGCATCAATTGCAAGATATAGGGGAGTTGAGTTAAATGAGTAAAATAGCAAATGCATTTAAGGATGGTAAAGCATTTATCGGATTTTTAACTGCAGGGGATCCGACAGTTGAAAAAACAGTAGAATATATTTTAGCTATGGAAGAAGCGGGCTGTGATTTAATAGAAATTGGAATTCCATTTTCAGATCCAATGGCTGAAGGAGTTGTAATTCAGGATGCAAATATAAGAGCACTGGCTCATAATACCACAACAGATGATGTATTTGAAATAGTTAGAAAAGTTCGCCAAAAAACAGATGTTCCATTAGTATTTTTAACTTATATTAACCCAGTTTTCTTTTATGGATATGAAAAATTCTTTAAAAAATGTAAGGAATGTGGTGTGGATGGAATTATCTCTCCAGATTTGCCTTATGAAGAAAAAGGAGAAATTAAAGATATTGCACTAGCTAATGATGTGGATGTTATTTCTCTAATTGCTCCAACTTCAAAAGAAAGAATTCAAAAAATAGCTAGTGATGCAACAGGTTTTATTTATGTTGTTTCATCTTTAGGAGTTACCGGAATCCGAAGTGAAATAAAAACAGATTTGGAATCTATTTTAGCTGATATTCGTGCAGTTAGTGACTTACCCTTAGCTGTCGGATTTGGTATTAACACGCCTAAACAGGCTTCTAATATTGGAAAAATAGCTGATGGTGTAATTGTGGGAAGTGCTATTGTAAAAATCATCGAAGAACACGGGGAAAATGCAACAGAACCATTAAAAGAATATGTATCAGCTATGAAAAAAGCTTGCAATGAATAAAATACTTATTTAATAAGTATTTTCTTTTTTTGGTTGTGTCAATTTGTTAGTTGGTGATTTTGTTTTTTGATTTTTTTCACTTAAAT
>CAVDAS010000046.1:0-13803 GCA_963606955.1 Bacteroidaceae bacterium
AAGAGGTTAATCCAAACCTCTTAAATTTTTATTTTTTAAATTTAACTCTCTTTTTATAAAAAAATCCAATCAGTATAAATAGTTAGGATTTTGGTACTAACAAATTTAATACTTATAAAGTTTATATACTTATTTTAGTGTGTGATAATATGGATAATAAAGATATCATAATCATAATTCTGGTTGTTGCATTAGTTGTAATTGTTGCAGGAGGTCTTTATTTTGCTTCAATGCCTGCTACAAATCATGCAAATGAAACAAATATAACTAATAATTCTCTAGAGAATTCTACTCAGGTTTCAACTTCTTCAAGTAATTCAGACGATTCTGCTAAATCCTCCAGTTCTCAAAAGAAATATGATGACTGGCAAAAAGATTATGAAACTGGAGAATATGACGAAGACGGAAATCCTATTTATAGAAGTGTAGTTTCAACATCTGGAGGTCAGTCAGAGCCTGGAATCTATGAATCATATTGGTCTGCAAATGGTCCAATTTCTGAAAAAAGAATAGGTTAATAAATAAGTAGGTATAAAATATATTAAAATTATGAGGTATTATAAATGAAAGGTACATGGAAACTTAAATTAAGAATGGCACTTACAATGATTATATTGTTCACTATTGTCTATTTCCTTGCTATGTTGGCTGGCAGTTATTTAGGAATTGGTGGACCATCATTTTACTTAATTGTAAGTGTTTGTATTGTAGCTGCACAATATTGGTTTGGTCCTACTTTAGTTAAACATTCAATGAAAGTAAGGCCATTATCTGAAAGTGAAGCTCCAAATATTCACCAAATGGTTGAAGAACTTGCACGTGAAGCAGGTGTTCCAAAACCAGAAGTGGAACTTTCTGAAATAAACATTCCAAATGCATTTGCATATGGAAGATCCAAAAAAAGTGGGCATATAGCTATTACCAGACCAATTTTAGGTCTACTTAACAGAGATGAACTAAAAGCAGTTTTAGGTCATGAAATGGGTCATATTAAACATAATGATATGATTATTACAGCTATTGTAAGCTTAGTTCCAATGATTTGTTATTATATTGCTCTATCCTTTATGTTTTCACGCAATGACGAGAATAATGCAGGAATTATTATTGGAATTGCAGGTTATGTATTCTACCTTTTAGGACAATTACTTGTATTATTTATATCAAGAACAAGAGAATATTATGCAGATGAAGCTAGTGTGGAATATGGAAATCGTCCAGCAGCTTTAGTATCAGCTCTTTATAAATTATCTTACGGAGCTGCAAAATGTGACGGCGATACAATTAAAGATGTAAATACTGTACGTGCATTTTTTGTTAATGATGTAAACAATGCTACAAGAGATTTAAACGATTTCAGACAAATAGATTTTGACGGTGACGGATCTATTTCTGATGAAGAGCTAAAAGAACTTAGCCAAAGAAATATTGATGTTTCTACATCTGGTAAAATTATGGAACTGTTCTCAACACATCCAGATTCCTTAAAAAGAGTAAAAAGACTTTCCGAGCTAGAAAATTAGGTGATTAATTTGAAAATGATTTTAGATGAACGTGGTAAAAAGTATCTTCTTAAAGAAGGCTGTGAATTTCAAAGTGATTTAGGTATTGTTACTAAAGAGCAAATAGCTAATTGTGAAATAGGTGATGAACTTAAAAGTCATCTGGACCACTCATTTAAAATTGTTAAACCTACTGTTAATGATTTCATTGATTTAATGGACAGACGCTGTTCAATATTAGTTAAAAAAGATATTGGATCAGTACTGGCTTATACTGGATTAGGTTCAGGTGACAGAGTTGTTGATTCTGGAACTGGTGCAGGAGCTATTGCACTAAACTTTGGTAATGTAGTTGGAAGTGAAGGTAAGGTCTATACTTATGAAATAAGAGAAGATTTTGCCCAAGTGGCCAGGAAAAACATTGAAACCTTTGGAATTACAAATATTGAAGTTAAAAACAAAGATATTAAACAGGGAATCGATGAAGAAAATATTGATTTAGTATTTCTAGACCTTCCTAAACCATTTGAAATCTTTGAAGATGTTTATGAGTCTTTAAAAGTAGGCGGATGGCTGGCAGTCTATGCTCCATATATTGATCAGGCAGAAATAGCTTACAGAGTAGCTAAAAAACTTAATTTTTATAATATTGAAATAATAGAAACATTAGAGCGAGGCCTGGAAGTTAGACCTCAGGGTGTAAGACCAAAAACCCGTATGGTTGGTCATACTGGATATCTGGTCTTTGCCCGTAAATTATAATTTTTTTTCTAAAACAGTAACATTATAGCCCATAGTTAATCCGTTATTCGGGTCAATAGCTGTTAAAATGTATTTTCCGGCCATTAAATTAATATTTAATGTTGCAATTCCTGAGGAATTTGTTGTTCTTTTGTAAAATACTCCATTAACATTAAATGTAATATTCTGATTAGCTATTATAACTCCTTTTTCATCTAAAAGAGTTGCATGGAATTGAGTATTATTTAAATAAGTCTTTACAATACTTTTAGCTACTATAGTTGGTAGGACACTAACGCTATATCCTATATCTAAGTTAGTTATTGGATCAATACAGGTTAAAGTATACCTGCCAGGTCTTAAATTGATATTTAATTTAGCTGCCCCGTTTTTATCAGTTTCTTTAGTATAGAATACTCCATTAATATTTATTGTAACATTGCTATTAGCTAGTGGGCTGCCGTCTCCTTTTAAGAATGTTGCATAAAACTGTGTGCCGTTTTTATACATTTTAACAATATTTTTCCCGTTAACTGTTGAAAGTATTGTAATATTGTTAGTTATAACATTTCCAAGGGTATAGGATTTAATAGTGTAATTTCCAGGTCTTAAATTAATAGACATTGAAGCTGTTCCGTTTTCATCACTTGTTTTTGTGTAATTTCTTCCATTAATCTCAAATATTACTTGTGTATTAGCTAATGTTTTTATAACAAATTTGGATTCATTTTTATAGTATTTTACAAGGTCGCTACTTTCTATTTTAAAGATAGCTAATGTAAACTTTTGATTTCCAATACTTACAGTTATGTTATCATTATTTCCAGTATCAAAACTTAATTTAGCTACTCCATTTTTTAAATTAACACCAGTATTTTCAAAAAGAACTTCTCCGGGAATGTTCATTTTTTTAGAAGTAGTTGTTTTAGTTATGTTGTTGTAAAGATTATTTAAACTTACAGTTAACTCTGCTTTTTGGTTTTGAACGAGTGTAGATGGATTAGATGTGATTGTAGCTACTGCCCAATTACTTAAATTCATTCCAACTACATTGTTTTGTCCCCACCAATTGTAGGAAGCATCAATATTTGCTCCAATTACTGTAGAGTTTAAAATATTATTATAATGTAGGATTACGTCCCCTTTTTTATTTTCATTTTTTATATTGTTATTTTTAAATACTGAATAGCTTATTGTTATTTTTTGAGGTGCTAATTCATTTTGAATGTTTATAATAGCTTCTCCAGAATGTGCACTGTTATTTATAAATTTACAGTTTTCAACTGTTAGTGTTGTATAAAAATTATAAATAGCTCCTCCTTCACCTGCGCCGTTATTATCTTCAAATATTGAATTTCTAATAGTTGCAGGGCCCCAATTTTTAATAGCTCCTCCTAAATCTCCGTATTCTCCACAATTATTTTTCTGGAATTTAGATGAGTCTACTGTTAAAAATCCATTGTGATTATAGATTGCTCCACCACGGGCTGCCTGATTGTTAATAAATGCAGAATTAGTAATTGTTACTGTTCCTGCTTCATTGTGCAGGAATCCACCTTGACTTTCTGCTGTATTATTTTCAAAAATTGAGTTTTCAACATTTAAAGTTCCAAGATCATTATATACAACTCCACCATAGCCATTTACTTCACAATTAGAAAATGTAGAGTTTTTAATAGTAGTTTGCCCATTATTATAGACTATACTTCCGTAATCTCCTTTTCCATTTATAAAGTTTATTCCAACTAATGTTAATTTAGCATTTTTATCAACAGTAAATACTTTACCATAATTTGCATTAATAGTTACATCTGCATTATTTTTTGATGATATTGTTAAATCATGTTTTATTTGAATGTTATTTTCCATATAGTTCCCAGTTTCTATGTAAATATTATCTCCACTTTGGGAATTATTTACAGCTTCACTAACTGTTGTATAATCACTTTCATTGCCTCCAACATCAATATCTGCTGCACTAGCTGAAGCGATTGTTACTATAAATAATAAAATTAGTAAAACTGATATAGCTAGTTTATATTTTTTATTCATTTTTCAACTCTCCTATTAAGAATATTAAAATAATCCTTATTCTTTAATAGAAGTTATGGTGGTGATTGTATTTTAATGTTATCAAAAAGTAATTAAATTAAATTGAAAATGTGGGTTGTGTATGAAATAAGGATTTAACCTTATTCCATAAAAATAGCTGGTTTGTAAGGCATTGCATTTCTAGCTTTGTTTTCAGGATCATAGCTATCATCAGTATGTATGATAACTTCATCACCAGTTTCTTCGCTAATATAGCTTAATGCATCATTAATAATTTGATTTTCATCAATTTTACCAACATATTTGGTTTTAGTCATTTCACGACCTATTTTTTTAGCTACTGCAGCTATTTCTTTTTTATCATCATAAATATTAGCTCCAATAGCTCTGCCCATAATCTGACCAATATCCGGTTTTCCAATACTTTCAGCTATTTCATATAAGTCCCATTTCCAGTCAGGAGCAAGATAAACATGGATTTTTTCAACATCTCCTTTAACCATTTTCTTAATTTGATTAATATCTTTAATGATATTTTGGACTAATTCCTCTGATTTTTCAATTTGTGGACTTACTAATGCCTCATCAGCTTCCGGCCAGCTAGCTTGACTTACATAACCTTCTCCACCATATTTTGACCATAATTCTTCACAGGTATGTGGTGTAAATGGTGCAAGTAATCTAATCCAGCTTTCAAGAACAACTGAAAGGACATAGATTATAGCAGGGTCTTGAGAGTCAAGTAAGTGTTTTACTCTGTATAAGTAATGATCAACATCTTTTTTAAGTAAGAATAATGATTCTTGAAGCGCTTTTCTTGTTTGGAATCCTTCTAAAGCTTCAGTAGCTTCTTTAATATGTTGATTTAATTGGCTTAACATCCAAATATCAATAGTACGTGTTAATTCGACTTTTTGGATATTGGTTAAATCTAGAGGTGAGTTTTTAACTTCTTCTACTTTGGCTGCAAATTCTCTAAACCATTCTAATCTTCTTTTAGTTCCTAAAACTTCTTTTTCTCTCCAGTCAAAGTCTTGCCATGGTTCAGCTGATGCCATTAAGAAAAGCCTTACAACATCTGCACTGTATTGCTCAATAGCATCTTTTAATAAAATAACATTTCCTTTTGAGGAAGACATTTTATTTCCTTCTAAAAGACCCATACCAAAGACTACAGTTCCTCTAGGCCATTTATCTTTAGGGAAAATTGCACTGTGGTGGAACATTAAAAAGCTTAAATGATTTCCAACTAAATCTTTTGCAGATAATCTCCAGTCAAGAGGATACCAGTAATTAAATTCTTCTTGGATTTTAGCTACAGTGTCACTGTCTACTTTTATATCATCACTATCATTATCTAAGAAGACTTTATCAAAGAATGCATGGTTTAAATCATCTGCATTCATGTTTCTTAAATATTTAGCTATTGTATAGTAGGACATGTAAATAGTTGAGTCACTGAGAGGTTCAATTAACCATTGTTTATCCCAGGGAAGCTTAGTTCCTAATCCAACATTTCTGGAACATGCCCAGTCATCTAACCAGTCAATATAATATTCGAAATTATTTTTAACTTCTTTAGGAATAATAGTTTCTCCATCAAGAACTTCATGAGTTTCTTTAGTCCATTCTTCATCAGAATATTTAAGGAACCATTGATTGTCCATTATTTTAACAACACAATTTTCACCGCATCTGCAAATAACTGGTCTTTCTGCAAAATCATACATTGTAGTAGCCATGTTTTTAGCTATCATATCAGCTTTAAACTCTTCTCTAGCTATTGCTACTTTTTTACCACCATATTCCGGAATATGTTCGCTGATAATACCTTTTCTGTGTTCTACTTTGTATAATTCATTAGTAGCATCATGTAATTTAGGGTCGTTTTGACTTGTAATGCCTAATTTTTCAATTATTTCAGCTGCAGGGATTTCTCCATATCCTTTTACACTACATACATTAATAGGATTTACATCATCAATAATATCTTCTAAATTGTATTTAGCTATTAATTCTTTGTCGTTTTTTAAGTCTTGAAGTGCAATGTAGTCTGCTGGTGCATCTGCAGGTTCTGAAAATACTACTCCACTACCATATGAACCACTTACAAAACTAGCTGGGAGTATTGGTAGTTTATTGCCAGTAAATGGATTTTCAACAAATCCTCCAATTAAATCATTAGGATTTACTTCCTGTATGATTTCCAAATCTTTAATTTGATGTTGTAAGTTGTGATGAGCTTCTTTTGTAATAATCCAGTGTTCACCTTCTGCATTTACTTCAATATATTCAATATCTGGATTTAACCAAAGGTTAGTAGCTCCAATAATAGTTTCTGGTCTTAAAGTAGCTGTAACAAGGATTTTATCATCCATTTTAAATTTAAGTAAGGTTAATTCATTAACTCCTACTCCTTCACCTTCAAGTAAATCATGGTCTCCAACAGGGTTTTTATCTCTTGGACAGTATTTTACTGGGTGTTCCCCTTTTATAACTAATCCTTTTTCTTTTAATTTAGTTATTTGCCATTCTATAAATTTTTTATAAGTTGGATCAATTGTTCTAAATTCTCTTCTCCAATCAATAGAATAACCCATATCATGCATTACTTCATTGTATTCACTACTAAAGTATCTTACAATGTATTCAGGGTCTGCTAAATTAGGAAGTTCTTCTTTAGGAACTTTGTGAACATTTTCATATAAATCTAGGGTCCATGAATCTTTTCTTCTAACTCTTTCAGCTATTCCAATAACAGGAGCTCCAGTTACATGCCATGCCATAGGGAATAATACATTGTATCCTTCCATTCTTTTAAATCTTGCATAAACATCCGGAACAGTGTATGTACGTCCATGTCCAATATGCATAGCTCCACTAGGGTATGGAAATGCTACAGTAAGGAATAATTTTTCTTTGTCATTAGGGTTAGATTCAAAAAGTTTATCATCTTCCCATTTTTTCTGCCATTTTTTTTCTATATTTTCTGTCACTAAATCACCATTATCGTCTTTTTAGGGCTTTCAGGAACTTTACTTTTATGTGCATTCCTTTTTACTTTATTTATAATCATATCAACATCATCAATTGAAATATCTAAGTTTTTAGCTATTTCTTCTTTTGAAATCTCTTTATCATGGTTTTGATAGAGAATTTTATCTAAGTTTTCATAGGTCATTCCTATTTCATCTTCATCAGTTTGATTATTCCATAAACCTGCACGAGGTGGTTTATCAATTATTTCTTCAGGAACTCCCATATATTTAGCTAATTCAAATACATCAGTTTTGTATAAGTCTCCAATTGGTTCAATATCACAGGCTCCGTCTCCGTGTTTTGTAAAGTATCCAATTAGTATTTCACTTTTATTACCGGTTCCACTTACAAGGTAATTTTTTGAATTTGCATAGTAGTATATGATAGACATTCTAATTCTAGCTTTAAGGTTTCCAATAGCTAATTGTTCATTTTCTGTTTTGTATTGTGTAACTAATAAAAATTCGTTTAAAATACTGTCAATAGCCATTTCTTTATAATCAATACCTAAAGCTTTTGCAATATCTGTTCCGTGAATTTTATCTTCTGTTGGTGTGGTTGTAGATGGCATTACAATTCCAAATACGTTTTCTCTGCCAACAGCTTCTGTAGCTAAGTATGCTGTTAATGTTGAATCTATTCCTCCGCTTAATCCAACAACAAGGCCTTCTGCATTAGCTTCAGATACTTTATCTTGAATGAATTTGATTATTGTTTCTTTTGTTTTTTCAGTATCTAATTTTGGAAGCTCGTTCATGTTAGCATCCTCCATTGGTAATTTTCAACGATATTTAATTATGATTTTTTTAACTTATATATTAGATAGTAAACTTTTATATATGAAAAAATTATAAAGTTACTTTTAGTTACTAAATTTAACTTTTTAATAAGGAGGTAATTTTCTTGGCATTTAAAGATTATTTTAAATTTAACAAAGATGAAACAACTTTCATGTTTATTGGAGGAAAAGGAGGAGTTGGAAAAACTTCAATTTCTTCAGCAACAGCATTATGGTTAGCAGAACAAGGTAAAAAAACATTAATAGTATCAACAGACCCTGCACATTCATTGTCTGATTCTTTAGAAGTACCAATTGGTGCTTATCCTAGAGAAATTAAAACAAACTTATTTGCAGTTGAAATAGATCCTGATGAAGCTATGGCTCAAAAACAAGCTGTTCTTGATGCTCAAAAAGCTAATTCTACTTCAGAAAGTTTAATGGGTCTGGACTTTTTATCTGACCAAATGGATATTGCATCATCTGCTCCAGGTGCTGATGAAGCAGCTGCTTTTGAAGTATTTATGTCTGTTATGACTTCAAATGAATATGATGTAGTAGTATTTGATACTGCACCAACAGGACACACTTTAAGATTATTATCCTTCCCAGATGTAATGGATTCATGGGTAGGTAAAATGATGATGATTAAAGCTAAATTAGGTTCTGCAGCTAACTCTTTAAAAAATCTTATTCCATTTATGGATGCTGCTGATAATCCGCAAACTAGTGAAGAGTTAAAAAGAACAAAAGAGCAAATTGATGAGGCTAAAAAAGTTTTATCTAATCCTGACAGAACCACTTTTAAAATGGTTGTAATTCCTGAAGAAATGTCTATTTATGAATCTGAAAGAGCATTAGGAGCATTGGAAAACTATGACATTACTGTAGATAGTGTAATTGTAAATCAGGTAATGCCGGATATTTCTGATTGTGATTTCTGCCATTCCAGACATAAATTACAACAAAAACGTTTAGCTTTAATTGATCAAAAATTCCCTAATCAAATTATAGCTCAAGTTCCTTTATTTAAAGATGAAATTAAAGGTCAAGAAAAATTATTAAACTTAGCTAAAATTTTATACGAAGATCAAGATAATACTGAAGTTAAACAAGAAGCTATTCAGCTTTAGAGTGTGGGAAAAAATAATTTTTCCACATACTTTTGTTTTTATGGTTGTTTTGAATAATTAAAAAATATAATGCTAAAAAGAAAAAATAGAGAGCCTAAAAACATTTTAGGACTCCTATAAATTATATTATATTAGTTTTCGGTATTGTAAGATTTTGAGGAATGGTAGGGGGTTGAATACCATAGTAACCATATATGTAATGACCCATGCCACTAAATAGAAAAGCTGTCATAAATTCGCTGTAATATCCATAGATTACATCTTCTATCACTCCCCGATAGAAAGCAGCAGTGCTTAACACTGTCATTTTAATTGTCTTTCCTGTCGTTTCAGCAAAATCAGTTAACCTTTGTATATATTCTTCATAGTGCAGAAAGTCATACACAGTAAAGCCCCTAGCATGAGCTTCCGCAATGTTTATGGTGTCACCCAAAAACGCTGCTTGTGCTTTTACAGCACGTACTGCTCTCGCTGCTGCTGCTGATAGTAATGCACTTATTGCACCTGTTGTTGCGCCGATTGCAGCTTCTATTGCTATAGTTTTCCAATTAATATTGTGTTCAAGATATCCTACCCAAAGAGCACTTCCACCAGCTATAAAACCGCCAATTACGAGACCAGCTACTCCTGCTACTATAAGATTTATACCGGGTATCCATCCTACTAATGTAGTACCTATAATAGCTACTATTGTTCCACCTACTTGAATTACAAGTTGCTTTATAACACTTGGTCCTTCATCATGAACTACACTGCATGTGGTATTTGTAAGATTACTTTGGCCTGTTTGGAAGTTGTAAATATCGTTTCCATCACTGTATCCTGTGTTGTTTGAGAAAGAACAGTTAACTAAATGTACATAGCCTAGATTATATATTGCACCTCCATATTTTGCATAATTGTCAATAAATGAACTATTTTCACCTATAATAACCCCTAAGTTTTTAATTGCACCACCATAATCTGGATCAGATGTATAATCCACGATATTTTGACTTAAAACAGTATTTCTAAGACATAATAAACCATTATTTTCAATTGCTGTGTTAAATCCACTAATGGTTAAAGAGGATAAAATAACAGTTTTGTTTTGATCAATAGTCATGAAATGAAATTCATTTTGATTATAAGGGTTTATAACTTTAAATGTGGTGTTATCACCATTTAAAAATAAGTTATCAACTTTTATATTGCTAAAAACAGTATTATTTTCCTGTGTGTTGAATTTAAAAATGTGGTTTTTTTCAAAAGTTAAAATTAGTTTATTTATTTTCGTGGTGGAATTTAATAAAGGATTGTAGATTAAAGCAGAACTTGCAAGGTATTTGGCATTTTCTAAATCTTTATCATTACAAACACTCATAACTACACTGGAATCGATTGTAACAAATGGATTATCTTGAGACATTTTTGATGATGTTGGTTTAACAGATTGCATAGCTTTAATATAATCCATCATTTTTTTGTCCATATCAAGCATCAAGCTCATTGAAGAAGTTGTAGTAAAAGGATTCTTATTGCTTATATTTAATTCAGATAATTGCATAAGATTTTTCGCAAGTGAACCTGGAGCACCGGATACACTATAATGAGTAGCAAAATATGCACTTGTATTGTATGTATTATAATGCATCATTGTAGGATTAACACCCATAGCTTCAACAAAATCAATTATAGGTACAATATTATCATCAGAACCAATATTTTGGATTCCTATGCTTATAAATCTACAGTTTCCACTTGCAGTATTCCAGGATGGGGTAAAAGCAGTTTCATTATCAAATGTATTTGCTTTAGAATACACAATGCCTTTTTCAGCACAAATAGACTTACCCTTTTTAGCAGTATTGTCCATAAAACCAGAATTAGTAACAAAAACACTATTATTCGTTAAAGAATAAATAGCACCACCATTAGAAGTAGCTACATTATTTATAAACATGTCTATCATAGCTGATGAATTGTAACATTTTTCATCAAAATAAATAGCACCACCATTATCAGCAGTATTATTCTTATAATTATTTAATGAAGAAGTTATTCTTGAACCAGCAACATAAACAGCACCACCTTTTCCAATAGCTAGATTATAATTAAATACATTACTAATAAGAGCTAAATTACTATCATGAGCATAGATTGCAGCTCCATTTTTAGCTATATTATTAATAAAACTATTTTCATAGATATTAGCGTTTACATTATCGAGGTAAACAGTGCCATTTCCTATAGAATTTGCAATATTGTTAATTAAAATACATTTGCTCATATTTAAATCACAATTTTTTGCATAAATAACAGACTCGTTGCCCGCAAAATTAATACAATTTATATTAAAAAGAGTAACATGGCCTCCAGTAATATTAAATAAAGAAGTATTTAAAGCACCATCAATAATATGATTATTGCCGTTTATTACATAATCACCACTACTAATCGTAATGACTTTAAAATCTTTGTCTAATGATGAATTATATTGATAATCATCAGTTAATGTATAATTGCCTGAACCTTTGCTTAAAAGGTTTTTCAAATCAGTAAGTGGTTTTGATTGATTTCCTGAAGTAATATTACTGTCCGAAACAACATTGTTATGGGCAGTATTATCACTTGTATCATTATTTACTTGAGAATTTAGAGTAGTATTTATGTCTAAATTTAATTTCGAATCAGTATTTGTAGAAATAGTATCGGTGGTGTTTAATGTATATGCACTAACACTACCTGCGCACACCAATCCGCAAATTGAAATTAAAACAAAAAAAGTAAATTTATTATTCATTTTAATTTAACTCCTTTTGAGGGTTCCAAAAAATTAAAATTTTCATGAAAAAGTAATACTAAAAACAATTAATTTTACCTATTAACCAGAATATGTCTATTTCGTAATACTTTTTTGGAGATTTTAGAGATATAAATAATTGTTCGGAACACTCCTTTTTAATCTAAAACTATATCTCTATATTATCTAGATTAATATTATGGGTTTATATAAACTTTTTGTGAAAAATATGAACAGTTTCAAGATAAAACTGTTTCTACTATAATCAGTTCCTAAAAAAAGGAAGATTCAGTATTTATAATGCGTGATAACTATATGCTACACTAAAAAAGAAAAAATAGATGGGTTTAAAAAAAATATTTTAGGTTGCATACAAATTATTTTTAAACATTGTCCTATTTTTGAAGTAAATTATTCGCAGGTCTTGAAATATAATAATAATCATATAAAGGATCTAATTTGGAAATTTCATTATTGGTTGATGTAAATGCTGGCAACATAGAATTATATGCCTCGGAAATGGAAATATTTGAACCATTACATGCACGAGTACCGTAACCATAGTAAGCATATTCCTTTATATTATCAGTTATAGTTGGTTCGCTCAACTTTTTAACATTAGACCAACAAAGATTCAATGTCTTTATATTATGAATAAAGTAAGAACAATTAACTAAATATACATAACCTGTATTATATATTGGAATGGATGTATAGTATTTATTTTTGTCCGCGTAATCATCAATAAATGTAGTGTTTTCTCCTATAACAACGCCATAGCTGCGTATTGCAGCGTCTATAGCTGGAATCACTTTACTATTATTTATGAAATTACTATTTCTCAAATATAAAGCACCACAATTTTCAATTGATTTTGGAAAGCTATCAACATTTACAGAAGATAACATGACTCTTTGATTCTCGCCACTAGCATATAGGAAATGAAATGTATTACTTTCATCTTGACCTATAGTTTTAAATGTCGTATTATCACCATTTAACAGTAATTGCTCAACATTTACTTTAAAAAGAGTACCATCATAATGCCTATAAAATTTAAAAACATGATTTTTTTCAAAATTCAAAACAATCTTATCTATGTGTACATTAGAACATGAGAAAGGATTGTATAATGACCCATCATTTACCACATATCTTGCATTTTCTAAATCAACATCATTACAAACATCTATAACCACACTAGATTGAGAGGCAACATGAGATTTATCCGAACCCATAAACGAAGATTGTTTAGAAGAACCTGCCATTTTAACATATTCAATTATTTTTTTGTTTATTTCAATTAACATACTCATTGAAGAAGTTATAGCGAAAGGATCCCCATTATTTTTATTTTGTAAATCAGTTAATTGCATAAGATGTCCTACAATTCCATTTGGAGCACCAACCATACTATATTTATTAGTAAAATACACATGTGTTTTTGATGTATAAGTAGTGGGCGTAGATTCTTTAAAACAATTACAAGGGCAAGTAGCATATGCATGTGCATTTGCTTCGGTATTTGTTTTATAAGGCAGAAGACCATAATCAACAACCATAGCTTCACTATATTCAATCACAGGTATAACCATTGAACTAGAAGTGGAGGCACCATTTTGAATTGAAATGTCTATAAATATACAATTTCCATAAACATCGTCCCAAGATGATACACAACTTGTTCCATTATTAAATTTATTTCCTTCACAATACACATTACCTCTTCCAGCACAAATAGCATTACCATTTTTAGCAGTATTGTTCATAAAATCA
>CAVDAS010000047.1:0-13401 GCA_963606955.1 Bacteroidaceae bacterium
TAAATCAAAAAAATAAAGAAAATTAAACAAAAAAAGTTAACTTGATAGCATTGATTACTATTAACAAGCTTTATATATCATGAAGAAAAAAAGTAATAGTAACCTTTAAGGGCGGGTTTTAATAATTTAAAACTTTATAACGAATTATTCTTTAAAATAAGTGAGTAGAGCTCACAGTAGTCGATTAACGGATTATAAAACTATAATCAATTATAATCTTATTTTATATTCTGTGTTGTGTTTAATTTAACAAATACGGTATTTGGCAGACTATTTTTAAATTTACTATAGCGATAGCTATATTTTTAATGATAATAAAAATTTACGCAAAATAATAAAAGGTTGATATAATGGCAAAAGCAAAAGCAAGACGTAGAGTACGTGACACATGGAAAGAAAAATCCTGGTATACTATTAAAACACCAGTAAACTTTGAAGACAAAGAAATTGGAGAAACTCCAGCAAGAGATCCTGATTACCTTATTGGTAGGGGAGTAGAAGTTACTATGAGAGAATTATCCGGTGACTTTTCAAAACAATACATTAAACTTAGGTTTGAAATTGATCATGTAGCAGGAGATGTTGCAAGCACTAAATTCACTGGTCACAAAACTACTACTGATTATGTAAGAAGTATGATTAGAAGGGGAACTAGTAGGATCGATGCTTCTTCTATTGTTAAAACTAAGGATGATTATAAAGTAAAACTTCATGTACTTGCAGTAACTACCAGAAGAGCTAAATCTTCCCAACAAAAATACATGAGACAACTTATCAATGATTTATTAGCTGAAACTGCAGCAGAAAAATCATTTGATGAATTAATTAAACTTGTTGTAAACGGTAAATTAGCATCTGAAGTTTATCACAATGCTAAAAAAGTATATCCTCTTAAAAGGGTAGAAATTATCAAAAGTAAAGTATTAAACTAAATACTTTACCAATTCTTTTTCTTAACAATTAAAATTGTACATTAGGTACGTTTTTTTCTTCTTTTGAACTTTCAATAAAGTTTGCAATTTTAAATCCAAATATGCCAGCAACCAAATTACTTGGGAACTGTTCACAACGATTATTATAAATTAAAACGAAATTATTGTATTTTTCTCTATAAATAGCTATTTTGTCTTCAGTTTCACTTAGCTGTCTTTGTAAGTCTAAAAAGTTTGAATTAGCTTTTAGCTCAGGATATCTTTCAGCTATTGCATATAAACTAACAAGACTTCTGGATAACTGAGAATTAGATTTATGAATATCTGACATGCTTTTAGCATTCATTAATGATGCTCTAGCTTGACTTACTTTATCAAAAGTTTCACTTTCATGTTTTGCATATCCTTTAACAACTTCTACTAAATTTGGGATTAAATCAGTTCTTCTTTTTAGCTGAACATCAATTTTACTCCAGGCATTTTTCACTTGATTTCTTTTAGCTACTAAATCATTATAAATTGATATGATGTAGTTAATAAGAAGTGCAAGTATTATTAAAGTAATTAAAACATAAATAGAACTGCCTTTAATCAAATTCCCACTTTCAATACTTATAAAGAGGATAACTATTGCAATAATTATTTTATAGGATGTTTTCATGAAGTAATATATGGTTATAATGTTATATTAATCATATGGTTAAAATTAGGTATCTTTTTATATTATTTTTGAGATATACTATTGTGTTGATAATATGGTTGAAAAGTTAGTAATGATTAATTGGGGTTATGTCTTAATTCTATTTTTATTAGGATTTCTAACCTATAAAAGAAAATCCTTAGATGCTCTTGGATCTTTAGTCATGATTGTCATGGGTATTATCATTATTTTTTCAGCCGGATTTAATTGGCTATTATTAATTGTAATATTTCTAATTTTAAGTTTACTAGCTACAAAATTCTCAAAATCCTATAAAAAATCTTTAGGGGAATTTGAAGGTAGAAGGACTACTAAAAATGTTATTTCAAATGGTATTGTAGCGGTTATGATGGCTGCATTTGGAGGATATTATTTATCATTTGTTGGAGGATTTATAGGAGCAATAGCTACTGCAACAGCAGACACACTAGCTAGTGAAATAGGGGTACTACAGCAACCTAGATTAATTACTACTTTTAAAAAGGTTGAACCTGGAACTGATGGTGCAGTATCTGTTTTAGGAACTGTTGCAGGTATGGCTGGTGCAGCAGTTATTGGTATTTGTGCATTTTTACTTGGAATTATCCATGATCCTATTTTAGCTATTATTTTAGCAGTTATTCCAGGAACTATTGGGTGTTTTATGGATAGTATTTTAGGTGCTCTTTTTGAAAGGAAAGAATTACTTACAAATGAGCATGTAAATCTTATAGCTACTATAACTGGGGCTGTAATAGGTATTTTACTTGTTTAATTATCGACATGATTATTTTCAGCTATATCTACTTTTTTTAAATAGTTTTGATTTATTAAGAAATGTTTTTTAGTTTTTTTACTAGCTTTTTTCATTCAAAAATGGTTAAATGTTTTTCTCAAAAATAGTTAAATTTATTATTAAAAAATGGTTAAATTTATTATTAAAAAATAGTTAAATGTTTTTCTCAAAAATAGTTAAATGGGGAATTTCTATGAAATATATTGATAGGTATTTGGATGTTGAATTGGACCAATGGATGAATGTTATTGGTGCTGTGCTTATTGTAGGTCCTAAATGGTGCGGAAAAACAACTACTGCTGAACAATATGCAAAAAGTGTTTTAAAACTTCAAGATATTGATAAACAAGATGAATACCGAGCATGGTTGGATATTAAGCCTTCTAAATTATTGGAAGGTGAGAAACCTAGGCTGATTGATGAATGGCAAATAGCTCCTATTTTGTGGGATGGTGTTAGAAATAGTGTTGATGAATTAGATGGCGAGGGATTATATATTTTAACTGGCTCTACAGTAGTTGATGAGTCTAAAATTATGCATTCTGGGACGGGTAGGATTCACAGGTTACTTATGAGGCCTATGAGTCTATATGAAAGCGGTGAATCAAATGGTAAAATTTCTATTGAGGATTTATTTAATGATTCTAATGTAGATATTGATGGAATTGAATCTGATTTAACAATTGGTGATTTAATTTTTGCAGCATGCCGTGGAGGATGGCCAGATTCCTTAAATAAAAAAAATAATAAAGATAAATTATTAATTGCCTATAATTATTTAGATAATATATGTGGAAGTGATATTTCTAATGTTGATGGTGTTAAACGTGATCCTGATAGAGTTAAAGTTATTTTAAAAGCTATCGCTAGGAATAATTCTACTCTAGCTAAGAATACTACAATAATAGCAGATATTACTTCTAATTTTGGCGATATTAGTAAACCTACTTATTATTCATATGTTGATGCTCTAAAACAATTATTTGTTATTGAGGATTTAAGGGGGTGGGCTCCAAAGATTAAATCAAGATCATCAATGAGGTCAGGTAATAAAAAAGTTTTTATAGACCCTTCAATTGCAGTAGCTGCTTTACAAATGTGTCCAGAAGCTTTTAACACAATTGATGGTTTAAAGACTTTTGGTTTTATTTTTGAAAATTTGTGTATTCGTGATTTAAGTGTATATACTTCTAAATTTGGAGCTTCAATATCTTATTATCATGATAATACTGGTGTTGAGATTGATTGTGTTGTACATCTTAATGATGGGAGATATGCTTTAATTGAATGTAAATTAGGTCAAAGTAAAATAGAAGAAGGTGCACAAAACTTATTAAAAATAAATAAATTAATTGAATCAAATAATCAAGTTAGAAATCCTAGTTTTTTAGCAGTTTTAACCGGTGGAAACATAGCTTATACAAGAAAGGATGGTGTTAAAGTTATTCCTATTGGATGTCTTAAGTAGTGATGATGATGAAAAAGAAATCTCTTTAAGAGTAATTTTAATGATTATATAAGTAAAGTATTATTTTATATCTATTTATGAAGTAATATGCTTTAAATATAGTTCTTAAAAGCAACAAATATACTTTTAATAGGAATTTAAGGTACTAATTCTTTAGTTTTATCTGAGAGTTTTTGTAAATAATTTTATATCTATTGAGAAACAAATTTTAAAATATTATATTAAGGTGACATTATGAAGGGAATCGTTTTAGTTATGGATGGTATGGGGGATCGTCCACTTAAAGAATTTGATAATCAAACCCCCCTCCAAGCAGCTAACACTCCAAATATGGATGAAATGGCTAAAAATGGTATAACTGGAATTATGGACTCAATAGCTCCAGGTATCATACCAGGTAGTGACACTGCTCATTTATCTATTTTAGGTTATAATCCATATGAAGTATATACTGGAAGAGGCCCTTTTGAAGCAGCAGGAGTTGGAGTAGACATTATTCCTGGAGACATTGCTTTTAGATGTAATTTCTCAACAGCTGATGAAAATGGTATAGTTACTGATAGACGTGCTGGAAGAATCAGAGGAGGAACTCATGAAATCGTTGAAGTATTAAACACAATGGTTTTAGAAGATTATCCTGAGATTAAAATTATTTTTAAAGAATCTACTGGTCACAGAGCAGTTTTAGTATTAAGAGGAGAAGGATTATCAGATAAAGTAAGTGATGCTGATCCTAAAGTAGAAGGAAATAAACCTAAAGAAGTTATAGCATTAGATGATTCTGCTGAAGCTAAAAAAACTGCTGATGTTTTAAATAAATTAGTAGCTAAATCTTATGAAATGATTAAAGACCATCCAGTTAATTTAGAAAGAATTAAAAACAATGAACCTCCTGCAAATATTATTATCCCACGTGGTGCAGGTGAAGTTCCAGTTGTAGAAGCTTTAAATGACAAATATGAAGTTAATTCTGCTTGTATTGCTGAGACTGGTCTTATCATGGGTATTGGTAGATTTGCCGGTATGGATATTATTGAAATGGAAGATGTTACTGGTGGAATTGACACTAATTTAGAAAATATTAGAGATACTATTCTTGATCAAGTTAAAAACTCTGATCATGATTTCTTTTTAATAAACATTGACGGGGCAGATGAAGCAGGTCATGACGGTCAGGCTATTGAAAAACGTGACTTTATTGAAAAAGTTGACCGTGTTGTTATGAGCGAACTTAAAAAACTTGAAGATGTTTACATATTCTTAACTGCTGATCATTCAACTCCAATTTCTGTTTTAAACCATTCTGGAGACCCAGTACCAGTTATTATTACAGGTCCTGAAGTAAGAGTTGATGATGTTTGCGAATACTCTGAGGTAGCTGTTGCAAAAGGAGGGCTTTGCAGAATCAGAGGAGCAGATGTTATGAACATTATGATGGACTTAATGAATTACTCTCATAAATTTGGAGCATAAACGAGTTGATTTAATGGCTGTTAAAAAACTATTTGGAACTTCTGGAATTAGAGGAAAAATAAACTCTGAGGTTACCTGCGAACTTGCATTAAATGTAGGTAAATCCCTAGCTTACTATTTAGGCAATAAAGGAAGTGTAGTTTTAGGTTATGATACAAGAACTACTAATGTAATGCTTGATCAAGCTATTTGTGCAGGTTTACTTGAAAGTGGTGTAGATGTAATTAAAATAGGAATGGTTCCAACTCCATTAGTAGGTTATGCTTGTGATAAATTAGGAGCAGACGCTGGTATAATGTTAACTGCTTCACACAACCCTTCTCAATATAATGGAATTAAAATATGGAATGCTAATGGAATGGCATATACATCTGACCAGGAATCTAAAATTGAAGAGATTTACTCAAATAAATCATACATTTCAGTACCTTGGGATAGTGTAGGGTCCTTAAAAGTCAATGAAGAAATTAAAGGACAGTATATTGATGATTTAGTAAGTATGGTAAATATTAAACCAGGCTTAAAAGTTGTTATTGACTGTGCTTCAGGTGCAGGAAGTGAAATCTCTCCTTTAGTATTTAGAAAAGCAGGCTGTGAGGTAACAACTCTCAATTCCCAACCAGATGGTTTTTTCCCGGGAAGAAATCCGGAACCAAATGCAGAAAACTTGCAAAATTTAATGAAAACTGTTGTAGCTATTGGAGCAGATTTAGGAATTGCTCATGATGGGGATGCAGATAGGATGATTACAATAGATGAAAATGGGGATATTTCACCATTTGACTCTTTACTTGCATTAATGTCTAAAGAATTTGATGGAAACATTGTTACTACTGTAGATGCAGGTTTATGTATGGATGAATCTGTAAAAGGCAATGTTTTAAGAACTAAAGTTGGAGATGTAAATGTAGCTGAAGTTATTATTGATAAAAACGCAGCATTTGGAGGCGAACCTTCTGGAACCTGGTTACATCCTGATTTTTGTATGTGTCCTGATGGTATACTTTCAGGTTTAAGAATGGCCGAACTTGTATCAAATAAAGGCAAATTATCTGAATTACTCTCAGAGATTCCTTCTTATCCAAATATTCGTGAAAAAATAACCTGTTCTAAAGAAGCTAAAATATCAGTCATGGAAAATATGGAAGAATTATTAAAAGATAATTTTGATGATATTAAAGAAGTTAATTCAATTGATGGAGTTAGATTAACTTTCAGTGATGATAGTTGGGTTTTAGTAAGGCCTTCTGGAACTGAAGATTATATCAGAATAACTTTAGAGTCTAGAGATGAATCAAAAGCTCAAGCTATTAAAGAAACTTGTGTTAAAATTATAAAAGAAAATATTTAATTTCTTTTTCATATGGATTTTCCCCATTTTTTTTAAATCTTCTTTTTTCAATTAACAAAATTAATTAATAAGTATTGATTTATAATATTATAATAGTTTAAACTAATAACTTACGGGGTAATGAAATTGAAAGCTATAATTTTAAGTGCTGGTGAAGGTTCTAGGATGAGACCATTAACTCTCACAAAGCCTAAAACAATGTTGCCAGTAGCTGGAAAACCGATTATTCAATATAATATTGAATATTTGAGAGACAACGGCATAACTGATATTTTACTTATTGTACGTTATAAAGAAGAAATAGTTAGAAATTACTTTGGAGACGGAAGTGATTTTGGTGTTAATATTTCTTATAAAACTCAAAAAGACTTTTTAGGAACAGCTGATGCTATTTCCTATGCTAGAGATTTTATTGAGGATAGTATTATTGTTTTAAATGGGGATATTATACTTGATAATGAAATTATTCATGAAATTATTCAAAAATACGATTATTTGAAACCTGATACTTTAATGCTTTTAACTGAAGTAGAAGATCCTTCAGCATTTGGTGTTGTTGAAATTGAAAATGGAAATATTAAACGTATTGTAGAGAAACCAAAACCTGGGGAAGCACCAAGTAATTTGGTTAATGGTGGAATTTACATATTTAATGAAGATATTTTTGATAAAATTGACAAAACAGAAATATCTGAAAGAGGGGAGTATGAAATCACTGATTCTTTATCTCTACAAATCCAAGATAACAAAACAGTCATTGGCCATGAAACTTCTAAAGAATGGGTTGATGTTGGTAGGCCATGGGAATTAATTGAAGTAAATGAAGAGTTAATTTCTAATCTTAAAACAGAAATAAAAGGAACAGTTGAAGAAGGAGTATCTATCCATGGAGAAGTATTTTTAGATGAAGGAAGTATTATTAAATCTGGTGTTTATATTGAAGGAAATGTATACATTGGTAAAAACTGTGACATAGGACCTAACTCTTATATTCGTGGAAATACTTATTTTGGCGATAATGTTCATGTTGGAAATGCTGTTGAAATTAAAAACTCAATTATTATGGAAAACACAAATGTTAGTCATTTAAGTTATGTTGGTGACTCTGTTATTGGTTCTAACTGTAATATAGCAGCAGGAACAAATATAGCTAATTTACGTTTTGATAATGCAACTATTAAAACTAAAATCAAAAATCAAAAAATAGACAGTGGAAGACGTAAATTAGGAGCTATTATTGGGGACTCTGTAAAAACAGGTATTAACTCAAGTTTCTCCCCAGGTGTCAAAGTAGGTCATAACTCCACTATAGGCTCTGGTGTTTTATTATATGAGGATTTACCTTCTGATACAAGAGTATTAGTAAAACAAAATCATATTGTTCAAAAGAAAAAAGATTAATTAAATGTTGATATTATGGAAAATAAAAAAGACTCTGTTGTAATATGTCCCGGTGCACAAGTACTCGGTGATGTTGAATTAGGTGAAGATGTATCAATTTGGTATGGTGCAGTTGTTAGGGGAGATGTAGACTCTATTAAAATAGGTAACAACTCCAATGTTCAAGATAATTGTGTATTGCATTGTACCAAAGATTTCCCAATAAATATTGGAGATAATGTGTCAATTGGACATGGTGCAGTTGTTCATGGTTGTACTTTAGAAGATAATGTATTAATTGGAATGAATGCAACTGTATTAAATGGTGCACACATAGGTAAAAACTCCATAGTAGGAGCAGGTGCTGTTGTAAGTGAAGGTAAACATTTCCCTGAAGGCAGCTTAATTTTAGGAGTTCCTGCTAGGTTAATAAAAGAAGTTACTCCTGAACAAATTATACATATTCAAGAAAACGCAGATAATTACAAAAAACTTTCAAAACAATATAAATAAGGTCAAAAAATGAAACCACGGACAATAGTTAGTGAAATGGATTCTTATGTTCCCGGTAAATCTCAAGATGAGATAGCTAGTGAATTCAACTTAAATAAAGATGAAATAATTAAATTAGGATCTAATGAAAATCCCTTTGGTCCTTCTCCAAAAGCTATTGAAGCTATCGAAAAAGAATGCAAAAATATAAACAGATATCCAGAATCAGTTTTAAATGAACTTAAACAGGAATTAGCTGATTATTCTGGAGTTAAACAGTCTCAGGTTATTATTGGTGGGGATGGTGCTGATGAAATCATTGATGTTTTAGCTAAAACATTTATTGATGAGGGAGATGAGTTTATCACACCTCTTCCTTCTTATATGTATTATGAATACTTATTACAGCAATATGGTGCCATTCCGGTTTATGCTAAATGGGATTTAGATGAAAATAAATTAGATGTTGATTCAGTTTTAAATTCTATAAGTGATAAAACGAAAATGATTTTCTTATGTACTCCTAATAATCCTTCTGGTACTTTAATTGATAAAGAAGATATTATAAACATCGCATCTCAAAATCCCGATGTTTTAATTGTTGTAGACGAAGCTTACTTTGAATATGCTGAAGTTACTAATAAGGATTTAATTAATGAATTTGACAATATTTTCATTATTAGAACAATGTCTAAAGTAATGGGACTTGCTGGAATGAGAGTAGGTTATGGTTTAGCTTGTAGTGAAATTATTGAATATATGCATAGAATTAAACCAGTATTTTCTCTAACCAGATTGTCTTATGTAGCTACTCTTAATACCTTAAGGGATAAGGATTATATTAAAACTTCTATTGAAAAAGGAATTGAAAGTAGGGAATATCTCTATAATGAGCTATCTAAAATAGATTCATTAAATGTTTTCCCATCTAAATCTAATTTCATGCTAATTGGAATAAAAGACACAGGTTTCACAGCTTCTGAATTTGCACTTGAGCTTATGAAAAAAGGAGTTATTGTAAGAGACTGTACATCATTTAAAGGATTAGATGAATACTGGATTAGAATAAGTATTTGTACCTTGGAAGAAGATAAAAAATTCATAGATATTGTAAAAGAGGTATTATAGTAATGTATGTAGGTGGAACTGTAATTTCTTCTGTGGAATTTCATGGAAATATGTCTTTAGTTATTTTCATGTCAAAATGCCCTCTGGCTTGCAGGTATTGCCATAATGTTGAACTTTTAGAAGACAATACTCAAAAAAGTTTTGAAGAAATTAAAGGTGAAATAGATTCTGCTTGTGATTTTATTGATGCTGTTGTAATATCTGGTGGCGAACCACTTGTTCAAAGCAAAGAGGTTATTGAAATATTAAAATATGTCTGTAAAATTGGTCTTAAGACTAAATTAGACACTAGTGGAATTTATCCAGATAAACTTGAAGACATTTTAAAAGAAAATTTACTGGATTTCATTTCCCTGGATGTTAAAGCTCCTTTTGAAAAATATAAGAAAATTACTGGAGCTAATATTGGCTCTCAAGTTCATAAATCAATGAATCTTATAAATAAATATGGGGTTAGCTTAGAAGCTAGGACAACTTATGTTCCAACTTTACACACTAAAAAAGACATGCGTAATTTAGTAATGGATATTAAAGCAGATATTTACACTATTCAACAGTTTAGAAATAGAAATGTTTTAGATCCTGCTCTGGAAGAAGTTGAAGTTCCAAATCCACATGATTTAAGAAAACTCGCTGAATATATTAAACCTTATTTTGAGGGCATTGTAAAAGTAAAATCTGCAGAATTTGGAGAAGAAGTAATATAATTAATTTGGAGGAGAAAAATGCCAATTTTATCATTTTCAAGTCAGGACATTGATATAATCACTGGAAAAAAGACAATGACAATACGTAAGCTTTGGAAAACTCCTCTTAAAAAAGGTGACAGGCTTTACTGTTATTGGAATTTAGTTTCTAAAGAAAAAAAGAAAATTTTTGAAGCTAAAGTAGTTGATGTAGAAAGTATTGCTTATGCTGATTTAAAAGAAAATGATGAACTAGCTAAAAAAGAAGGATTTGAAGACGCTAAAGCAATGGTTAAAGACTTCAAAAAAATGTATGCTGCCCAAATTGAGGATTCTGATTTATTTCAAATTATTTACTTTGAAAAATTAGATGTAGATGATTGGAAAGGGGATAAAATTGATGAAAAAGCTATGATAACACAAAGGGCAGATATTCTTTTTGATAGTGGTAAATTTGATAAATCTACAATGTGTTATGATGCAGCTTTAAGAATTGATCCTGATGATGTTTATTTACTAAATAAACAGGGGGATAATCTCTCAAGGTTAGGTAACTTCGACCAGGCAATAGATTGCTATGATAAGGCCTTAGAAATAGAACCTCACAATGAATACATATTAAATAACAAAGCAATAGCTCTGCTTAACTCCGGGAAATTAAATGAGGCACTAGATGTTAGTGATATTGCACTAGCTATAAATCCGAGAAGTTCAATTGTTCTATATTGGAGAGGATTTATTTTAGAAGTTTTAGGTAAATATGATGAGGCATTAGATGTTTATGACCATTTAATTTTAATAGATAGTGAAAATCCGGAAGTATGGAACTCAAGAGGAAATTTATTATCTGATATGGGTGAATTAGAAGAAGCTATCAAATCTTTTGATAGGGCACTGGAAGTTTGTTTTGATGATTCACAATTAGATGCAGGTTCTATAAATCGTATGGGTAATGCATACATTGATTTAGGCAAATTAGATGAAGCCCTTGACTGTTTTAATCAAGCTATTTCTTTAGAAAAACACAATATTGATTTTTTACTAAATAAAGGGGTAGTTTTAATGGAGCTTGGAAAATTTGAAGAAGCTGTAGAAAGCTTTAATAAAGTTTTACTTAAATCTCCAGATAATGAAGATGCCTTTTTCTTAAAAGAAGAATGTTTGGAGAATTTGTAGAGCATGTTTAAGGATAAATTAGAATTATTTTACAATGAAAGTATTTTAAATAAAAAATACATTTCACTTTATTTAATCTTCATATTAGCTACATTTTTTTCAATGATGACTTTAAGGAATTATGCAGCTCCTAAATTGGAAATTCTTATTTTTATAGTTGTAGCTATTTTAGGAATCTTTTTAATTAATTATCATAGTTTAAACAATGGTAAGAATCTGTTTAAAGTAGCATTTATAGCTATTCTGTGTTTTGGATTAATATGTGCTTGTTTTATGCCTCTTTTTGATGCATGTGATGAGGAAGAGCATTTTGAAAGAGCATTTCTAACTTCTCAGGGGGATTTCTTCCCAAGTTATCAGAATAATGCTTTTAATTCAATTCAAAGTGTTGTAGTTTTAATTGACAATAGACCTTTAACAGTTTTTGAAACTGGTGTTGACACTCAAGCTATTAATTACACATCTACTTCGTACCACTCAGCTTTTGCCCAAAATCCATTTTTTGGCTATTTGGCACAGGGATTAGGAATTTTAATTGCTTGTATTTTATCATTAAACCAAATTTGGATGCTGTGGTTAGCTAGAGCTTTCAATGTTTTATTATATGCATCTCTTGGAGCATATGCTGTTAAAAAAACACCAATAGGAAAACATTTATTTTTGGTAATGGCATGTATTCCGCTAGCTATTTATCAGATATCTTCAGCAAGTATTGATGCAACTATTTTAGGATTATCTCTAGTAGCTATTGCTTATTTATTTTCATTAATTAAAACTAATAAAAAAGTAACTAATAAACAGATAGCTATTTATACAATACTCTGCTTACTTTTAGGTTTGTGTAAAGTTACCTATTTTGCATTTATATTTTTAATTTTACTTATTCCTAAAGATAATTTTGAAAAAAAGAAACAATATTTATTTGGAATTTTATCAGTTGTTATTTTAGCTATTATAGCTGTATTATGGTCTAAATATTATGCAACTCCTGGGATGTTACATTCTTACAGATTAGATTATATGGTCCAACATAATGTTAACTCAACTGCTCAAGTTGGATATTTGCTTTCTCATCCTTCACAAATTGTAATAGCTATTAATTTTGCCTTAAACAATTTAGGATATATTTTAAGTTCTTTATTCACATTTTCATATCCTCATGAAGGGCATATGCATAATTCAGATTTCATATCTCCAATTTATCAGTTGTTTTTAGGAGCTTTGATCTTTTTATATCCTTCAAAGGAAAAATTCTCAAGAAATTTCAGAATTGCCAGTTTAGCTATTGTTATTTTAGTTTATATTGGAACATTCATGATTCAATTATTAACCTGGACTCCTGTAGGAAATATTTATACTGAAGGTATTCAGGCAAGGTACTTTTTACCATTGTTTATTTTGCTTCCGTTTATTTTTAATTTTAATGATAAATTAGATTTAGGTGCTAAAAAAATAGATAACTATATTGTAGTTTTAGTTTTAGGCTTTTTAGCAGCTACTGTGCTATGTCTTGTTTGTGGATGTTACTAATTTTAGATAATGGCTATATTTGTAATATATTTTGAATAATATTATACGAAGTTTATTATTTTCTGTTTTTGTCAATTTGTTGGTTGGTGATTTTGTTTTTTGATTTTTTTCACTTAATTTTTATTTTTGTTTTGTTGTTTGAAAATTTTTTCAAAAAATTTATATAGTAGCCTCTTTTTTAAATGATTTTTGCATTTTTTCTTTCATTAAATTAAGTGTTTTTCTCATTTAATGCAAAGGTGTTTTTTAATTTGTATTATTTGTGTTATCTTATGTGATTTTCTTTATATTTTTTTTGTACGTTTGTAAA
>CAVDAS010000048.1:0-13247 GCA_963606955.1 Bacteroidaceae bacterium
GTTCAGTTTTCATCCTGTTAAACACATTACTACTGGTGAAGGTGGAATTATTGTTACAAATGATGAGCAATATTATGAAAGGCTTCAGTTATTTAGATCTCATGGAATTACTAAAAATAATCTGGTTAATTCCCGTGACGGTGACTGGTATTATGAAATGCAGCATTTAGGATTTAATTACAGAATAACTGATATTCAATGTGCATTAGGCCTATCACAGCTTAAAAAATTAGATTCATTTGTTAAATCCAGAAGACAAATAGCTAAAAAGTATAATGAGATGTTTGAAGATAATCCATACTTTGATGTTATCCAGGAAAATCCTGATGGTGAGTCTGCATATCATTTATACCCGATTTTACTTAAAGAAAAATATCTGAATTACAAAAAAGAAATATTTTCAAAATTACGCTCTGAAGGACTAGGGGTTCAGGTTCATTATATCCCTGTTTATTTACAGCCTTACTATCAAAACCTTGGATTTAATAAGGGACTTTGTCCGGCAGATGAAGAGTTCTATAAAAGAGAGCTTAGCATACCAATGTATCCTACACTTAACGATGATGATTTGGACTTTGTTGCTGAAAAACTTTACAAAGTACTTGGTGAGTATTAAAATATGAAAATTGGAGCAATTATTCAGGCCAGAACCTCTTCAACAAGACTTCCGAAAAAAGTTCTAAAACCCCTGCCTGCCAATAGTGATGTATGTGTATTGCAGCAGGTAATCAGAAGAGTATCCAAATCTAAGCTGATTGATGAGGTAATAATAGCTACAACTGTTAACAGGGAAGATGATGAAATAGTAGAAGTAGCTAAAAAAGAAAATGTTAACTTTTATAGGGGCAGCTTAGAAAATGTTTTGGAGCGCTATTACATGGCAGCTTTAGAAAACAGGTTAGATGTTGTTGTCAGAATAACCAGTGACTGTCCTTGTGCTGATGCAGGTATAATTGATAAAGTAATTCAGTCACATATTGATTCTGGTGCAGATTATACTTCAAATTCATTAGTTGAACATTTTCCAAGAGGAATTGATGCTGAAGTAATTAATTTTAATGTTTTAAAAGAAGCTTATGAAAATGCATCTGAAAAATATGAAAAAGAACATGTAACTCCATATATTTATAAAACACATCCTGAGCAGTTTAATATTAATATTTTTAAAGAAAAATCAGTTAACAGGTCGGATATAAGAATTACATTAGATACTCCTCAGGATTATGCCCTACTAGCTACTGTTTATGATTATCTTTATTTTAAAGATAATTATTTTACATTAAAAGATATTTTAAATTTATTTGATGAAAAACCCTATTTAAAAGATATTAATTCTGAAATTGTTCAAAAAAAGGTTTGCAATAGTTTAAATGAGGAATTGGACGAAGTAATTAATTTATGTGAAAAACAGGATTTAGACAGGGCTAAAGAATATATTAAAAATAATTTGGGTAATTAGATGAATAATTTATTAATTAGAGTAAATAGTACTTATGAAAGCGGTATGGGTCATTTTATGAGATGTTTAGCTCTAGGGCAAAAATGGCAAAACGAGAAAGGTGAAGTCTATTTTCTCATTAATGATAATGATAATATCAAAGAAAGGATTTTAAATGAAAATATGAAGTTCATTGTCACTTCTAAAGATTCTGGAGATAAAGATGATCAATTATTTTTACTGTCTAATGTGGATAAATATGATATTTCCTGGGTAATTGTAGATGGTTATGTTTTTAAAGAGGATTATTTTGACTTTTTAAGGTTAAATAATTTAAATTTCCTTATTTTTGATGATGATGGTGGTTTAACTCATTATAATTCTAATTTAGTATTAAATCAAAATTTACATGGTGATAAAAACTGGTATTTAAATAAAAAAGAAAGTTATACTGATTTACTTATTGGAACTGACTATGTTTTACTTAGAAATGAATTTTTAGATTATGTTGGTTCTAAAAAAACTATTAAAAATCAAGCTAAAAATATTCTAATCACTCTTGGAGGAAGTGATGTTAATAATTATTCTTTAGATATTGTTGATGCTCTAAATGGGTGTATGGCAAAGGATTTGGAAGTTATTGTGCTCATTGGTGCAAACAATATCCATGAAAAAGAAATTCAAACATTTATAGATTCAATTGATTTAAATGTTAAAATTTTAAGAAATATTTCTAATATGCCCGAAATAATGCAATGGGCAGATTTAACATTTTCCAGTGGTGGAACCAGTGTTTGGGAATTGGCTTTTATGGGTGTTCCCACTATAGTTGGATCAACTTCTCATGTTGAAGAAGTTTTACTTACTGGTTTAAATGATGAAGGTTTATTTAAAACTATTGGAAAATTAGATAATCTTAATAAAACGGAATTAACTGCTATTTTTGATGAGTTAATTTTAAATAAAGACCTTCGTGAAAAAATGAGTTTTAAAGCTCAGAAATTTATTGATGGTCGTGGTTCTCAACGTGTAATTAATTTTATGAATTAAAGGTGATATTTATGAGTAAAGAGTCTTTTAAAAATAAAAAAGTATTGGTAACCGGTGCATCCGGTGTTATTGGTCGTGAACTTTTAAGATATTTGATTGAAGAAGAAGCATATATTATGTCTGTAGACAGATTACCTCTTCCGGAAGGTGACTGGTCAGGAGTAGAACATTTACAAAAAGATTTAGCTACTGATGATTTAGACGAACTTGTTAATTTCAACCCTGAAGTAATTATTCATTTGGCAGCTGCTTTTGAACGTTCTGAAGAGTCTCCAGAATTTTGGGAAGTAAATTGGCATGATAATATGTTAGTTAGCCATAATGTTGTTAATTTAACCAAAAAAATGACTGATTTAAAAACATTCGTATTTGCTTCCAGTTACTTGTTATATAATACTGAATTATACATGTCTGATAAATTACAGGATGTAAGATTCCTTAAAGAAACAGATAAACTTTCTCCACGTAATTTGTGTGGTGGAGCTAAATTTTACACAGAAAAAGAATTGGAATTTATCCAGGAATTGTTTTTACCGGATTTAAGAGTTGTAAATGCAAGAATTTACAGAGTTTATGGTAGAGGCTCTAAAGATATTATTTCCAGATGGGTTAGAATGTGCTTAGAAGGTGAAACCTTAGAAGTATATAATAAAGACAATCAATTTGATTATGTATTCGCCGGAGATGTTGCAAAAGGTTTATTAACATTAGCCCAATCACCGGAAGCTTCCGGAATTATTAATTTAGCTACCGGAACACCAAATCCAGTAAGTAATTTGTTGAAACATTTCATTGAAGAAGGAATATTGGAGGAATCAAGAATTGTTGATAAGGGTACAACTGAAGATTTTGAGGCAAGTTGTGCAGATATCTCTAAATTAAAAGAAGTTACTGGTTGGCAACCTCCTACTGATTTAAAAACAGGTATTAAAAAGATTATTGCTTATGAAAAAGACGGTAAGTTAATTTAAGTGGTTTAAATGAATAATATTCTAATTACTAGTGCTTCTAGAAAGGTAACATTAGTTAAAAATTTCAAAAAAGCATTAAAGGGTATGGGAAAAGTTATTGCTATGGATATTTCTCCGGAAGCTCCTGCATTATATTTTGCTGATGAATATGTTATTGGTCTTAGAAGTGATAATTCCAAATTCATGGATTCTATTGTGGATTTATGCAAACAAAAAGATATTAAACTTATAATTCCAACTCGTGATGAGGAATTACTATTGTTTTCTAAAAATCAGGCAATTTTTGATGAAATTGGAGTTAAATTAATGGTTTCTAGTGTTGAAACTATTGAAACTTGTCAGGATAAAATTAAATTCATTGATTTTTGTGAAAAAAACGGGTTTAATGTTCCAAAAACATTTAATTCAATAGATGAAATTAAAAGGGAGGATTATCCTCTTTTTTTAAAACCAGTTGTTGGTAAAGGTGGGGCAGATACGCATAAAGTTGAATCCAGAGAGGATTTGGAAGTTATTTTAAAATCTGGTGATGAAGAATTTATTATTCAGGAATGTATTCTAGCTAATGAGTATACTATTGATTTATTTGCTGATTTTGACTCTAATGTAATTTCTGCAGTTCCAAGACAGAGAGTTAATGTCTGGGGCGGGGAATCATTAGTTACAAAAACTGTTAAAAATGAGCAGTTGATTGGCGAAGCAGTTAGATTAGCATCAGCATTAGGATTAAAGGGGCATAATACAATCCAATGTTTTTTTGATGGTGAAACTATTAATTTTATTGAAGTTAATCCCCGTTTTGGAGGAGCAGCTAGTATTAGTTTTAAAGCAGGTGCTAATTCTGCAGAGTTTTTACTTAAATTATTAAATGGTGACAGGTTAGAACCTCAAATAGGTGAATTTGAGGATAAATTAATAGCTCTTCGATATGTTGAAGACTATTTTATTAATGAAGACTGTTTAGGAGAATAAATATGGCTGCCATCATTTTTGATTTGGATAATACATTGTATTCTGAAGAAACTTATGTTAGAAGTGGCTTCAAAGCAGTTTCAAATTATTTAGCTAAAAAACATAATTTGGAAGAGTGCATTATTTTTGATGAAATGATGAATATTTTTAATACTAAGGGTAGAGGAAAGGTATTTGATGATATTTTAAATGAATTTAAATTATCTAATAAAGAAAATGTTTTATCTTTAGTTTATGTATATAGGTATCACTACCCAAATATACAGCTTTATGATGATTCTTTGGAAATTTTAAAAAAATTAAGTAAAAATTTTAAATTAGGTTTAATAACAGACGGCAGAGCATTTGTACAAAAAAGAAAAATAGAATCCTTAAAATTAGAAGATGTTTTTGATTCAATAATGTGTACTGATGTGTTAGGGGAGAAATTCTGGAAACCTTCCCATATACCATTTGAAATAACTCTTGATTATCTTGAATGTGATGTGGGTGAATCTTTTTATATTGGTGATGATCCATTTAAAGATTTTAAAGCTCCCAAAGAATTAGGGATGAAAACAATTCAAGTTAAAATAGAAAAAGAAATGGATTACTGGGAAAAAAGAGGATATAAACGTTTTGATGCTGATTTTACAGTCAATAATTTAAATGAAATATTAGATATAGTGTGTGATTTAAATGACTAATATATTGGAAAGAGATAATGTATTTATAATTGCCGAACTTTCTGCAAATCATATGAATAACTTTGATATTGCTGTTAAAACAATTGAAGCTATGGCAGAATCTGGTGCTGATGCTGTTAAATTCCAAACTTACACTCCAGATACTATAACAATTGATTGTGATAATGAGTATTTCCAGATTAAACAAGGAACAATTTGGGACGGTCAGGTTTTATATAATCTTTATGAAGAAGCATATATGCCCTGGGAATGGCAGCCTAAACTTAAAAAAATTGCAGAGGATTTAGGTCTTATTGCATTTTCATCACCCTTTGATATGACTTCTGTGGATTTCTTAGAAGAAATGGACGTGGAAGCATATAAAATTGCATCATATGAGATTACTGATATTCCATTAATAGAATATGTTGCCAGCAAAGGAAAACCCATTATAATATCTACTGGAATAGCATCAAAAGAAGATATCGACCTTGCAATTAAAACATGCAGGAAAACGGGCAATAATCAGATAGCTATTTTAAAATGCACTTCTTCTTATCCTGCTCCAATGGATGAAATCAATTTAAATACTATTCCAGCTTTAAAAGATGAATTTGATGTATGTGTAGGTTTATCTGACCATACTATGGGTGCTGAAGTAGCTATTGCAGGTGTTGCATTAGGTGCTAAAATAATTGAAAAACATTTTATATTAGATAGAAACATGGATGGACCAGATTCCGAGTTTTCAATGGAACCTCAAGAATTTAAAGCTATGGTTGATTCAATTAGAAATATTGAAAAAGCTTTAGGAAATTCAGATTTTGAAGTAACTGAAAAAATGCTAATTAATCAAGACTTCTCAAGATCATTATTTGCCGTAAAAGACATTAAAAAAGGTGAGGCAATTACTTTAGATAATGTTAAATCAATCAGACCAGGTTTTGGAGCACATCCTAAATATTTATCTGAAATCCTTGGAAAAGAGGTTAATTGCGATATTAAAAGAGGAACTCCTTTTAAATTAGAATTTGTAAGTAAATAATGTGAGATATTATGTGTGAATATAAAATTAGTATAATTGTTCCAATTTACAATCAGGAAAAATACTTAAAAACAGCTATTACATCAGTTATCAATCAAACATTTGGTTTTGAAAATATAGAGTTAATATTGGTAGATGATAAATCCACAGATGAAACTAAAAGCATTATTGAAAATTTTGCTGCTAAATATCAAAATATTAAACCAATTTATTTAGAAAAAAACTCTGGAGGGGCAGGAATTCCAAAAAATAAAGGTATTGAAAATGCAACAGCTCCTTTTTTGATGTTTTTTGATCCTGATGATGAATTATTTGATGATATTTGTGAAACATTGTATAACAAAATAATTGCTGAAGATGCAGATATTGTTAGTGGTAATGCAATTGATATAAATGAAAATATAGATTTTCCCTATTATGATTTAGTTTTTAGCGATACCTGTGAAGTAGTTAGACCTAAAAAGGATTATAAAGATTATAAAACTTTTCGTGTTTGGGGAAGCATATTTTCTAAAGAGTTTATATTAAATAACGATATATCTTTTTTAAATACAAAAACAAATGAGGATACTTATTTTGCCATTAAATCTTTTTTTAATGCAAATAAAGTTTGTTATTTGGATAATTATTATGGGATGATTTATCATATTGGAAATAATGATTCTTTAACTCATACATATAATAAAACATCATTATTTCCACTATAGAAGCTTTTGGGGAAATTAAAAAGCTATTAATATCAATGAATGTGAATTTGGAAAATGATTATTTTTTAAAAAATGTTTATAGCAGATTTGGAGAAAAGTGGGATGTTACATCTTCTGAGGAACGAATGGTCTTTAAAAAAATGGTAGAATATAAAAATAATCCTTTAATTACAACTAATTTAAAAATTAGCCATAAAATAATAGATAACTTATTAATTAATGAAAAATTTACATTATTACATATTTATCATAGTTTATGTTCAATTATAATCCATTCTAGGATTTTTAGAAGGATTATATATCCAAAAATATTTAAATCTCGAAAAATAGACTCTAATCAAGAAATTTATAAAAAATTAAAATCCTATTTTTGAATTTGAAAATAAGTAAAATGTTGGGTGTTAGTAAAATGACTAAGAAAATCTGTGTAGTGAATACTGTATATACTTTATTTTTATATTTCTTAATAAATGGAGTTTCATCTGATGATTTATTTATTTTTTCAGCAGGTATTCCAAAAAGTGTTAGAGACAATATCAAACATGTATATTTTCCATTTTCTGCATTTAACTTTAAATCTAATGATTCATTAATTAAATCCATGTTTACTAATATAAGTGTGTGTTTTAAGCAGCTTTATGGTATTTTAAAACTCAGGTTCATAATGTTTTTTATTAAAGAAGATGTTAGTGTATATGGTCATGCCCATACACTATTTTCCTACATGTTTTATGAGTATGAAAATGCATACATTATAGAAGACGGTACAGTTAACTATCAAAAACTTGAAAGTAATTTTATTTCAAATAAACTTCTAAACTTTTTAGGAATTTATATTAAAGGATCTAAATCTGGTTATGGAACACATAAAAACATTAAAAAAGTTTATTTAACTAAGGATAAACCATGTGAGGTATCCTCTAAAGCTGAGGTAATTAATTTAGAACAATTATGGAACGAATTGTCCTCAAAAGAACAGAAGGTTATTTTAGAATTTTTTAATTTTCATAATTGTGGAAATATTGATGTTTTATTAATTACACAGCCATTTAGAGAATATAAACTTTTAGATAAAGATGAAGAAATCAGAATATATTCAGAAATTGTTGAGAAATATCCGAATGTTGTAATAAAGCCTCATCCACGTGAATTTAAAGATTATTCTGAAATTTTTCCAAACATTTCTGTTTTAGATAAAGATTTTCCTCTAGAATTATTTGATTTAATTGGAGTTAAAGTAAGAAAAGTAGTCACAGTTTCTTCAACAGCTGCAATGCATTTTCAGGATAGTGAAATAGAAATTTATGATGGTGTAATAAATTCTGATATTGATTTACGTGAAAGTTTAAGGAAATTGATTTAAGAGGTTTTTTCAAAATGAATAATGTTACAATGTATATTTTAACTCATAAAAAATTTGATTATGATGCTATTGAAGAAAAGGAAATGTATAAACCTTTGTTATGTGGCAGTATTGATTTAAATGACGATTATGGTTATATATGTGATGATGCTGGAAAGAAAAATATATCAAATCTTAATAAGTACTATGCTGAGTTGACAGGGGAATATTGGGCCTGGAAAAATGATGATAGTGATATTATAGGGTTTTGTCATTATAGAAGATATTTTGTAAAAAACATATGGTTGAATAAGCTATCTAAGAAAGATATTTTGGAAATTTTAGCAAATTGTGATATTATTTTGCCCCAAAAAACATATCTTCATAAAACTAATATTGAGCAAATTGAAAGTTCACATTTAAAATTTAATTTTCCTGCAAAAAAAGATGATTATGTTTTGCTTCGTAAAATAATTGCAAAGGAATCACCGGAGTATTTAGAGAGTTTTGATGAGGTTTTAAACGAAAAAGAAGTATATACTAATAATATGTTTATTTGTAGAAAAGAAATTGCAAATGATTATTTTAATTGGCTTTTTAGTATTTTAAAGATATTTGAGACGCAAACTGATTTTTCACAATATGATGAAGGTAATACTAGAGTATTAGGGTATCTTTCTGAGTTATTACTTAATATTTATGTAAAAAAACATAAATTAGTAGTTAATGAGAGATATTTATTACTATCTGAGTTAAGGATACCTATTCTCAGTATTTTTGGAAAAAAATCACCTTATTTACAAAAATTCTTTAATTTTTTGTTGAATAAGTAGGATATATAAAATTCAATTCGCTTAAGTTTCGGTGTATGCTTTAAATGAATGTATTTTTCATATTATTGGAAATATTTTTGATTTTGTAAATAGCTTATGAAGTGGTAGGGTAGCTATTTTTCGAGTATTTTTTTAAATTCTTTATCAAAATTCCAAATACACTCAGTCTCTTGACGGGTGGACTGTAAGTTTATAAATAAAGCATATTTGTAACCATATTTTTCAAACATGCAATTTAATTTTTTGATATCTTTTTCTTTAGCTGCATCTTTTGCATCTTTTTTAATTTCAATAACTAAAAGGTTCTTTTCAGTCTTTCTTTTATGAATTATAATGTCTGGGCGAATATATTTGGTTTCATTTGAGTTATTTAAGTATGTTTTGGGATTTTCTAAATCTCTATTATATTCGCAGTCAACATCCCAATTTTCGAATTTTTTAGCTAAATAACAAGCTATTACATGAGATATAGCTTGTTCATGTGTTTCATTTTCAATGAGTATTTTATCTTTTTCATAAAGTTTTTTTAGAACTTCTTTTATTATTTCTTGGATTTCTTTTTGAGAATAGCTATCAGGATCCATTTTAATTTTCTCCATTTAAATGTGATAATCTAATATTTATGTAATTATGTAAGTAAAAATTGTTTATAACTTCATGAAATTCTTTTTAGTCATAATTTACCACAAATCCACAGAAATTAAAATGCTTAATTTCAATTCATCAATTTCATTATTGAGTTTATTGCTTAGATTGTAGCTTTTAAGATTATACTATTAATATAAATAATAAAAAATAACAAATTTTAATAGTATATGATATGTGCTACACTACTTGCCGGAGGTATTGGAACTCGTTTAGATGTTGGAATGCCTAAGCAATTTTATTTAATAGCTGGTAAACCAATTTTAATACATTCTTTAGAAGCTTTCTTAAAAGTTGATGAAATGGATGAAATTATTGTATCTTCACCAAAAGAATATATTGATAAGACAAAAGAAGTAATAAAAGAATATAATTTAACTGATTCAAGAATCACTGTTATAGAAGGTGGAAAAAGACGTAGTGATACAATTTTAAATTCAATTAATTACACAATTGAAAATAAGTATCCTAAAGATTCTATAATGGTTACTCATGATGCTGCAAGGATATTTGTAACTCCTCAATTAATTAAAGACAGTATTGAATGTGCAAAACAATATGGTGCAGCTAGTGCAGTTATTCCAGCTACAGATGTAATATTTGAATCTAAAAAAGAAGGAATATTAACTGATGTTCTAGCCAGACAATATTTATTACAGTCTCAATCACCACAGTCATTTAACATCAATCATTACCTGGAAATTTACAATGATTTATCAGATGAAGAAATTGACAAATTAGATGAAGCTATGATTTTATTTCACATGAGAGGTCATGAAATTGGATTATTTGAAGGTGATAGAACCAATTTTAAAGTTACAAGACCTTCAGATATTAAAATAGCTAATGCAATGTTAAAGGATTAATAGCAGATACTTAAATTGAGTATTGAGTAAGTGGATGAAAAAATTGGCCATACCATAACTTTTCTAATGGAAATTTTTATTAATTATGCTTTGTATATTTATTATTTAAATATAGGAAATGGAAAATATGACTTTTAAGATTAGTGTAATAATGCCTGTTTATAATGCTGAAGAAGAGCTAAATGCAGCTATTGATTCAATAATAAATCAATCTTTAGGATTTGAAAACATTGAGCTAATAATAGTTGATGATTGCTCAACCGACAATTCTAAAAGCATTATAACTGATTATGCTGATAAATATGATAATATTGTTCCTGTTTTTTTAGATGAAAACTCCGGTCTTCCAGGTAAACCACGTAGTTTAGGCATTGAATATGCTAGTGCAGATTATATTTCTTTTCTGGATTCTGATGATGAATATCTTAAAAACGGCCTTAAAAACTTATATGCTGCTATTTTAAGTGAAAACTCTGATTTTGTAATCGGATCACATATTATTAACTTGGATGGGGATAAAGTTAAAGTTAAATTTCTACAAAGTGATGAGAAATTAGTGAGTTTAAATCCTTTAGAATCTCAGGAAATCTTCGATAGTTTGAGTTTGAATTATTTTGTAGCTCCCTGGGGTAAAATGTTTAAAAAAGAATTGATTTTAGAGAATAATATAACATTTCCGGAAGATTGCTTATGTGAAGATACATATTTTTACTTTAAAGCATTAATAAATTCAAATAAAATCTCTGTTTTACCTAATACTCAAGTTTACATGTATAATACATTTGAACATAAAAAAACAGCAATACATGGCCATGATATTAAAAAATTTAATAGATTTTTAAAAGGCATGTATAAGGTTAATAATCTTTTAAAACCAGTTAAATTGTCTCAATATGTAACAATAGGGGAAAATATTGGGAGTTTGCTTTTGATTTTTTCTAATTTAGATAAAAAACATAAAATGACGGCTGTTAAAGAAATTTATAAATTTGAAAAAGATTTAAATTGTAAAATTGATATTCATAGAAGAGAAATAGCTATTTTAAATAATAAAGTTTTAAATAAACAGTTTAAACAGGCCATATTTATTTCTAAGGTTTATACTTCATTTTATAATAATCAAACAATAAAAAATATTTATAGAAAGTTTAATATTAGGAAGAATAATTAAAATTAAGGAAGATAAAATTATGGATTATAAAATTAGTGTGATTATCCCGGTTTACAATGCTCAAGATATTTTGGAAGTAACTATAAATTCTGTGATTAATCAAACAATAGGTTTTGAAAATATAGAATTGATATTAGTTGATGATAAGTCTAGTGATAACTCCGGGGAGATTATTCAAAAATATTCTACTCAATACTCAAATATTAAAGGTATATTTCTCAAAAATAATTCTGGAGGAGCATCAACTCCAAGAAATGAAGGTATTAAACATTCTACTGCAGATTATATGATGTTTATGGATAGTGATGATGAAGTTTTAAATGACTATTGTGAAGTTTTATACAATGCAATAACTAAACATGATTGTGATATAGTTCATTGTAATAATGCAAGTAAGTTAAATGATAAAATATACATTCCAAAATCAATTGATGAGATTAATAATGATGAAAAAATCTTTGAGGGGGGGGACGATGAGAAATTACTCCTCAAGCATGTTGCATGGGCAAATATTTACAAAGCATCATTAATCAAAGATAACAATATTACATTCCCAAATACCAATTATGATGATGGGGTATTTTCAATTAATTGTCTTATAAAAACATCAAAACCTGTTGTTAATTTATTTAATTATCCAGGATATATTTATTTAATTGAAAATGAGTCATCAATTACACATAGTGCCAATATTAAACTTTTAGATGGTTTTATAGAGGGTTATAAATTATGCAATGATTTAATTAAAAATACCTCTAACGATTTTAAGAACAGATTAAATGCTAGTTTTATCAATATGGCTTTATTTATTCTATTTAAATTAGACAACATCGATGAGGGGATTAGAAGCATATATCTGTATGAAAGTGCACTTGATTTTAAAATAGATTTAAATTCAAAACTATTAAATTACATAAATCAAAAAATCATAACTAAAAAATTTAAACAAGCTAAAATTCTAATAATACTTATTAAATTGTTTTACAATAATAAATCAATTAGAAACAAAGTTTTTATAAAATATAGCAATTTAAAAGAAAAATAAAGTTATTTTACACTTATAAATTGCATTATAATTTGCTTCCAGATTTTCGAAAAAGAAATCTTTTAAGGTAAGTCTTGTTTCTAAAAATGAAAGTGTTTCTCTTATGTAAATTGTTTTATCTCAATTTAATGTACTTATTATTTTAATTAAATTTAAATATCTTTATTTTAATAGTATTGACTTTTAAATTTCATATTATTTTATTCAAAATTTAGCATTGATAAATTATTTATATTGAAGTTAACATAATCTTAATTAAATTTAATTAATGTGTTTTCTATAAACACTGGACTGATTTTCATGGATTTTGAAAAAATATATGCTAAATTACCTGAAGTTATTAAATATAATAATCATGTATTAGATTTCTTTTTAAAGATTCCTAAGAAATTATTTAAATTTAATTTAAAGAAACATCAATTGGAATCTCAAAACCAATTATTAAAAATGCTATTAATTGATTCAAATATAGAATTTAAGGGAACTTTAAGAGATAT
>CAVDAS010000049.1:0-13168 GCA_963606955.1 Bacteroidaceae bacterium
GGGAGTTCCTGCTGAAAAGGATACTACTGAAAACAAATATTTAGCTACAAATAAAAATATTAAAATTCCTAATGACGGAATAGCTACATCCAGCATATTTAACATAAAGTGTCCGCCATCAAGAATTTCAGGAATAAACAATGCTACAACGCCAGATATTAAAAATACACATATAAATTTAACTTCAAGTGGAATATTAGCTAAACTAGCTAGTTTATCATTTGCCTTAATCATTCCAACATTATAAATATATCCTAAAATACCTAAGACCAAACCTAAAACAATTAAAAGCCAGTAAGAAGATAATGGAAGATTATATAATGGGAAATTTAGAACAGTTGCCTGTCCAAAAACTGATTTGGAAATAAAATCAGCAACAACAGATGCAGTAAGTGCTATAAAAATTAGTGTTTTATCAAAACTATGATTAATTTCTTCAATTATAAAAATTACTCCGGTTAATGGAGCATTAAAAGCAGCTGTAATCCCTACAGTTGAACCAGCCAAAATAAGTCTTAACTCATCAGTTCTTGATTCTTTAAAAATTCTTGAGATTCCTTTTCCAGCCATTCCAGCAATCTGAACAGAAGGATCTTCAGGACCTAAAGACAGACCGCCTAGTGCTGTTAAAATCCCGCTGGTAATTTTAGCTATTAAAACACGTATCCAGTTAGTGTTTAAATAACCTTTAACCTCTGCATTGATTTGTGGAATACCACTACCTACACTGTCTTTTTCCCATTTTACTATAAAAGCAGTGAATAATCCCAAAATAGCTAGTATAACAAACCAAAGCATTATTAAGAAAATATTTCCATTAATAAATTCCAGAATACCTCTTAAAATATCTTCTGCAGAATATAGAAGAAATCTATATAAACAAACTAGTATTCCGGCAAAAATACCTACAAATATTCCCTGAATAGCTAGTTTGAAAATATGTTTTGGATTATCAACAACTGACCTTAATGTCTTTTGAAGCATTTTCATAGTATAGTTGTTTATAGTTAATAATATTAAAAAATTAGTTAGATGACCGCCATGTGTTTCCACATTTTGCACATCTGATGAAATTAGTTGGAGCTTCATCTGCAGACCTTGTTTGTACAGTCCACCAATACCCTTTAGTTCCACCGCATTTATAACAAGTAATTGTCGTAGTAGGTAGAGCTACATTCTTATTATCTGTAACAATCACTTCTGCTTGAGGATTTTTTTCTCCTTCAAATTCATATTGGTCTTTAACATCATCCTTTGATAATGATTTCTCATATCCGCATTTGCATTTTATTTTATTGTGTTTAGGAAGTAATATTGCTCCACAATCAGGACAGAATTCCATTAATTAATCACCTTGTCTTATTCTATTTAGCTAAAAAGAGTATTTATAGTTTATGCAAATACTTTTTAAATTAAATGCAATTTTAAAAAACTATATTTAAGATAAAACATATAATAAAATCTTATTAACATATTGTTTATTTCACTTTACTAAAATAAAATTGAGTAAGTTTTAAAATAAAAATTAAAATAATGGGAAAAAATGAAAATTACAAGAATTCATCCAGGGATTTTTATAGTGTATTTCATGATTTTAATTGTGTTTGCATTTTTATTTAATAATCCCTACTATATACTAACCTTTGGAGTTATGATATTAGTATTAATTACCCTGCAAGGTTCAGTATCTGAAATTAAAAGTACTGCAAAAGTATTTTTACCCTTAGTGCTGTTTATAACAATATTAAACATGTTTTTCAGTCATGTCGGAAATACACACATCTATATTTACGGTACATATTATGTAACTCTTGAAGCAATTATCTACGGTATAATTATGGCCATAACCTTCTTTTTAGTTACTCTAACATTTCTAGCATACAACACATATGTATCATATCAGGATATGCTCTATGTATTTTCAAAAAAATACCCTAATATCTCTATGATAATCATAATGTCATTGAGATTTGTACCTTTAATACAAAAAAGAAGTAAGGAACTTCACGAATTATCAAAATTAAAAAATAATAATGAGAAAATAAGCTATAGGGAAAAACTATCTCAGCTAATTCATAATTTAGGACTGGTAGTTTCATGGTCCCTAGAAGAAGCTATGCAAACAGCTTCATCAATGAAAGCTAGAGGTTATAATATAACAAAAAGAACTAGCTATCTTGAATATAAATTTAATAAAATAGATGTGGTTTTAGCTATTGTTATATTAACTACCGTAATAATATCCTTAATTGGATTATACAATGGAATTGGATCAATACTTATCTATCCTGAGTTTAAATTCTCATTTAGCCAATACCCATTTAATATATACTATTTAGCATATGTTGTGCTTTTATTACCATTTATAATTATCGAAATTTGGGAGAGAATATTATGCCGCTCTTAGAAGTCAAAGATTTTAGCTTTAAATATGATGATAACTATGTTTTAAAAGATATAAATTTTGAAATAAATGAAGGTGAATTTGTATTAATGTGTGGTCCGTCAGGTTCTGGAAAAACTACACTATTAAACAATATTAAAAAGGAATTAAAACCTTCTGGAGAATCTAGTGGGCAAATAATCTTTGATAATATAGCTATTGAAGACATTGATAAAAAACAGTCTGCATGCGATATAGGCTTAATATTTCAAAATCCTGATGCACAAATTGTAACAGATACAGTTATCCAAGAAATTGCATTTCCTCTTGAAAATATAGGCCTACCTACTGAGGAAATAAGAAACAGGATTGCTGAGATGTCAACATTTTTCGGAATTGACAAGATATTACATGAAAATGTTAATAATTTATCTGGTGGGCAAAAACAATTAGTAAATTTATGTTCAATACTTGTTTTAAAGCCAAAATTATTATTACTTGATGAACCTACAAGCCAATTAGATCCAATAGCTGCCTATGACTTTTTATCAATTCTTAGACGATTAAACGAAGAATTCTCAATTACAATTATCATAACAGAACATAAACTGGATAATGTCTTTCCATTTGCAAATAAAGTAATGTATCTTCAGGACGGACGCTTAAAATACATTAATGATTCAAGAAATATTTGTAATGATATTAAAAACGATGAAGTTTTCAAATATTACATGCCAGATGTTGCAAAGATAAATCTGCTTCTTAAAAACAAATATGATTCATTTAACGAAGTACCCGTGGCTCTTAGTGTTAGAGAAGGAATGCAATTATTAAACCGCATGGAAGATGTAATTAATGAAATCCCTCTTCAGTCAATATCTAAAGTTGAAGAAAAAAACACAGAAGAGCTATTAAATGTAAAAAACCTCTGGTTTGGTTATGATAAAGAAAAAATAATTCTTAATGGGATTGATTTTAAAGTTAAGAAAGGAGAATACCTTACAATTATTGGTGGAAATGGAAGTGGAAAAAGTACCCTTCTAAAACTACTAGCTGGTTTAATCAAACCAATAAAAGGTAAAGTGAAGTATGTTAAAAATAGTAAAATTAGCTATATTCATCAAAACCCAATGATTCAATTTAGCGAAGATAGTGTTTTAAAAGAACTGTCAAACGTACGTGAATCTAAAATTGAAACTGATTTTAATATAAATCCCTTTAAAAAATCAAAAAAGAAAGAGGAAGTAAAAACGGATAATGAAATCGTATTGTCAGATTATGCCGAAGAGCTCGTTGATTATTTTGATATTAAAAAACTTCTAAATAATCACCCCTATGATTGTAGTGGAGGGGAACAGCAAAAAATAGCCTTTATCAAAGCATTACTTGAGAAACCAGACATTATGATATTAGACGAACCTACTAAAGGGTTAGATCCTATATCTAATAATAAATTAAGTAAATTATTAAAAAAAGTAAATGATGAAGGCGTAACCATAATCATGACTACACATGATTTGTCTTTTGTAGCGGATAATGTTGAGAGATGTGTTATGATATTTGATGGATTACTTCAATTAGACACAACACCAACACAAATATTCTCAAGTAATAATTTTTATACGACTTTTGTAAATAGAATGGTTAAAAACTATTTACCAAAAGCAATATCAATTAAGGATGTGAAAAAACAATGGAACTTATAAATTTATTAACATTAATAATATCCATATTAGTAATAGTTGGATTTATAGGCACAATCTATAAGATGTTTGAAAAATCCAAACCATCTGTAGAGTATATTGTATTATTAGCTGTATTAATTGCACTATCTGTAGTTGCAAACTTTATAGGGTCAATTTCCCATGTACAAATAGCTTTCTTTATTGTAATAATGGCTGGTGTAGTCTTTGGTAAAGAAAGTGGATTTTTAGTAGGTAGTTTATCTATTTTAGTATTTGGATTAATTTCCGGATTTGGAATAGGTACTTATACACCTTATCAAATGATTGGATTTGGATTACTTGGATTTACAGCAGGTATATTCAAAAACAACATGGAAAGTCTTCCATTTAGAGCAATATTCGGTTTATTATGGGGATTCATATACGGATGGATTACAAATATTTCAATGTTTTATTTTACGCCAATAACTGTATCTTCAGTAATAAGTACTTATATGGCTAGTGTAGCATTTGATGCAATAAGAGGAGTATGTACTTTAATCTTATTAGTAATTGCATACACATGGTTTAAAGACATATTTAACCGCAGTAAAAAGAAATACAATATACAATAAATTATATGGATAATTTTTTCCATATACTTTTTTTATACTTAAATAATTATAGAACTTGATGTAGTTAATAATAGGAATTATAAACCTATTATTTTATCGATTTTCCTATTATTTTCAAATTTTCCACTTAATTCTCACAAGGATAATAAAAAACTATCTAAAATCAGTTCTCAAGAGGAAAAGATTTATAGAAAATAATAAGAATACAAAAACAAAGCAAATTAATAAATTTTTGGCAAAAAAACGATATTTTAAAAAAAAGTTAATAAATGTAGAAGGATTAACCCTCTACCATAATCAGCTTACCTGTCGATGGGTCTTTATAGACTTTTCCCATCTCTGTAAATCCTTGTCCAGAACTTTGAGAAGATTCTGGAGTATCATTTAATTCTTGACCTTGATTAACTTCTGAAACTTGTTTCATAGAATCCATAACTTCTTGTTTTTGATCTTGGGACATGTCAGAAAAAATAACACTTTGCATATTCCAACTCATTACAACAAAGATTAGAAAACCTAATGCAAGAACTAACATTGCATCAACAAGATTTGTTGTACCTGCCATTGGATCTATGTCATCGTCAGAAGATCTTCTCCTTCTTTGTTTTCTCCTAACCATAAAATCACTGTTTATTCATGTAAAAAAGAACTGCATCAGATAATGCGTCTAAATCAGAAAGATATTGGTCATACCAACCTCTTCTAATTTTAGAAATAAAATAACATAAAGCACCAGAACCAATACCTACAACAGTAGTATCAAATGCAATAGTTAATGCATCTGCAAGGGTATTAACATCTCCTGCACCTAATGCTGCAAGACCAGGACCTAATGGAATTAAAGTACCCATTAATCCTAATGTTGGTCCGACACGAGTAATAATATCTGTATTTCTTAAATTTTTATCAATTTTTTCTTCTTCGTGTTCTACTAATTTACGAGCTAAAGCTTCTCTAGAATCACTATCTAAATCTTCTGATTTTGCAATTTCAGTTAAAACTTTTTTTTGAGATTTTGGAATGTCAGCACTAGATATAACATTCATTAAATCATCAATAGAAACTGCCATGTTAATTTTAAATATTAAATCTCTTATTTTTCCAACACCAACTTTTTTCATTGAAGTGTATTCAGATATGAATCCACCTAATGCAATAACAGAAATAACTGCAATTACTATCAATAAAACCATTACTGGAATTGTTAAACTTTGAGAAATAACATTTAAAGCTCCGCTTAAATATTCTGTACCAGGTATTGAACTCATTTTAATATCACCTAAATCTTATTTTAAGAGATTATTACTTCTTCTATATAAAACTACACCTATAATTACTAAAATAACTAAAACAGCTAAAATACCAATTAAAGACTGAGAATCAATCATACTTACTCCACCAAAGTTACCTTGCATTGCTTGAGCAATACTTGGTATTACAATAGCAGATAATAAGAAATATGCACCTAAAAATAACATAAAATTTCCCAATATAATCGGATATGGTTTATTAGTTAATTTAACGATTGTAGCTGATGCAAAATAAGTAACAATCATTACAATCATTAAAGCAATTGCAACAACTATACTAAGTTTTGTAAAACCAAATCCTATAGTTGGTGCTACAATTAAAACAGAAGCAATAATTGATCCAAAACAACATGGACAAGGAGCAACAACAGCTAAACAAGTAGCAGTAGTTGTATTTTTATCATGAACTTTCCATTCTCTTATAGTAAAAATTCCTGCAATAATCATGATAGAAGCCATAATTATGTAAAAAACAGTATTATAACTATAAATAGCTTCAGTAATCTGTTCGGCAAAGAATGATGCAATATATGAACATATTAAAACACCCCCTCCATAACCTATACAGATACCAGCGAATAATTTTTTTGACAAGTTAGCAAGACCAGAAGCTAAACCTATTTTTATTCCAAATATGATTACAGCTGCCAAAACACCAAATTGCCATAATACACTCATCATATCCATATTAATTTCCTCGATATAATCAATAATAAATTAATTACATTTTACCATTTCTACTTTAAACTATATAAAATTTATTTTAAAACTGCATCAAATTCCATAAAAAATATATTTAAAGTTGATAAAAGATAATATAATATTATTAAAAATAAAATGAGGCCAATATATGTTTTGGAATGAGAAAATCGAATGTATGCCAAGGGAAGAACTTGAAGAACTACAATTAAAAAAGCTTCAAAAAACAGTGAAACTAGCTTTTAACAAAATTCCATACTACAACAAAAAATATAGTGCATGTGAAGTTTTTCCTGAAGACATAGAAACTTTAAAAGACATTGAAAAATTACCATTCATCACAAAAGATGATTTAAGAGAAAGCTACCCATATGGGCTTTTTGCAGTAGATATAAAAGATATTAAAGAAATACATTCTTCATCAGGAACTACTGGAAAACCTGTTGTATCAGGATATACCAAAAAAGACTTAGATACCTGGGCAGAAACAACAGCAAGAGGACTTGGAATGATGGATGTTGGTGAAGATGATATTATCCAAAATACCCACGGTTATGGATTATTCACCGGTGGATTTGGTGTTCACTACGGATCCCATAAAGTTGGAGCAACAATTGTACCAATATCAACAGGACAAACCAGAAGACAAATCGAAATAATGAAAGACTTTGGAGTAACCTGTTTAATTGCAACACCTTCTTACGGAATTCACTTAGCTGAAGTAGCTCTAGATGATGAAATCGACCCAAAAGAAATGAATCTTAAAGCAATAGGCTTTGGAGCTGAAATGTGGAGTGAAGAAATCAGACAAAAATTAGAAAAACTCTTTGGAGCACCAGCATACAATATTTATGGATTAACTGAACTTATGGGACCTGGTGTAGGAGTGGAATGTAGTGCCCAAAAAGGTCTGCATATAGCTGAAGATATTTATTATCCTGAAATAATTGATTCAGCAACTGGTGAAACTTTAGGAGAAAATCAAAAAGGGGAACTTGTATTAACAAACCTTGAGAGAGAAGGAATGCCAATAATCAGATTTAGAACTAAAGACTTAACTTCACTTAATTATGAAACATGTGAATGTGGAAGAACAAGTGTGAGAATGAGTAGAATAACTGGTAGAGCAGACGATATGATTAAAGTAAAAGGAGTAGCTATTTTCCCATCACAAATAGAAAAAGCATTGCTTAAAGTAGGTGATGTAGAGCCTCATTATTTAATTATAGTTACAAGACCTGGAACTTTAGATCAAATAGAAGTAAAAGTAGAAGCTTCTAAAAACCTTTTCTTTGATGGAGTAAAAGAAATGGTTAATGTTCAAAATAAAATAGCTAAATCTATTGAAAATGAAACAGGAATCAGAGTAAAAGTAACATTAGTCGAACCAAAAAGCCTTCCAAGATATGAAGGAAAAGCTAAAAGAGTTATAGATGAAAGAAACTTACACTAAGGGGATAAAAATGAATAATATGAAATTAAAACAATTATCAGTATTTTTACAAAACAAAAAAGGAAGCTTATATGATGCTCTTGAAACATTATCTGAAAATGATATTAATATAAGAGCCCTATCACTTGCAGATACTTCAGATTTTGGTATTTTAAGAGTAGTAGTAGACAATCCTCAAAAAGGAGAAAAAGTACTTGAAGAAAACTACTTAGTTAAAACAACAGATATAGTAGCTATTGAAATGACTGATTCACCAGGTGGATTATCCTTTGTTTTAAAAACTATAAAAGAAAATAATTTAGATTTAGAGTATTTATATGCATTTACTCATGATAAAAAAGATAAAGCAATATTACTTTTACATACAGATAACTTAGATGCTCTAATAGATGCTTTAAATAAAAATGAAATAGTTATAGTACCTCCAGAAGAAGTCTATAACTTATAAAAAAAGGTAAATTATTACCTTTTTAATTTTCATTATCTGCTGGTGGAGTGTAAACCCGAGTAGCTAGTTCACTATCAAGTGTATACATCAAATCAACAGAATTCTGTGCTCTTTTTACTTTACTTACTAATTCCATTGCATTTTCTTCTTCTTCAACTTGTTCTTCAACAAACCATTGCAGGAAGTTATTAGTTGCATGATCTTTTTCAGTAATGGAAATATCAACTAAATTATTAATAAGTCCAGTTACAGTTTGTTCATGAGATAATACATGTTCAAATGCAGCTAATGGAGAATCCCACTCAGTTTGAGGTCCTTCAATAGCTGTTAAAGTAACAGATCCACCTCTTCTAATTATATAGTCATAGATTTTCATACCATGCTCTAATTCTTCTTGAGCTTGTACTCTCATCCAATTTGCAAAACCTGACAATTCTTCATCTTCAAAATAGGATGCCATTGATAAATAAAGATATCCTGAATACAATTCTGCATTTACTTGTTTATTTAATTCTAATTCCATATTATTAGAAAGCATTTTATCACCTTACTAAATAATTGTACACATCCATTATATATAGTTTGACATTATACGAATGAAAATAAAAATTTAGATAAAAGCTAAATCCAAATCAGGAAGATTAACATTATTAGCAAGACAATTCTGCAAACTATTACTTACATCCTTATTATGAACAACCACAACAATTAAAGTACTTAATTCAAATAACTTAGAAGTAACCTTAATAGTAATATTAATCTTCTTAATATTCATTAAACTACTTTTATCAAAACCAAACAACTTAGAAGCATTTAAAAACTCAAAAGCACGAGGAAGACCATCACAGTCAAAATCAATTATAACATCATCAGTTAACTCTAAAGAATAATCGTAATCATAATCCTCTACATAATACAACATTAAAGCATCACATTCACGATCATAATTCTTATTTAAGAGTTTATCCATACTCCTTTTCTTCAATTCTCCCACTAGATTTAGCCCCATATATATTTATCATTTTCAAAAATCCGAAATCACTAATAAAATAAAAATCATTATTATGATATCTGTTTTAAAGTTTAAATCTATTCCTTTCTTGTTTAGATAACCTATTATTGTTTAGGATTATTTAACTGCATTAATTACAGTTTTTCCACCCATATACGGAACTAAAACATCAGGAACTTTAATACTACCATCTTTTTGCTGGTAATTTTCAAGTAAACAACATATAGTCCTTTCAGTAGCTATTGCAGTACTATTTAAAGTATGTAATGCTTGTGCATCTCCAGAACCTGCTTTACCAAAACGTGTTTTAGTTTTCCTTGCTTGATAATCCTTACAGTTAGTACATGAAACTAATTCTCTGTAAGCTTTAGAACCTGGGAACCATGCTTCAAGATCATATTTAATAGCTGCATTATCATTAAGTGCTGAGGACACAATAGCTACTACTTGATAATGAAGGCCTAATTTCTGATATATCTCTTCAGTTACTGCAAGTAACTTTTCATGAGCCTTTTTAGACTCTTCAGGAGTTGTATAAATAAACTGTTCTATTTTTTCAAATTGATGAACTCTAAATATTCCTAAAGTATCTTTACCATGAGATCCTGCTTCTTTTCTAAAACAAGTTGAAAGAGCACAATATTGGATAGGTAAATCTTCAGGAGCAATGATTTCATCTCTGTGGAGTGCAGCTAAAGTTTGTTCTGCAGTAGCTATTAAATATAAATCCTCATTAGCTACTTTATATAATGTTTCTTCAAATTCACCTAATTCTGAAGTCTCAGCAGCTACTTCACCTTTAACAAAAAATGGAGTTTGAAGAGGGATGTATCCTTTAGCTTCTAATTCATTAAGAGCAAACTGAATTAATGCTAAATTAAGATGTAAAATATCTTGTTTTAAATAATAGAATCTTGCACCAGCTACTTCAGCTGCTGTTTTCATATCTGCACCATCAATTTTTTCAATTAAATCTACATGATTTAATGGTTCAAAATCAAATTCAGGAACATCTCCATATTTTTTTACAATCTCATTATCATCTTCGCTATCAGAAATAGGTACGTCTTCATCAATGATATTTCCTACTTTGTATCTGTAATCATCACGTAATTGTTTATATTCCTCAATTTTAGGACCTAATTCTTTAATTTCATTGGCTACTTCTTTAGATTTAGCTATTACTTCATCCAAATTACCTTCAGATTTAGCTTTTTTAAATGATTTAGATAACCTATTTTTTTCAGAACGAAGGAAGTTTAATCTTTTTTCACCTTCTCTCCATAATGTATCATATTCAATAACTTTTTCGGCAGTTTGGGTTCCTCTAAATCTCTTTTTCTCAGAATCAAAAATTAATTCTGGATTTTCTCTGAATAATTTTATATCTAACAACTATGTGTCCCCTATTAGTTAATCATATTATAATTTATTTTTTTTATTTTTTATATTTAATCATTTTAAAAATCTAAGTTATATACCTAATCATGTATTAAAACTGCTTTTTTATCTGTTTTACAACTCACCACCCACTTAAAAGAGAGGATATTATTTTAATGAATAAATAAGAAATTAGAGAATAAAAAAGAAGATAAATATTAAGTTCCACGAAAGATATTATATCCCATTTTTTACCCTAAACACAATAGTTTATTATAATGTTGAGAAATATTTTGCAATTTTACCAACATCTTTTGCAATGATCTCTTCGTGTGTAGAATCAATACAAATAAGCTCATAATTGTCTGAAATGTTATTTAAACCATCCTTGAATCCGGATGTAGATAAAAACAAAATAGGGCAATTAATTTTTGGAGTATGATAATTCCAGACTGAATTAATCGATGAAATTTCAATTAATTTTTCTTTGAAATCATCACTATACTTTTCAAGATTAAACTTGTTTGAATATTGTTTCTTGAAGTTAGCTATTAACTCTTCTTTGGACTGTTTATTGTTTTGAACAAAATTTAAAGGACCATCTATTAATATGCACTTGCTCACAGTTTTTTCTTTTTCTAAATGTTCTATGATTAAAGATGCATAAATACATCCTAAAGAATATCCAACAATAATATCCCCATTTTGGAATAAATCTTTAATAGAATCATAATAATAATCCAATAATCTATTATTACTTAAATTTCTAATTTCATCCAATGATAAATCATATTTGTAATCATCAATAACATAAATATTGCCTTTAAAATCAATATTATTAATCAAATCTAAAAATATGAATGATACTCCTCCCAATGGAGGTATTAAAAACATATTGCGATTTTCTGTTCCTTTTTTAGCTAATACAAATCCAGTTTCACTTTTATTTCCAGAGATATATTGTGCAATATTATAAGGAGTTCTGTATTTTAGTATTATACTTACATCTATGCTTGTAGGTAATAAGGAATTGATTTTGATTGCAGTTAATGAATCACCACCTAAACGTGTGAAATCATCATGAATACCAATGTTTTCCTGTTTAAATACTTTTTCAAATGCATCCACAATTAATTTTTCAGTTTCTGTACGTGGAGCAACATATTCTGCATGTAAACTATTTTTATCTACATCTGGCAAAGCATGCTTATCAACTTTACCATTAACAGTTAAAGGAATCTCCTCTAACTCCACAACATAAGAAGGAATCATATAATCAGGTTTATGCTCACCTACAAACTCACGAACATACCTTGTTAAATCATCACCATTTAAATCCTCCGATATAACAACGTAAGCTACTAATTCATTATTATCCTTGTTTTTAATTGTTTGAACAGTAACATCCTCAATATATTCCATTGACCTTATTGTTGATTCGACTTCGCCTAGTTCTACACGGTTTCCACGGATTTTAACTTGACTATCACGACGACCAACAACCCCTAAAGTTCCATCAGGCAATAAACGCACTAAATCACCAGTACGATACAAAACAGAATAGTCTTCATCATCTTCAAATGGATTGTCAATAAATGCTTTTGTTGTTTCCTCGTCACGGTTTAAATAACCTTCAGCTATTTGATAACCAGCAACACCTAACTCACCTACAGCACCTACTGGAACACGTCTGAATTCATTATCAAAAATATATGCTTTAGTATTGTAATTTAACAATCCTACAGATGAAGGGTCAATTTTTTCTGAATTTGTAATATTTGCAATAAAAGCAAAGGCTTCTGTTGGCCCATATTCATCAGCTAAAATATAATTTTCTGGGTTTTCGATTTCTCCTAATTTTTCACCGCCAACATTTAAAATTTTCAAACTAGTTTCTTTTATTTTTTCTACAAACAATTTTCCAACTTGCGCGGTAATATGTGTATGTGTAACATTATGTTTGATGAAATATTCATTGAGTTTAGAGATATCTAATTTAATGTCTTCAGGAACAATCGCCAAACAAGCACCAGCATAGAGTGTTTGGCATATTGCCATTGTAGCTGCATCAAATCCAATGGAAACAAACAAACCACAAACATCATCGTATCCCATATTATATTGATCATAATAAACCATAGAAAGGTTAAGAATAGCTTTACGTGTAGTTTTAACCCCTTTAGG
>CAVDAS010000050.1:0-12937 GCA_963606955.1 Bacteroidaceae bacterium
AAATAAGTAAAATAAGAAAAAATATCAATAATCTAAATTATTGACAATACCCTTTCAAAAAAAAAGAATTTAATTAGAATTATCTAAATTAAATTCCCTATATTTAGACTTAACAACAGCCCACACTTCTTCAAAACCGTGTTTTAAATCAACATCAAGCATTCTTTTATTCATTGCTTGTCTAAGTTCAAAATCACCCGCTACTTCATTAAACTGATTCATAATCTCTTCTTGAGATAAATGAGATCCAATACCCATATTTACAAATCCGTTTTCAGGACTTCCAAAGAGATTTTTTGTTTCCATTTCATCTTTACATATAACAATAGACGGAATACCTAAAGAACAAACTTGATACATGATTCTTCCACCAGAAACAAAAGCAATATCTGCAGAAATCATAAAATCACTAATAGATTCCACGGTTGTATAAAATTGAACATTTTGCATAAGTTCATACCTAGCTACTAATTCTTCAACATTTTCATATCCAGAACCTAAAATAACATTGATTCTACCAGAAAAACCACTAGCCAAAACAGCATCTAAAACTTTTTGAGATAAATTAAGAGAATCATTTGGAACAAAATCAATTAAAACATTTTTAATATCATTTGTGATTATTTTTGGCTGATGTAGGAAAAATTCATCTTTTAAAATATAATATTCATGGCCAACAAAGAATTTTCCATCACTTTCATGTTCATATAATGAATCAAATACTAAATCTGCAAGATCAGCACCACTTCCAAAATCTTCAAAATTAATTATATAATACCCGCTATTTGTTAATTCAACCATATAATCATAGGAAGTGTCACCTACATCATTAATAACAACTTTAGGGTTAAACTTTTCAAATAAACTAAGTAATTCCGTTCTACCTTCATATGTTTGATATTTATAATTGTAATCATTGATTATATCAATTCCCAATTGATGATTTCTATTTACAAAAAATACTACCTCATGAAATACTAGCTTTGATGCCATTGATAAACAGCGATACATATGCCCAGTTCCTATTTGGTCATAAGCATCAACAACAAAAGCTATTTTAAGTTTTTTAAGATAAGTATTTGCAATCCACCAATCTTCATAAGTATTTATTTCAACACTTTCTTCACTAGAAATCTCGATTAAATCAATGTTTAAACCTAAACGAGATGTTGGAGTTACAAAATTACGACGAGTCGCTAATATGCCTCCAGTTTCTTTAAAAGTTTTAGGAAGAAAATCTTTATATAATCTTTCAGAATAAAATGGGAAATATCTTCCATTTTCCTCATCAAATCCCCACCTTAAATTTTTATCATCAACAACTGAAATTACACTATCAATATTAAAATCAGCAAATTTTTCAATAGCTCTATCCAGTGTTTCAGGTTTTAACAATGGAGAAGAAGGTTGGATTGTAATTACAATATCATATTCGTCAAAAGCTAGTTTTTCTTTTTGTAGCATTGCCTCATAAATAACAGTATCTAATGATGCTTCATCAGTAGCTAATTCAGCAGGACGCATTACAACACTAGTACCGTATTTTTCAACAATCGACGCAATTTCAGAGTCTTCAGTAGACACCACTACATCATCAACATATTTTGATGATTTAGCCACATCTATTGAATAGTAAATAAGGGGTTTTTCACCAAGTAAACGTAAATTTTTACGAGGAATATTTTTTGAATAACCTCTCGCGGGAATAACCACCAATATCTTATTATTTTCAAACATATATATCCCTAAATTACAAAATTTATTTAAACATTACTAAATAATATATATTAATAACTAATATTAAATCTTTTAGGTGTTAATGAATGAAAAATATTACAAAAGAGTTATTAGACAAAATAAATGAAATATCCACTCCAGTAAAAATAATGCATGTTTGTGGTTCCCATGAACATACAATTATGGAAAACGGAATAAGGTCACTGCTCCCACCAGAAGTAGAAATCGTTGCTGGACCAGGTTGTCCTGTTTGTGTTGTACCTTCCCGTGAAATCGATGAATGTTTAGAATTAGTCGATAAAGGAGTTACAGTAACCACTTTCGGAGATATGTTGAGAGTTCCAGGTTCTGAACGTTCACTAGCTGAGGCGAAAGCAGAAGGGGGAGATGTAAGAGTGGTATACGGAATTAATAAAGCTATTGAAATAGCCGAAAAAGAAGATAATGATGTTGTATTTATGGCAGCAGGATTTGAAACCACTGCTCCAACAACAGCTGCAGAGATTTTAGCTAAACCTCCAGAAAACTTTTCAGTCTTATCCTGTCACAGATTAATCCCTCCAGCTATTGATTATTTGATAAATTCTGGAGAAACCAGTCTTAATGCTCTAATTGAACCGGGACATGTTTGTACAATTATTGGAACTAAACCTTTTGAATATCTCTCAAGCCAATATAATATACCTCAGGCAGTTGCCGGATTTAATCCTTTAGATATTTTAATGTCTGTTTATATGATTTTAAGACAAATACGCGACGAAACACCTAAAATAGATAATGAATACCATAGAGCTGTTAGAGAAGAAGGAAATGTAATAGCTCAAAAAGTTATTGACCAGGTATTTGAAGTTGACAGCAGAGAATGGAGAGGATTTCCAAAAATACCTAATTCAATCTTAGAGATTAAAGATGAATTTAGTCAGTACAATGCAAGGGCCAAATATGACATTGAAGTAAAAGATGTTAAAGAAGCTCCTAAAGGCTGTATTTGCGGACCTATTTTAAGAGGATTAGCCAGACCTGAAGATTGTAAATTATTTAGAAAATCCTGTAATCCTCTTCATCCAATTGGAGCATGTATGGTTAGTAAAGAAGGAACCTGTAACATAGCTCACAGATATTCAAGGGATTAAAATGAATATAAAAGCAATTGCTGTTGATATTGACGGAACAATAACTGATAATAAAAGAAGACTTTGTTACTCAGCTATGGAATCCATACGCCAGGCAGAAAAAGCAGGAATTCCTACAATTATTGTAACTGGAAATATTGTAACTTATGCTTATGCAACATTAGTGCTTCTTGGAGCTAGTGGAGGAGTAGTAAGTGAAAATGGCGGTGTAATATTTAAAGAAAATTACAACAACAACCAGGTAAAACCAATAGTTGATAGAACTTATGTAACTGCTGCTGATACATACTTAAAAGAAAGCTTAGGTTCCAAATACGATAAAAACATTTCACACGACAATATGTACAGGTTAACTGAAAGTGTATTTTATAAAACCCTAACTAAACAGGAGCTAATGGAAGGATTAGAAGGCTTTGAATATTTAGATAAAATAGAACTGTACGATAGCGGATTTGCCCTACATATCACTGACAAAAGAGTAAATAAAGGAAGTTCCTTAAGATATCTTTGCGAGGATAATGGCATCAATATGGAAAATGTAATGGCTGTAGGAGACAGTGAAAACGATGAAGCATTCCTAAAAGAAGCAGGGTTAAAAATAGCTGTTAAAAATGCTGAAGATGCTTTAAAAGAAATTAGTGATTATACCTGCCAGAATAGCTATGGCGATGGAGTAAGGGAAGCTATTAACAAATTTGTATTGTAGAGCTGATAGAATGATATATGAAATAGCTGAAAAATGCGAAAAAGAAGTTAAAAAAATCTGTGATGACTATGAAGTATATGTAAGTACTGGAAAAACAATAGAGCTTGATTCTAAAAACGATGAACTGAATTTTGCAAAAGAAGAAATTACTCAGGGAATTGGAATTAGAGTCTTGAAAGACAATAAAATGGGATTTGCATTTACTTCTGATTTGGATAAAATTAATCAAACTGCCGCACAAGCCCTAGAAAATACCAAATTAAATAATCCTGATGAAAACTATGCTTTCTCACAAGAAGCAAAAGTAAATGAAGTTAATAAATTATATGATAAAAAATTTGAAAATTTAGACCTTGATGAATGTATTGATTTTCTAAATAACATCATAGAAAAAGCTAGTGAAACTAAATGTGAGGTAACTTCTGCAGGATTCTCAGCAAGTTGTGGTGAGTCACTTATATTAAATTCAAACAATGTTTCAATAGCTAATAAAGGTACTGGATTTGGTGCTGGTTTATCTGTAAATATTGAGGAAAAAGAAAATGTAGCTACAGCATATGATTCTGTTTCTTCAAGATTTTATGATTTAGATGGAGATAAATTAGCTAATGATGTTTGTAAGTTAGCTATGGACTCTGTTGATACAAAATCTATTGAAACTAAAAATTATGATGTAGTTCTTGATTATTATGCTGCTGCAGGCCTTTTATCCACTTTCTTAGCTGCATTTAATGGAGAAAATGTTCAAAGACAAAGATCTATCCTCCATGATAAAATGAACAGTGAAATTGTAAGTCCTGCATTATCAATAGCTAATGATCCTACTTTGGAAAAAGGAATGTATTCTACAAAATGTGATGGTGAAGGAACTGTATCTAAGAAAACTAACATTGTAGAAAATGGTATTTTAAAATCATTTATGTATGATATTTACACCGCAAATAAAGGAAATACAACAAGCACTGGAAACGGGTATAGAGGTTCCTACTTATCTACACCATCAGTTAGTCCGTCAAATATAATTCTTGATTTTAACCAGAATATTGGAATAGATGAAATATCTGAAGGTGTTTTAACTACCAGTGTTTTAGGAGCACATACTGCAAACCCTATATCTGGTGATTTTTCAGTAGAAGCAAGTAATGCTTTTAAAATAGAAAATGGTGAGATTAGCTATCCTATAAATAAGGCTATGATTTCTGGAAATATATTTGAACTATTAAAAAAATGTGAAGGTGTTAAATCCGAAATTAAACAGTACGGACCATTTATCCTTCCAAAAATCTTAGTCCACAACTTAAAAGTTGTTGGACAGCATTAAATTTTTTTTAATTTTCGTCTATAATTATCAATAGTTGAAGATCTAAAATCAGTTAATAAATAGTTCTCCAATAATCTTTTATTTGAATCAAATTCATTAACCTGAATTTTGGAAGATTTTTCAATCTCTTTTTCCAAATCTTTAATTTTATTATCAAATGCTTTTTGAGATTTAATAATATTTATATTAGTCCTGCGGGAAATTCTTCTAAGTTCTTCATCTATATCTATTTCATCATTCTTTTTAGGCATAATATGACCTACATTTTAATAATTGGTAATCTTATTTCAGTAATATATTCATCTTCACTATCTGCATTGTGAATATTTTTTATTAAAACTTCAGTAGGTGAACCAATAATATCGTAATTGTTTTCTTGAGCTACCTTAACCATTGTATCGTAGCTATCTAAAATATTATCCATAGAACCTTCATGAATTCCACTTAAAACACCGTGTTCAAATAAATCTGCAGTTTTAATAATGTCTTTTGCTGGTGCATCATCTTTAATAGATATACCTACATCAAATACAGCATCTCCATTATTTACACTGTGTCTTGGAGAGTAATATATTATAAAAGGTTCCCCAACGGTTTCTACTTCTTCTGTTTCAACCCATCCCATTAATTTAGAAAGTAAAACACCTAAATCAGAAATTGGTCCTTTATAATTAATAACAGCTATTTTTTGATCAGGAATAATTTTATCTTGAATTTGCATTTGATTCACCTTTTTTATTTATTATTTTTAATTTTTTATATTAAATAAATATACCTCAACTTCTTCCCCTTCATCAAGAAGTTCAACAGATTTTGGAACTTTTACATAACCGTCAGCAGTAGATAGGGAAAATATAGCTCCAGAATCTTTAAATATAGGATGAATATCTTCACCCTCAACTTTTACTAACTGATATTGCATTCTACCAACAGGAGAATGTATTCTTCTAGCCATCTTACCTTTAACAACAGTTTTTTCGAAATCTCTATCAATACCTGCTAATTTTGTTAAAGGAGGAGCTACAAATGCATTAAAAATCATTAAAGCAGATACTGGATTTCCAGGCAGTCCAATTACAATTTTACCATCTACAATACCAATAATAGTAGGTTTTCCCGGTTGAACTGAAATTCCATGAATGTAGACCTGGCCCAATTCATCTAAAACATGTTTCATTACATCTCCAAGACCAGCAGAAGTTCCTCCAGATCCAATTAAAATATCCGCGTCTTCTAAAGACTCTTGAATTTTAGCTTTAAGTTGATCATAATCATCCTTAACAGTTCCTAAAAACTTGGCATCAGCTCCGCAGGATATTGCATCATTTTTAATCATGTTTCCATTAACATCATATATTTTACCATATGGTAATTCACTGCCCTGAAGAGTAATTTCATTTCCAGTTGATATAACTCCAACAGTAGGTTTTTTATAAACTTCAATGCTTTCAAAGCCTTGAGAAAGTAAAACACCGATTTTACCAGGAGTTAAAACATCACCTTTTTTTAAAATTAATTTAGATTCTTTAGTATCTGAGCCTTTTTTAGCTACATCCTGTGTAGGGGTAACAGTGGTTAATATATTAACAGTTGAGTCCATTTTTTCACAATATTCAACCATTACAACCGCATCTGCTCCTTCAGGCATTGCTGCACCAGTACTTATTTCCACACACTTGCCGGCTTCAACTATTTTATCAGTTGTTGAACCTGCTTCTAAAAAATCAATGACTTCTAAAGTCTTAGGAGATTCTTCACTAGCTCCAAAACTGTCTTGTGAAACAATTGCAAAACCATCTTTTAGAGCTTTATCAAATGGAGGAAAATCCATCCTACTATATACATCTCCAGAAAGTATTCGGCCATAGGCATCCTCAACGGCAATTTCTTCACTTTGAAGTGTATAATACTTATCAAATAAGTTTTGAATAATTTCTAAAGCATCTTCAGATTCTTTAATTTTTAAAAATTCAGTTCCCATATTATCCCTTCTAATGAATACATTAATATATTAATAAAAGTAATATATAAATAGTTTAATTAATCATCAACGAAATGGAAAATAAATAAACTATATGATGGAGGAGAGTACTTGTCAAAACCAAATAATAATAACCAACAAGAATTTAGAAGAGTAAGAACACCTAAAAAAGGAGAAATCCCTGGAGCCGTAGAACAAATCATGGGCCACGGAAAATTAAAAGTTAGATGTGCAGATGGAAACGTTAGAATGACCAGAATCCCTGGAAAAATGAAAAAACGTATTTGGATTCGTGAAGGAGACATCATTCTTGTTAAACCATGGGACTTCCAATCAGATGAAAAAGCTGATGTAATCTGGAGATATACCAAAACTGAATCTAACTGGCTTGAAAGAAAAGGTTATTTAAAAATGTAAATATCCTTTTTAGCCATTTTATTATTTTAACTGATTTTAATGGATTCAAAAATTGATAAAGCTGATGCAAAAATCCAAAAGATAAGAGAACGTAAAAGAAAAAAAGGTAGCGAAGACAGAAAAGTTGGAAGTGAAGTCTTCGACAAAATAACTTTAGAAACCTTATACAAACTAGCTAAACAAGATTACATTGATATTTTAAACGGAGCAGTAAGTACTGGAAAAGAAGCTAATGTTTTAAAGGGTATAACTAAAGATAACACATATGTAGCTGTTAAAATTTACAGAATAGCTACTTCTGATTTTAAAAAAATGGATTATTATGTCCATGGAGACCCAAGATTTAATGTTAAAACTAAAAATAAAAGACAGCTAATTTATGCTTGGGTAAGTAAAGAATATAAAAATCTTAAAAGATTACATAATGCAGGAGTTAATGTTCCAAAACCTTATGTTAACTCAAATAATGTTTTAATAATTGAATTTATTGGAGATGAAAAGGGAAATCCTGCACAGCCCGTTAGAAATCAGCCTCCAAAAAATCCTGAAGAATTTTTCAATAAACTGTTGGTACAGCTGAAAAAATTTGTACATGACGGAAAATTGGTCCACGGAGATTTATCTAACTATAATATTCTTAATCAGAATGAAGAACCTGTAATCATTGATGTTTCACAATCAGTTGTCTTAGACAATCCAATATCACATGAATTGCTCCAAAGAGACATTAAAACATTAGTCAATGAATATAAAAAATTAGGAGTAAAAACAAGCTATGATGAAGTATACAACTATGTAGACTTCAAACTTTAGCTTTAGATGGCCTGCATAAGATTACCAATGCCGCAATAACAATCACCAAACCACAAAGCATTAGAATTGTTGGGATTTCAAAATAAAAGACAAAACCAAAGATTAATGCTGCAATAGGTTCACAGCCAGCCAATAATATTGAGGCAGTACCAGATTCCACATAATTTAAAGCTGTTGTTAAGCAAATATATGGCAGTGCAAAAGAAACAAATGAATGTAAAATTAAAAACACTATATTTGAAAGTGGATTTATACTGATATAGCCATTTATCTGGCTAAAATCTGTAAACGGCAACAATAAAGCTACAATTATAATTAAAGAGAAAAATAAAATGCCATAAGTGTGGCATCCTTTATTAATTACTTTTGTTGAATCCAGCGTGTAAATTGCACAAAATATTGCAGCTCCAACACCACCAGCAATTCCAATTAATGAAACAGACCCAATACCTTTTTCTAAAAGCCCACTAACCAATACACAACCTAAAATCGCAAGTAGCATAGCTCCTAGTTTTTTATTAGTTATTTTCTCAGCTAGTGTGAAATAAGCTCCAATTATAACAAATATTGGAGATGTACCCAACAATATTGATGCAAGAGACAATTGAATTGTGTTCATAGACTCATTATAACAAAGATTTAATCCTACAATACTAATAGCTGCAATAAAAAAATAAGGTAAATACTCCTTTTTAATTTTAAATAATGATTTGTCAGTGAATATTACACAAACAAACATTATCACAGCAGCTATTGAAAATCTCAAAAATAACAATGTTGTTGGATCAATTCCATTTTCAGTTAAACTTCTAACAAAAAAACCAGTTGATCCAAACATTAATCCAGCTAATGCCGGCAACAATAAATAAATTTTCTTCATGATACTCTTTTCCTTAATCATTAACTTTTATCAGAACTTCTATTAAAAACTTTTAAATAAAAAAATAAAAATAATTTATATTAAGTGATAAATATGCCTGAAACAGATTATTTAAAAATACCTCAAAATAGAATTGGGGCACTAATTGGAAATAAAGGAGATGTAAAAAAATCAATTGAAAAGGCTACTGAAACAATCCTAGATATTGATAGTGAAGATGGAACTGTTTACATCACCCCACAAGAAAATATAAGCGATCCACTTGGCGTATGGAATGCAAATCACATTGTAAAAGCAGTAGCTCGTGGATTTAATCCTGAAGTTGCTCTTAAATTAGCTGATGATGATAATTATTTAGAAATCATAAAATTGCCATTATACATTGGAAAATCTAAAAATGCACTTTCCAGATACAAAGGAAGGATAATTGGACAAAATGGAAAAACACGTGAAATAATTATGGACATGGCTGAAGTTCACATGGCAGTTTATGGTAAAACTGTTTCATTAATTGGTGGAATGGACAATATTATGATAGCTAAAGAAGCTATTGAAATGATTTTAAAAGGATCTAGGCATAAATCTGTTTATTCATTTTTAGAACGTAAAAAAGACGAATTAAAACTTAAAGAATTTAAAGACCTCGTTGGAATCAAAGATGATGAAATCGAATTTAAAGATGGAATTGATTTTGACGAAGAAATGATGAAATAGTAACATTTTACCCAAAAAAATGTTACTTAACCTTTTTTTAAGAACCACTACAATATTTCATTTTAACCTCAAAAATTACAAAATAAATAGCAAACTATTATATACTTTACTTAGCATATATAGATAGTGTGATGAAAATATCATGTTTTCTACAATAAATTTATTATTTTTTTATCTATAAATTAATCAAATTAGATAGAGTACTTTAAAAATATTACTTTGAAAATGCTCTCTGGCTTGATTTAAATAAAAAATAGATTCATAAATATAATATATAATATGTAAAATTTTTGAGGAGGAAAAAATTGTCTCAACAAGCAAATGAACTCTTTGACAATTTCCAACAATTGACACCATCAGAGTTCTTTAGAAAAAACAAGCAAATGTTAGGATTCACTGGTAAAATCCGCTCATTAACAATTGTTTTTCACGAATTGATTACAAACAGTTTTGATGCAGCTGAAGAAGCAGGTATCCTTCCAGAAATCAATATCGAATTAAAGAGAATTGATAAAGAACATTACATCCTTAGGCATTCAGATAATGGTCCTGGAATTCCTGAAGATTATGTAATGCAAGTATATTGTAGTATGTTTGCAGGATCTAAATTTAGAAACATCCAATCAAGAGGACAACAAGGTTTAGGTTGTAGTGGTTGTGTGCTTTTATCACAAATGACTACTGGTGAACCAGCTCGTGTTATCTCCTGTTATCAAGAAGGAGACGAACTTAAAGGAGTTAAAATGAAGTTCAAAATGGATGTTAAGAAAAATAAAGGTATGTTAATGGAAAGGGAAGATTTCCCTGCAGAACATACTGGAGTTTGTATTGAATTACAATTTAAAGATGTTTCTTACTCCATGGCAGAACAAGGTGCTTTTGAATACATCAGAAGAACCATGATTGGAAACCCACATGCAAAAATTACCTTTAGAGACCCAACTGGACACAAATACATTTTTAAAAGAGCTGCAAATATTGTTCCAGTACTTCCAAAAGAAGTTCTACCACATCCAAAAGGAGTTAGTGCAGACGATATCTTATTTATGGCAAAACATACTGATAAAAGACGATACAAAAGTATGTTAACCAGCTCACTTTCCAGAATGTCCAATAAAAGAGTAAGTGAAATTGAAGAAATGACTGGTATTGACATGAATAAACGTCCAAAAGACATGGCATGGGCAGAAGCAGAAGCTATTGTAAACTGTTTCAAAAAAATGAAATTCATGGCACCTCCAAGTAATGGACTTATACCTATTGGATCTGAACAAATTGAAAAAGGTATGAAACAAATTCTTAAACCTGAATTCATAGCTACACTTACAAGAAAACCTGTAACATACGGAGGAGGTGTTTCATTCATTATTGAAGCAGGAATTGCTTATGGTGGAGATTCCGGAAGAGTTGTAAATGAACAAAGAAAATCTGAAATTATGAGGTTTGCAAATAGAGTTCCTCTAACTTTTGATCAAGGAAGCTGTGCAATTACAGAAGCACTAAAAAGTATTGATTGGAAACGTTATGGAATTAAAGACTTTGATAATTCCCCAATCACATTATTTGTAAATATTATTTCAACACAAGTTCCTTACCTTTCTACAGGAAAACAAAGTGTATCTCCGGAACCAGAAATTGTTCATGAAATAAGGCAAGCTACTATGACTTTAGCTCGTAAACTCCAAAAACATTTAAGAGCTAAAAAAGCTGCAAAAGAAAAAGCAATGCGTTCAAAAGTATTTGAAGATTACCTTCCAGTTATTATTGAAGAAGCTGCAAAATTAGGAGAAACTGCAGTTCCGGAATATAATCAAGTTTTAGCTAAAGTAACCAAAAGAGCTCTTGCAGAATTACTTGGTGAAAAAGTTGAAGAAGATGAAGAAGAAGTAGAAGAAGAAGCATTAATTATGGAAGAACTTGATGAGTTTGGATATGCTGTTGATAATGACCACAGTAATCTTAACAACATTGAAGAAGAAGCTCCAGAATATGAGGAAGAAGAAGAAAAATAGGTGGTTTAAATGTCTGATGAAATACAACAAAACCCAGAAGGTAAATCACATAAAGAACTAAGAAAAGAATATACCTTCAACAAATTAAAAGGATTAGGTCAGGAAATTATTGAAGAAATCGAAAAACAAAAAGTTCCTTCTGTAAAAGTTCCTTCACGTGGTACCTCCAATATTGTTTATGACGAAGCAAAAAGATATTATGTTTTAGGAGACAGATACGGTAGAAGATCTCTTGGTAATGTAAAACAAATTAGAAAATTAGGTCAGATGGTTTATGTAGCTAATTTTTGTAAAGATTTAGTTAGAAGAGAAAAAACAGCTACTATCAGGGAAATGTATTATGTTTCTGAAGGTTGGGGAATTAGTTTTAAAACACAACAGGAATCCAACATTGTTGGAGAAGATTTAGAAGTAACCTTAGGAACAACCAGGGAAGATTTAGGATTAATGCCAGAGGAAGATGGTGCCTCAGTATATGGTGATTTAACCCTAAAAGATGGTGATGTAGAAATTAATGCCCTAAAAGCTGGAAAATCAGGATACACTATTTCACCAACAATTGACCAAGTAGATTTCTTAGACTGTAATGTAGATCGGGTTATTGCTGTAGAAACCATGGGAATGTTCCACAGGATGGTTCAGGAAAAAGCATATGACAGATTTAATACTTTAATTGTAGGACTTAAAGGACAAGCAGCTCGTGCTACAAGAAGATTTATTAAAAGAGTAAATGAAGAACTACATTTACCAGTTTATATCTGTAACGACGGAGACCCTTGGGGATTCCACATTGCACAAGTAATTATTTCAGGAAGTGCAAAATTAGCTCACGTTAATCATGATTTAGCTACTCCTGACGCTAAATTCATGGGAGTAACAGCTAGTGACATTATTAATTATGATTTGCCAACTGATAATCTCAAAGATGTTGATGTTATGAGATTAAAAGAGCTAGCTAAAGACCCAAGGTATAAAAATGATTTCTGGCAAACTGAAATTAAGAAAATGCTTAAAATTGGTAAAAAAGCAGAACAGCAATCTTTCTCAAAATATGGTCTCGAATATGTAGTAGATACATATTTCCCAGAAAAATTAGAGGCTATGGAATAGATTCATTCCTTAAACTTTAAGCAAATTTTTAATTTGCTTTTTTCTTATTTTTTTAATCGAGGATGGGAAAAAATTAACTTTTGGAGTTGATTTGTTTTTTAATATTTTTTGGT
>CAVDAS010000051.1:0-12777 GCA_963606955.1 Bacteroidaceae bacterium
CAAATTAAAAAATAGGCTCCAAAAATAAGGTCAATCCCTTAACTTTATAGCAGTGCTACTTAAAGAAAAGATATAAATACTTTAAGAAGTAAATATTTTTATGTTATAGAAATTCTATTTTTGATTTCGATTAAACTGATACTAAATCAAATTTTAACTATTATGGTTATGTAATTTGATTTTAATTTTTTAATTAAATTTAATGGGGATATAATTATGGCAAAAGTTAAAGGAACCAATAAAAGAACAAGAGCAAAAAGATGTTATACTAAACCAGGTAGTAAAAGAGGAAGAGGAGTTAAACAAACCTGGAAAAAATAATCCTCTTTTTTCATAACCTTTTTTTAAAATTTTAAGCTTATTTTTACTTAGAAAAAATTATATACTATTTTTTAAAGAATGTTACTCATATACTTACGATGTGGTATTATGGGTAAGAAGAAAATGATGATGATGCCAGCAAATGGCCATAGAATTCAAGGTATGACTAGTGAAAAGTTCCTTGATGCTAAAGAATTTTTAGATGAATTAAATCTCACAGGTAGTGAAAACTTTATGGATGCTGGCTGTGGAGATGGTCACGTAGCTATTAAAGCATTAGAAGAATACATTACTGACGGTTGTGTTTATGCTTTAGATATTTATGAACCATCTATTGAAGATATGATTAAATACAAAGAAGAAAATAATGTAGATAACTTAATTCCAATAGTATCTAATATTGCTGAGCATATTGATTTGGATGATGAAACATTAGATGTTATTTTGATGGTTAATGTTTTCCACGGTTTTAAAGCTACAAGAACCTTAGATGAAGCTGTTGATGAATTAGCTAGAGTAATTAAAACTGACGGCGGAAGAATAGCTATTATGGATTATAAAAAACAGGATGTTAAAAATGGACCTCCAACAGCTATTAGGAGTTCTCCAGATGATTTGCAGGAATTATTCTCAGCACATGGTCTTAAAATGACTTATTTAAATGAAGAAATCGGTGAAGACATTCCTGAAGGTAAATCTCATTATTTAATAATATTTGAAAAAGAGTAATTTAAATGATTTTTGTAGCTATTTTAGCAGGTGGAATTGGATCAAGAATGGGGGATACTGATACTCCTAAACAATTTTTAAATTTAGGAGATAAACCTATTTTAATCCATACAATTGAAAAATTCGTAATTGTTGATGAAATAGATAAGATAATAGTTTTGACACCTCAAACTTTTATAAATCATACTAATCATTTAATTAAGGAATATATTCCAAATAATGATAAAATTGTTGTACTGGAAGGTGGAGAAACTAGAAATGATACTTTAAAAAACAGTATTGATTATATTAATGAAAATTATGATGCTGATGATGATTCAATAATTATAACTCATGACTCTGTTCGTCCATTTGTAACTCATAGAATTATCCAAGATAATATTAAAGCTGCAAAAGAATGTGGAGCCTGTGATACAGTAGTTCCAGCTACTGATACAATTGTAGAAAGTAGAGACGGATGTGTAATTAAAAATATTCCCATTAGAGATTATTTTTACCAGGGTCAAACTCCACAAACATTTAAAATAAATAAATTAAATTCTTTAATCAATGATTTAACAGAGGCTGAAAAAGAGATACTTACCGATGCTGCTAAAATATTTGTTTTAAAAGGCGAGGAGGTATCTCTAGTTAAAGGAGATGTAACCAATATTAAAATTACATATCCTTATGATTTAAAATTAGCTAATACAATTCTAAATGATAAAAATGATTAATATTATTTACAGATTAGTAGCTCCAAAATTCTTTGAAGAAGCTATAAGTGAAATTGACCTAGATAATGTAATTGTAAGGCCATCTTATCTATCAATTTGCCAAGCAGACCAAAGATATTACCAGGGTAAAAGAGCAAGTGATGTTCTTGAAGAAAAACTGCCAATGGCATTAATCCACGAAGCAATTGGTGTGGTAGTTTTTGACAATACTGGGAGCTTTAATGTTGGAGATAATGTTGTAATGATACCAAACACTCCAATTGAGGAAGATGAATATGTGTCAGCTAATTACCTACCTTCATCTAAATTTAGAGGTAGTGGATTTGATGGATTTACAAGTGATTTAATTCAACTAAATCCAGACAGATTAGTTAAACTGCCTGAAAATTTTAATTTAGAAATTTCTGCTTTTATTGAGTTAATTTCAGTAATTTGTCATGGAATTGACAGATTTGAAAAAATAGCTATTAAACACAAAAATAGATTTGGCGTTTGGGGAGATGGAAACTTAGGTTATATTACAGCACTATTACTAAAAGAATTCTACCCCGAAAGCGAAGTAATAGTTATTGGAAAACATAGTGAAAATTTAAACTTATTTTCATTTGCAGATGAAACATATAAAGTTCATGAGGTTCCTGATGATTTAGATATTGATCATGGATTTGAATGTGTCGGATCAAATGCATCACAAGCAGCTATTGACCAAATAATAAATGTAATAAATCCTCAGGGGTCTATAATTTTATTTGGGGTAAGTGAATATCCAATTCCAATTAATACAAGATTAGTTTTAGAAAAAGGATTAACTATCCAAGGAATAAGCAGAAGTGAGCGCAAAGACTTTATTAAAGTAATTGAGACACTTAAAAATAATCCTAAACTATTTGATTCTCTAGATAAATTAGTTAGTGATGTAGTAGCTATTGACTCATTAAATGATTTAAAAGAAGCTTTTGACAAAGACTATATCTCCGGCTTTGGAAAAACAATATTAAAATGGAATAAATAATGTGTGGGCAAAAAGGGGAATTTACTGTAATTTGCCCAATGTGCGAAACTCCACTTTAAGTATTTTTTTTTCTTTTGAAAGAATTTTTTTTAAATTTTTTAATTTTTTTCTTCTTTAGAAGAAATTTTTATCATTTTCATAGTTTTTATACATTTCAGAAGATAAAATTTATATATTAATTTTTCAATAATTGTTATTATGTTTATTTATCGAAAATTATATTTGGATAAAATCAAGTCTTTAATTGATGTAGATATAATTAAAGTTTTAACTGGGATGAGAAGGTCAGGTAAAAGTATAATTTTAAAACAAATTATGGATGTGTTAAAAAAAGAGAAAAATATAATTTTTATTAATTTTGAATCAAGGAAATATGATGAAATTAGAAATCACGAGGATTTAATGGAGTATATTTATTCATTAGTAAAACCTAATGAAAGATATTATCTATTTTTCGATGAAATACAAAATGTTAAAAATTGGGAACTTGCAATTAGGGCAATTTATACTGATTTGGATTGTGATATTTATTTAACTGGTTCTAATTCAAACATGTTAAGTGGAGAGCTAACAACTCATTTAACTGGCAGATTTATTGAAATTAAAATTTATCCATTTAGTTTTAAAGAGTTTTTAGAGTACAATAATGAAAATAATATTCAACTTTCGGAATTTGAACAATTTAATCAGTATTTAAAATTTGGAGGTCTTCCAGTACTTTTTGATATTCCAACAGAAGAATTAAAAAGAGATTATTTAATGGGTTTATTAAATACTATAATTAATGTTGATATTAGAAATCGTTATAATATTAAAAATGAGGAATTATTTAATAAATTATCTCTATTTTTAATTGAAAATATATCTAGAAATTTCTCTGGAAACAGTATTAAGAAATATCTGAAAAATAGTGGAGTTTCAGTTAATGTTGAAACAATTAATAAATATATTAGCTATTATGCTGGTGCTTGTTTTTTAAATAAAGTTAGAAGAGAAGATTTTAGAGGTAAAAAAATACTTAAAACCAATGAAAAATATTTCTTAACAGATCATTCTTTTAGAGAAATTTACTTTAACAATAATGAGGATGTCTCTCAAGTTTTGGAAAATATTGTTTATATAGAAATGTTAAGGAGAGGATATCAAATTACTATTGGTAAAATCAAAGATAATGAAGTTGATTTTATCTGTAGGAAATCTGGTGAGGTAATTTATATTCAAGTTGCTTATTTATTAGCTGATGATAAAATTATAGAAAGAGAATTTGGACAATTAGCTAAAATTAATGATAATTTCCCTAAATATGTTTTAAGTATGGATAATTTTGATTTTTCAAGACAGGGAATTAAACATTTAAATATTATTGATTTTTTAAAAAGTGACTAATTCCAAAGATTTAATAAAGTATTAAGTAAAATAGTTATTGTAGTGATTAAATGAAGGACATAAATATTTTAGTTGAGGCTTTACCTTATATTAAAAAATTCCATGAAAAAAAGATTTTAATTAAATATGGCGGGCATGCTATGATAGATGAAGAGGCTATGTCTTCTACAGTTCGTGATACTGTTCTTTTAAAATATGTAGGTATGGAACCACTTATTGTTCATGGTGGAGGCCCAGAAATATCTAGATCTATGGATAAGTTAGGTAAGGAGCCTAAATTTATTAAAGGATTAAGAGTTACTGATGAAGAAACTATGGAAATTATTGAAATGGTTTTAGTTGGTAAAATAAGTACGGATATTGTTTCTCAAATTTCTTATCATGATGGAAAAGGTATTAGTTTATCTGGTAAAGACAGTAGATTAATTTTTGCTCATAAAAAACCAGCTAGTAAAGTTACTAGTGAATCTGGTAGTGAAGAGGAAATTGATTTAGGTCTTGTAGGTGAAATTGACTGTATTAACACAGATTTACTTGAAATGTTTCTAAAAAACAATTATATTCCAGTTATATCTCCTGTTGGTATAGCTAATGATGGATCCAGTTTAAATTTAAATGCTGATACTGCAGCTGGTGAGGTAGCTAGTTCTGTAGATGCTGAAAAATTAATAATTTTAACTGATGTTCCTGGAGTTTTAAGAGACCCAAATGACCCAGATTCATTAATTCAAAGAATAAAAGTAGATGAAGTGTCTGATTTAATTGAACAGGGGGTTATTTCTGGTGGAATGATTCCAAAAATCGAAACATGTGTAAAAGCACTTGAAGATGGTGTTAAATCTTGCCATATTATTGATGGACGTAAAAAGCACTCTCTTTTACTTGAAATTTTCACAAAAAACGGTATTGGAACTATGATTTATAAATAAAAGAATATATAATCATAATTGATTATATTTTTCTCTTAATTTTCTTCTAAGCAGTTTCCATCCATTAACTCTTGGAAGCTCTTCTAAGTTAAATATTCTTTTTGGAACTTTGTATCTTGATAGGTTTTCGCGTGCATAGCTAATTAAACCTTCTTCGTCTGGTGTATTTTCCCAAACTACTGCAGCTACAGGTAGTTCCCCGCGGTGACAATCAGGGATACTAAAAATAGCTATTTCTTTTACTTGAGGATATTTTATTAATACTTCTTCTACTTCTGTTGGATAGATTTTCCATCCGCTCATTACAATCATATCTTTTTTACGGTCTGTAATAAATAAACGATTATCTTCATCAATATACCCGATATCTCCTGTTAAAAACCATCCATCTTCTAAGAATGATTCTTTTGTAGCTACTTCACGTCTCCAATAACCTTTAGCTATTGCAGGACCTCTTAGTGCAATTTCTCCATGTTCGTATTTTTCAAGTTCTTTTGTGTAGTCATGTTCATCAACAATTTTAACTTCTGAGAAACAAACTGGATGTCCAACACTTTCAAATCTATCAGCTGTTCTATAGTCTTCAGGCCTAATAACAGTTCCTGTTCCAATTACGATTGTTTCAGATAATCCATAAGCATTAATTATAGGGATAGCATATTTTTCATGGAATTGTTTCCAAATTTTTCTATGTAGAGGTCCGCCTCCGCTTATTATTTCACGTACACTTTTTAATTGCTTTTCAGCACCATTTTCTAGTCTTGTTAGGGAATGTATTACTGGAGGCATACCTGTTAAGACTGTAACTTTTTCTTTTTGGCATAATGTGAGATATTCATCTAAATTAAATTGTTCTATCATAATATAGTAAGCTCCAGCTCTAAGTGCAGCTATTGCCCAAGATAGACCTACATGTGCCATGGGATAGATTCCCATATACACATCGTCCTGTTTTAAGGTTAATACATCACATTCATTATGAATTGCAGTGAAATAATTTCCATGAGTAAGCATAGCTCCTTTTGGCTGGCCTGTTGTTCCTGAAGTGTATTGTAGTTGACATAAATCATCCCAGTTTGTAGGTTCAGCTGGTAGAATTTCTCCATTTTTATAATCTTGGATATTTGTTGGAATATATTTGTCTAATTCGACAATATCTTTTGCATCTTCATCAGTTATCATTAATTTAGCTTGTGAGTCATCAATAATATATTCGAGCTCATGAGGAGTAAATACTCTATTTGTTGGAATAGCTATTGCTCCAAGTCTCCAAATTGCAAATAATGAGAATAAATAGCTAGTTGAGTTATTTAAATATATTAAAACTCGATCTCCTTTTTTAATGCCGCAATTTTTTAAGTCACGAGCAATTTCTGAGGTTATTTTTAAAATTTCTTTGGAGTTGTATTTTTCATTAGTTTTTGGATTGTATAAAACATTTTTATCTAATCTACATGCATTAGCATCAAGAAATGTAGTTATATTAAGCATTTAGTAGTCACCTTCATGTATTTCTTTCACGATAGCTTTAGTAAGTTCTGATGTAGTACTATTTCCACCTAAATCTGGTGTTAAGCATTTGCCAGTCCTTACAACATTTTCAACAGCTTTATTTATTTTATCACTGGTTTCATATTCTTTTAAGTAATCTAACATCATAGCTATTGTTAGAATCATAGAACAGGGATTAGCTATACCTTTACCTGCAATATCCGGTGCTGATCCATGGACAGGTTCAAATAATCCATGTTCATCTCCAATATTTCCTGAAGGAGCCAGTCCAAGACCGCCTACAAGGCCGGCACTTTCATCAGATAGAATATCTCCAAATAGATTACTAGTTACAATTACATCAAAGCTTTGTGGCTGTGTAATAAGATACATTGCCGCTGCATCAACATAAAAGTCATTAGTTTGGATATTTGGATAATTTTTAGCTATTTTATAGAAACTTTCTTTAAAAATTCCATCAGTTTTTTTCAATACATTACTTTTATGTACACAAGTTACTTTTTCTTTTTCTTTAGCCATGCATTGTTCAAAAGCAACTTTAGCTATTTTTTCACTAGCTTTTCTTGTAATAATTCTATGAGCAATTACTTTATCGTCTTGTGCATATTCAACCTGACTATAAAGCCCTTCAGTGTTTTCACGAACTATTAAAAAGTCAATATCCTCAGCTATTGATTTAACACCTTTGTAAGACTTTATAGGTCTTAAATTCCCATAAACATCAAGTTCTTTTCTAAGATTTATAATGGGACTTGGCTGGCCTGGTGTAGATGTACTAGCTCCAAATAGTGTTGCATCTGTTTTTTTAGCTATTTTAATGGTTTCTTCGGGAAGAGTAACTCCATTTTTATTATAGCATTCAAAACCGGCTTCTCCATACTCAAAACTAAAATTTAAATCAAGTTTGTCTAGTAAATATTCACCAGATTCCATTACTTCTTTTCCAATTCCGTCTCCTGGAATTATTGCAATTCTGTACATTATTTCACTTATTTAATTTTGTTCGTATATTTTCGAAATATATTTATATTGTTAGATATAATTATTATATATTTACAGTTTATTAAATATAGTGAGGGATATTTATGTCAAAATCTGTTGAAGAATTAATTGAAGACTTAAATGGCCAAGATGAATTTGTTGTTGAAGAGGCTGCTGGTAAATTAGAAATGATGGGGGAAGAGTCTGTAGATGCTTTAATATCTGCTCTATCTCACAGAAAGAAAAATATCCGTTTAAATGCAGCAAAAATTTTAGGTCATATGTCTAATCCTAAATCTATTGATGCTTTAATTTTAACATTAAGAGATAACAATAAATTAGTTAGAAGAGAAGCTTCAACTGCTTTAAGTCGTATGGGACCATTAGCTGTTGATCCTTTGATTGAAATTCTGGATGATGAAGACTGGAGAGTAAGAGGTGCAGCTGCTTGGGCTTTAGGAAACTTAAAAGATGATGCAGCTATTGAACCACTTGAATCACTTTTAGAAGATGAAAGTGGTTATGTTAGAGTTGGCGCTCAAAATGCAATAAATGCTATTAAAGACGAATAACTAATTTTGTTATTTTCTTCATTTTTTCCTTTTTTTTAACACTTTTTTTGAATATTGTTCATATTTATATTTTTATAGCTACTTTTTTTCAGAAAATTTTTTAGTCGGAAGTAGTTTTCCACTACATTTATATAATATGAATTGATAAATATTATATTAGCAAATATTCTATATCTTAATAATTTTTACTATAACTTTTAGAATTACTGCTATTTTTTAAAAATAATGTTTAGAATGGTTAGTGGGTTATATGATTACAATAGGAATACTTAATTTACAAGGTGCCGTAAGTGAACATTACGACATTACAAAGAAAGCTATTAAAAATATGGGTATTGAAGCAGAAGCAGTTTCTGTAAGGTATGCAGATGAAGTAGCTAGCTGTGATGCTGTAATCATTTCTGGTGGTGAAAGTACTGTAATAGGAAAAATCATCAAAGAAAGAGGGATAGATAAAGTTATTAAAGATAACAAGATACCTGTTTTTGGAACTTGTGCAGGAATGGTTTTGCTTGGTAAAAAAACTGATTTTGATCAACCTTTATTGGGAATTATGGATATTTCAGTTAAAAGAAATGCATTTGGGAGACAAGTAGATTCATTTGAAAGTCCAATTTCTATTTTAGGGGAGGATTATTTGGGAGTTTTCATTAGAGCACCATCACTTGATGATTATGATAAAACTAAAGATGATATTAAAGTTTTATCTAAATTAAATGATGAAATAATAGCTATTCAGCAAGGTCATAATATAGCTATTGCATTTCATCCAGAATTAACTGATGATACTCGAATTCATGAATATTTTATAGAGGAGGTTTTAAATTGTGCGGAATAGCTGGTATAGTTTATAAAGATAAAAAATTACATTGTGCAGGTAATGATATGACCAATATGCTCCATCAACTTCAGCATAGGGGTCCTGATTCTGCAGGATATTCAATTTATGGTGGAACTGGTCTTAAAGATGATGAATACATCTTAAAAATCCAAGTAAAAGAACAACCAAGATTACTTGAAACAGTAAAAGATACAATAAATTTTGTAACTCCAATTCAATCAGATGAAGTTCTTCCATCTGTTGGAGATTCATTTATTTATAAATGTAAAGTTCAATTAGATAATTTTTCAGAACTTAAACCACTTATATCAACTGTTGATACAATTGATGAGGTTATTGTAATTAATGGAAGTCAAGATTTTGAAATGATTAAAGATGTAGGTTCTGTATTAGATATTGCAAAAAGATACGATGTACGTGAAGTTAAAGGAACTCATGCTATAGGCCATACAAGATTTTCAACAGAAAGTGGTGTAGATAGATATCATGCACACCCATTTGAAACTTACATTGTTAAAGATGTATCTGTTGTACATAATGGTCAAATTACAAATTATTGGAATATTAGGGATCCTTTAGAAAGAAAAGGCCATGTATTTGAAACATTTAACGATACTGAATGTTTAGTTCACTATATTGCAGATAAATTAGATACTGGTTATTCTCTAGAAGAAGCGCTAGAACAATCTGTAGAAGATATGGACGGTCCATTTTCTTATATTATTGGAACTCCTAGTGGTATTGGAATAGCTAAGGATAAATTAGGATTACGTCCAGGAGTAATGGCTGAAACTGATGATGTTTTTGCAATTGCATCTGAAGAAGTGTCTTTAAGGGAAGTTGTTGATACTCAGAATATCGAACAAATTTATCCTGGAGAAGTAATGGTGTATGAAATTTAGGGGTTGGTTTTAATGAAAATAAAAGAATTGGATGCTGCTTCTCTTTCTCCACGTGAATTAAACTCACAGGTTAAAGATGCTGCAATGGAATATGATAAAATACTTATTAAAAACCCTAATGCGATGCATTATTTAGTTGCAGGGGTAACTGATGAAGTAAATATTGAATTGGATGGTTCTGTAGGTTATTTTACAGGGACAATGTGTGATGGTCCAAAAATTAAAATCACTGGAAATGCTGGTTGGTTTGTTGGAGATAACTTAACTGATGGTGAAGTAGTTGTTGAAGGATCAGCTGGTGATGGTGCAGGACAAGGAATATATGGCGGAACAGTTGTTGTTCGTAAATCAGTAGGTTCAAGAACTGGTGAAATCATGAAAAATGGTACTATAATCATTGGTGGAAATTCTGGATTTATGACTGGAATATTCATGATGGGAGGACGTATTGTTATTTTAGGTGATGTTGGTGAAGATGTAGCAGAATCCATTATTCGTGGTGTAATCTATGTTAAAGGAGAAGTTAAAAGTTTAGGTTACAATGCTAAAATCGATGAATTAACCTGGGAAGACAAACTTGAATTAAAAGAATTATTAAATGAATATGATTTTAATTTAAAAGAAGATGAATACGACGAATTTAAAAAAATAGTTCCAGAAAGTGCAAGACCATTTTACGGTCATTAATTAAAAAGGAGGGAAGTGTATGCCATATAGAGTAGAGAGAAATCCAGTTTTATGTAAAAAAAACTTTGAGAGACCTGGTTGTTGTTGGTATCTATGTGATGACAGGGATGAAAAAATCTGTGGAAAATGTTTCTCATGTTATAATAACTGTCCGCATGGAGTTTATGAAATTATTCAGGGAGAGCCATATCCATTAAACCAAGAAAAATGTGTTGGGTGTAGAATTTGTTTAGAAATGTGTCCAAATAGGGCTATTGAAGTAAATGCAATTCCTCAAGATGCAAGAGAAGCATGGGGATTCCCAGATGTTGTGGAAATTGTAAGAAAAGCTCAATCTGCATCATATAAAATCAGAAGTACTGGAGCTTTAAGAAACATTCCTGACTTTGATGATTTAGTAGTAATACCTGCTCAAGTATCAAGACCTCCTATTGATAAATATAGGGAACCTTGTGGAACTGATGTTGTATTAGGGGATAGATATGCAGAAAATCCTTTAAAATTAGACACTCCAGTAATGATTGGAGCTATGTCTTTTGGTGCATTAAGTAAAGAAGCAAAAATGGCACTAGCTATTGGTTCTTCACTTGCAGGAACAGTAACAAACACTGGGGAAGGAGGAATGCTTCCTGAAGAACGTGAATTAGCTGATAAACTCATTGTACAATATGCGTCTGGAAGATTTGGTGTATCTGCAGATTATCTTAATCAAGGGGATGCAGTAGAAATCAAAATAGGTCAGGGAGCAAAATCCGGAATGGGTGGTCATTTACTTGGTGAAAAAGTAACTGCTGAAGTTTCTAGAATTAGGAAAATCCCTGTAGGATCTGATGCACTATCTCCTGCAAGACATATGGATATTGTAGGTCCTGAAGATTTAAGTATGAAAATTTCTCAATTACGTGAAATTACTGATTGGAAAGTTCCAATTATTGTTAAATTCGCTTCAGGTAAAGTAGCTTCTGATGTAAAAATCGCAGCTAAAGGTGGGGCAGATATAATTGTTGTAGATGGTATGCAAGGAGGTACTGGAGCAGGACCTGATGTTATTATGGAACATTCTGGTATTCCATCACTTGCAGCTATTGTAGAAGCAGATCAAGCATTAAAAGAAGTTAACTTAAGAGAAGATGTAAGTTTAGTAGCTGCTGGAGGAATTCGTTCTGGAGCAGATTTAGCTAAAGCATTAGCTCTTGGAGCAGATGCAGTATACATTGCAACAGCTGCATTAATTTCCATAGGATGTAGAGTTTGTCAAATGTGTTATAAAGGTATTTGTAGTAAAGGAATAGCTACTCAGGACTTATCTTTAAGACACAGACTTGATTATAAAGAAATGGGTAAAGCAGTAGCTAACTATATTAATGCAATGACTGATGAAGCTTGTATGCTCGTTCAACAAGCAGGAAACACTCATATTACAAAATTAGAAAAACAAAACTTAAGAGCTTTAACTATGGAAGCATCAGCCCTAACTGGTGTTCCAATGGCAGGTTCTGATAATAAATCAAATTAAATTCCCGGAGTCTGTTCAGCTAAACATAAATTACAAATAGCATTTTTATTATCTTTTTGTTTGTCTTTAACTGGACAGTAAAACACTCCATTTCTTTTTTCTACTTTTAAACTTCCTGGGAATTCACTTCCAACAGGATGAATTGGTTCTTCTAAAATAAATGTTGTGTAAAGTGAAACAATAATATAAATCAGAGGAAATTTATCTTCTTCAATATCATATTTTCTTTCTTTTTTAAATTGGTATTTTAATAAATTGAAAGATTCATCAAAACTTTTTTTATCAATGGCTACTTCACTATGATTATTATCGTCAAGTATTTCTTTTACACGCATAATGAAGTATTTCACATAAACTTCCAAGTATTTTTCACGATAATTAGCTTGGACATATTTTCCTTCTTCTCTCATTCTAGCTGTTGCAAGCATTAAATCAAAAGGAGAAATTATTTTACAATATTTTTTTAATAAATTTAATAATTCGGTTTTTGTTATTGTATTTTGTAAGGAAATATTGTGTAAATCTTCAAATATGTCTGTAGCTTTCATATATGTTAAATTTGTAGTTGATTTATTTAAATTTTATTAGGAATAATTAATAATAGTTAAATAACAGAATATAATGAGTGTTCCGAATAATTAAATTTTTCGCAAAAAAGTAATACTAATATAAA
>CAVDAS010000052.1:0-12766 GCA_963606955.1 Bacteroidaceae bacterium
GGTTTAAAACATTTTCCACTAAATTTTGATGCAAATCAGATGATATATATATAGGATAACTGACAAATTAATAATTATAAATTTAAAAATAATATTTATTTTTAGTATTTTTGTACACTATAAATCCTTTTAAAATGCTCAATAGTAGGGGTTTCAAATAAAACCATAAAAAACTAGAATTTAATGAAAAATGGATGTTACTTAATCATGAAGATTACAAAAGAATATAATGAAATTGAGGAAATTGAAGAAATCAATGTGTTTGAATTAGATAGAACAAAAGCTTATAAACCATCTCCTAAAGTTTTAGATGTAACTCCGCCACGTCATTTGAATATTTTACGAAGTATTCCTGCTGATGTTAATATATTTTTACCAATTTATGATGGTGATGATTATATTATTGTGCGTTTAGGGTGGAACATATTAGAAAAGTTGGGTATAGCTTCAAATGATGTTGTGGGTAGGAAATTTAGTGAAGTCATGCCTGAGCATTTTAACATGGTAAAAGACCTTTCTAAAAGGGCATTAATGTCTGGAAGTATTGGAAAATTAAGGATTTATTACTATACTAATAATAAAATAAGTTCTATTGTTCACAGTATCATCCTTGAAGAAAACAATAAAATATTTATTATTGATGAATATATCAACAAAAATCCGTATACCCGTCAAACATTACTTCCCAAAGAATCAATTGATGATATGGGGCGTGTTTATGGGAGATTGCCTATTCCTGTAAGTCGTAAAACAGATTTGCTTGAATATATTTCACAATCTGGAAATTATGTTCAAGATAACTATCGATATATGTGGAGTCCAGGAGTTTATAATATTTTAAATCGTTTCCCTGAAAAAAATGATGAATATTATAATATTCTATTTGATTTAGTTGAAGATGATGATCAATCGAAAGTTCAAAATATGATAAATGGTTTAACTCCTCAAAATCATCATGTTTCTGATATTATTAAAATTAAAACTTTGGATGGGGAGATTAAACATATTAATATTCAGCTACGTGCGAAATTTGATGAAATGGGTAATATTAAACTCACTCATGGTTTTTTTAGAGATGTTACTTATGATAACGCTCATATCAGTTCCATGGATTATGTTATGAATAAATTCATGAAAGATACAAAAATGGCTTTAATAATGGATCCATTTTCTAAAAAATATTCATTTAGTGATGGGTTTTATAATATTTTAGAAATAGAAAAAAAATTATATGATGATGGACATTGGATTGTTGATAGAATAAAAGAAAAAGATGTTGTTGAAAGACTTGAAAAAGCGTTTATTAATCCTCCTGATGTGTTGAATGAAACATTCACATATTGTGTAAATGATAAAGAAAAAGTAATTGAGTTATCTGTTGAAAAAGTTAAAGTGGATGATACTGAAACTCATGTGGGATATTTACTTGATATTTCAAGTGATGTTGAAGAAAAAAGACAAAAAGACCTTGTGGAAAAACAAAATACAATAATTAAAGAAGTTCATCATAGAATAAAAAACAATTTACAAATATTAAATAGTTTTATAAATTTAGAAAAAAAAGTCTATTCTGATAATCCGGGATTAGTTATTGATCATATGCAAAGCAGAATCAATTCACTAGCTGTATTACATTCACAAACCTACGAAAGTATGGATTATGAAAGTATAAACTTAAAGGAGTCTATTTATGAACAAGATGAATCATTAAAGCCGTTATTGGATCCTCATAATACTATAAAAGCTATTAGGGATATTCCTCAAGATTTATACTTACCAATTTCTACAGTTACTCCAATATTATTACTTATAAATGAACTAACAACAAATGCTGTTAAACATGCTTTTAAAAATGTAGAGGATAGAAAAATATTCAAAACAGTAAAATTACTTGATAATGGTGATTGTGAGTTTATATTTAAAGATAATGGTGTTGGATTAAAAAATAAGGGTAATAACCCAGATAGTTTAGGATTTACAATTATAAAAAGTTTAACTAGCCAAATAAATGGAAAATTAGAAATTAATGTAGATAATGGGACTGAATTCAAAATAACATTTCCGATTACCCAGGAATATGTGGGATATAATTGTGCATAAGGGGGCATAATATGGATAAAATATTAATTGTAGAAGATGAAGCAATTATTGCACTTGATTTAAAAATGGAATTGGGAGGTTTAGGTTATGAAGTAATTGGTACGGCAGATAATGGTTTGGATGCAATAAACATGGCAAAAGAACACCTACCTGATGTTGTACTGATGGATATTAAATTAAAAGGAACTATTGATGGTATTGAGGCTGCGGAAATCATATCCAAATTAGGTGTAGGAATTATATATTTAACTGCAAACACTGACAAAGAAACACATGAAAGGATTAACGGCGAATATCCTATTATCTCAAAGCCATTCGATATAGATAAATTAGATCAGACATTGAAAGATGTAATAAAACAAAATAAAGAATAGCTAATATTTTTTTTCCAAATCTTGTTGTTATTTGGTCTTGTTTTAAAATTAAATCACGAATAAGTTACGTGATATTTGTATGTGGGATTATTTGAGTAAAATCTCATCATATCTTATTTTCTAAAATTTTTTAGTAGTTAAACAGTTAGTTTATATATTCTGTTAGCTAAAATATAAATTATATTAATAATTATATGAGGTTCAATCATGGTTGTTAAAATTAATGAAAATTATCTTAAATTAAAAAGTAGTTATCTTTTTGTTGAAGTAGCAAGAAGAGAAGCTGAATTCCAAAAAAATAATCCTGATGCTGATATTATTAAAATGGGTATCGGAGATGTTACAAAACCATTAGCTCCAGCAGTTATTCGTGCATTTCAAGGTGCTGTAGATGAAATGGGCAACGCTGATACCTTTAGAGGTTATGGTCCTGAACAAGGATATGATTTTTTAGCTAGTGAAATTATTAAAAATGATTTTGAACCATTTGGAGTTTCTCTTGATACTGATGAAGTATTTATTAGTGATGGAGCTAAATGTGATACTGGTAATATTCAAGAAATTTTTGATTTATCCAATAAAATAGCGGTTACAGACCCGGTTTATACTGTATATGTTGATACTAATGTAATGGCTGGAAGAACTGGTGAAATGGGTGATGATGGTATGTATGAAGGACTTACATACTTAAAATGTAATGCAGAAAACGGATTTATCCCAGAACTTCCAAAAGAAAGTGTAGATATTATCTATTTATGTTATCCAAATAATCCAACTGGTACTACTCTTACTTATGATCAATTAAAAGTATTTGTTGATTATGCAATTGAAAATAAAGCACTTATTTTATTTGATGCAGCATATGAATGTTTCATTAATGAAGATGACGTACCTCATACTATTTATGAAATTGAAGGAGCTAAAAGTGTAGCTATTGAATTTAGAAGCTTTTCTAAAATGGCTGGATTTACTGGTACACGTTGTGCTTACACTGTTGTTCCTAAAGAAGTAATGGGTTATGATAGTGAAGGTGGAGAAGTTGGCTTAAACCAATTATGGAACAGAAGACAAACCACAAAATTCAATGGTGTATCTTACCCAGTACAAGTTGCAGCAACTGCAGTATACTCTGATGAAGGTAAAAAAGAAATTAAAGAAATTATAGATTACTATATGGAAAATGCAAAAGTAATCAGAAGTAGCCTACAGGAATTAGGTCTTGAAGTTTACGGTGGAGTTAATTCACCTTACATCTGGGTTAAAACTCCAAATAATATGGATTCCTGGGCATTCTTTGATTTATTATTAAATGAAGCTAATGTAGTTGGAACTCCGGGTTCTGGATTTGGACCAAGTGGTGAAGGTTATTTAAGACTTACTGCATTTAACACTTTAGAAAATACTAAAGAAGCTATGGACAGAATTTCTAAATTAAATTTTTAGGTGTTTTTTGTGAGAAAAATTGAAAAACCAGTAGAAATTGAACAAGGTGATTCTTTTAAGGTTATTTTATCTAAATATGGTGCTTTAGGTTTAGATAAACAAGAAAACTTATCAGAATTAATTGGAGATTTAGAAGGTCAGCTAGATTTGGAAAATGGTATTTTAACATTTAGTGATGATATTTCATTTGATGTTCAAATCTTAGGTTTCTTTAATGAACAATCTGGACTATGGTCTTGGGCATGGGACAATGAAAACATTGGATTTGATGAAAAATTAATTAAAGCAGCTAATGAGATTCATGAAATTGGTTTAAAATATGAAATTGGCCAGTTTACCACTCCTGAATTTGAAACAACTTTTGATGACTGTCATATTTGGGCAATGGTAGCTACTTCTATTTTAAAAATGGATGGATATTATGGAGTTAATATGGAAGGTTTAGATATTTTCGTAGCTATTAAATCTGATTTAATAATTCCAAATAACTCTGTTGTTAAATTTAGAGATACATTCTACACTTTCCAAAAGAATTTTGAGGTTTTTCCAAAAATTGTTTTTGAATCATATACAAAACTTAAAGGATATCCTTTTAAACAAAAAGACGATTTTGCAGTAGCTAAACTTGGTGAAAGCCGCATTATTGCAAGTTTTACCGAAAGAGGTAACCTATCTCATATTCAAATGCTTATAGAAGATGAGTGATTTTATGAATCAGGAATTAGTTGATGAAATAAATTATACAAAAGAATTATTAGCTAATTCTGGGTTTTTCAACAAAGAAGATATTATAGAAATATTAGAAGAACAATTTATTGAAGAGGATATTGATTTTTCTAATATTGAAATATCTTTTAACCAGCAGGACAATTCTAATTTTAAACTCTTGGAAGATGCTTTTATTAAATTAGCTAGTAAAAACATTATATCTATTCATAACTGCGGTTATGATATTAAAGAAGGAGTAACAGATGCTTTTGAGTTATTTGTTCATTTAAAAAACAATAAACATAATCCTATTGGTTTTTGTTTTTATACTTTTGAGGATGTTGAAGAAGCTATTGAATATGGTAAGTTAAACATTACATTTGGAGATTTTGAAGATAATCCTTCTAAGGCTTTAGAAATTGGTAAAATTGTTTTTAACACTTTAAAGGAAGCTAATTTTACTCTTGATTGGGATGAAAGCATTAACAATCAGATTGAAATTTCTATTAAATGGGATAAAGTATTTGATGAAAATAAAGAATATGAAATGGAAGGTGCTTTTGAGGCATATATAAATAATAATTAGGTGTTTAAAATGAATTCAAAATCATTAGAATTAATTGAAGAGGTTGTAACTCCTTTTGGAATATGGGATTCCTTAGAAATAGCTCAGGATTCAATATATTTGGAATTTAGTGATGTTGAGTTAGGAAATCCTAAATTTGATGACAGTTTAAATTTATCTTTTAGATTCTCAGATAAGTCATTTATTGTCTTTTTTTATAATAATATTTGGGATGCTGAATTTTTAGCTAATTTTGATTTTAAAAACCATTTCATTAATGAAGATTTTATTTTAAAAGTTAAAAAAATTAAATTCCTGGACTTTGAATATCTCAATACATTTTTCTACAATTATGCTAAAGATAAAGTTATATCTTTAGATGAAAATTTTGATATTCACAATATTAGAAATGATTTCTTTGTTTTACTTGAAACAGAAGAACTAGCTATTGCTTTAGGTGGAAATAAAATGGATTTCTTTTTTAATAATTCAAAATTAGATGATGTTAGTTTAAAAGATTTATCTAATCAATGGGTGCTTTATTTTTTAAAATATCGTTTAAAAAGAAATATTATTATGAAAGATCCAATGTGTGAACACAATAACTTAATTTAACTCTTTAAAAAAGAAAGTAATGGGAGGTTAAATTATCTTTGTGTGGTGTTTAATTTGTCATGAGAGTTCATTCCTACAAGTGAAGCTAAAACACTTATCACTCCAAGTATAGTTGAACATATTAGGGCTAAATGGCAACTTTCATTTAGTTGAGGGTATACTGCAGGAGTTATAGATACATCACCCATTACAAATGCAAATATAACTGTTAATATGCCTATACTTAATGTTTGCCCAATAACTCTCATTGTAGCTACTGAAGCTGATGCCATTGTAGTCTGATTTGGTGGAACACTACTCATCATTGTATTTGTATTAGGACTGCTAAATAATCCATATCCAACTCCACCAATCATTAATGCAATAATTATAACATATATTGATGTTGAATCATTCATTGTTGTTAATATTAGTATAGCTATTGTTGCAAGTCCCATTCCCAGTGCTGATAGCTTTTGAGGGTTTATTAAATCAGATAATTTTCCTGACTGTGGTGTTATGATTGCCTGCATTATTGGCATGCTAATTAAAATTAATCCTGTTGTTTGAGCATTCCAGCCTAAAATATACTGGAAATGATAATTCATAATTGTAGATATGCTAAAAATGGAAATATAGCTGATTATACTAGCTATATTGCTTGATAAGAATTTATGATTTTTATATAATTTTACATTAAATATTGGGTATTTTTGTTTTAATTCATAATATGTGAATATTATTAAGAAAATTACTCCAATAATTGTAAGCATTTGTCCATTGAAGGTATTTAGCTTTGTAAATCCATACATGAATGCTGAAATTCCTATTGCATAAAAAATACTTCCTATTATGTCAATTGGGTCTTTAGAATCTATTTTCCATTCATCTTTGATTTTTAAATAAGTAAGAATCACTACAATAAGACTTATTGGGATAGTTAGTATGAATATAGATGTCCAGCCAAAATTATATGTTAAACTGCCTCCTAGTACTGGAGCTAGTGATAATCCAATATAAACTGAAGCTATATTTATTCCTAAGGCATGTCCTCTTTTATTATTTGGAACTGCTTTTACAATCATACTTACTGAAGATACAAAGATTGCAGCAGAACCTACAGCTTGAACAAATCTGAATAATAATAGCATTTCAGTATTTATAGCTAAAATTGTCCCTATTGTTCCTATTATAAATACAATAGTTCCGTAAAAAAATGACTTCCTAAGTCCTTTTTGTGCACAAATTTTTCCAAAAGGGACACTAAGTACAGCTATTGTCAATAAATAAAGGTTTATTACCCAATTTTGTAGAATATTGCTTAAGTGAAATGCTCGTGCAAGTTCGGGTAGTGCCATTGTTACAGCATTTGAAGTATAAGCTGCTATAAAACTAGCTAGTGAACCTACAATCACTACATAAAATGCTGTTGTTTTTTTAGTCGTATTCATTCCTCCTTTGTTTATAAAAAATTACTTATTTACATTCAAAAAGCGTTTATTTCAGTTGTTAGGTAAATATTGCCTTATTAAACAACTTCAAATATTTTAATTAGTATTAGTAATATTACGATTATCACTAAAACACTTTTTAAAATGCAAAATGGATTTTTCATAGTTTATAACCTCTGTTTTTTCATAAAAACATGTTATATAATATTTTTTTTTATAATTTATTTTATAAAAATTTATATATTTGGAAAAGTTTTTAAAAGAGTACTGACAAATTATTTTAGTGTTGTGAAAATTTTTTATTTTCATGTTTTAATTATGAAAGGAGTTATTAAATGACTTGTAGTATTTTAGTTGGCGGAGCATGGGGTGATGAAGGTAAAGGTAAATGTATTACTTACCTTTGTAGTAATGATAAACCCGAAATTATAGCTCGTGCAGGTGTAGGTCCAAATGCAGGACACTCTGTAGAGTTTAACGGTGAAAAATATGGTTTAAGACTTACCCCTTCTGGTTTTGTACATACTGATGCTAAACTCATGATTGGTGCAGGAGTTTTAGTAGATAAAGATGTTTTATTTAAAGAATTTGAAGATTTAAAAAAATATAATGTAAAGGAAAGAACTTTTGTTGATCCTAGATGTGCTATTATTACTGAAGATCACAGACAAAGGGACAAAAAATCTGAACATTTAGCTAAAAAAATAGGAAGTACTGGGTCTGGTTGCGGACCAGCTAATTCTGATAGGGTATTAAGAACTGTTAAATTAGCTAGGGATGTTCCTGAACTTGAAGATTATTTAGATGATGTTTCTTTAGAAACTAATAATGTTTTAGACAATGATGGGGATGTATTTATTGAAGGTTCTCAAGGATTTGCATTATCTCTTTATTATGGAACTTATCCGTTTGTAACTAGTAAAGACACTACTGCAAGTACTTTTGCTGCTGATGTAGGTGTAGGTCCAACTAAAGTTGATGAAGTAATTAATGTATTTAAAGCTTATATTACTCGTGTTGGGGAAGGACCATTCCCAACTGAAATTTCACAAGAAGAAGCTGAAAGTAAAAATATTGAAGAATATGGTGTTGTAACTGGACGTAGGCGTCGTGTAGGTTTATTTGATATGGAACTTGCAAAAGAATCTTGTAGAATTAATGGTGCAACTCAAATAGCTTTAACTTGTGTAGATAGGTTATATCCTGACTGTGCTAGAACACAAAGCTATGATGATTTGTCTGTTGAAACTAAAAAGTTTGTTGAAGAAATTCAGGCTGAAACTGGTGTTCCGGTAACTATTATTTCAACTGGTCCAGATTTAAAAGATACTATTGATTTAAGAAAAGAATTATTATAAGTAATTCCTTTCACTTTTTTTTACTTTATTTTGCAGATATTTTATTAAATGTTTTGTTTAAGCATTTATTCATCCTAAAGTTTTATATATTCTCTTTATTAATAATTATTAATATGTTATTCATGCAAAAAAAATATATTATAGCAGCGGCTATAGTTGTTGCCGTCCTTATTATTGCAGTTGGAGCGTATATATTTTACTCTGGCCATGATAGTAATGCAGTAACTATTGGTTATCTTCCTACTGACCATGATGCAGCTTTATTTGTTGCTGATGCTCAGAATAGGTATAAAAAAGAAGGTATTGATGTTGATTTGGTTCAGTTTAATAATGGCGGAGACTTAATGACTGCTATGGCTAGTGGTGATGTTGATGTGGGATATGTAGGTATAACTCCTGTATTATCCTCAATAGAAAAAGGTGTACCTGTAAAAGTTATTTCTGGTGTTCAAACTGAGGGTAGTGGAATTGTAATAGATAATAATTCTGGAATTAATTCTGTTCATGATTTGGCAGGTAAATCTATAGCTACTCCAGGTGATGCTTCTATTCAATATATGTTACTTAAATATTATTTAAAACAACATAATATGGATATTAACGATTTAAAAGTTTCTGCAATGAAAGTTCCTACAATGAATGATGCTTTAAGGTCTGATCAAATTGATGGTATGTTAACTTATGAGCCATATGCATCTATTGCAGTTGAAAGCGGTAATAAAGAATTAGTTGATTCATCTGAGATTCTACCTGGCCATCCTTGTTGTGTAATTGCAGCATCTGACGATTTCTTAAAAGAACATCCTGATGAAGCTAAAAAAATTGTAGAAATTAATGGTAATACTACTGATTATATTAATGAACATCCTGATGAAGCAGTATCTCAATTACCAAAGGATATAGTGGCTAATAAGGATATTGAGAAAAAATCTTTAAATAAAATTAATTTTATTTCTGGATTAAATGATACATATAAACAAAATGTAATCGATTTCATGAATATTGAAGTTGATTTGGGCATTTTAAAAGAGAAAATCCCTGCAGAAAAAATCTTCTATGATGTAACTGCTTAGAATGTAATTTTTATAAATTACATTCAATTATTTTTTTAGTTAAATAATTAAGACAATATTTCTTTGCAAAATAAGGAGAAATAGCTATGATTATATTAATATTTCTTATTTTTCTTATAATATAATCAACTATCTATTGAATTTAAAGTATATGTTCTTATGATTATTTAAATATTTTCTGTGTCATCTATATAACTTGTAGCTATTTTTAAGAAGTTCGCAAATGTATTTACAATTTCTGAAATTTCATTATCTAAATTCATAATAGCTATGTCTAATTTAGAATTGTCAATTCCAATATTTTTTAAATTATCAATACTTTTTATAAGACTTTCCTGGTATTGTGGAAATATTTGATTTATATAATTAAAAAAAGGTTCATATTCATTGTAATTAACTTCTTTCTGGTTTAAGCTATCTACAATATCTAAATATATCTTTTTAAAGTCTCGAGCACTATTTTTAAAAGAAGGTGTTGTATTTTCAATTTCTTCAATTAAAATTTTTATAGCTTCAGGATTATTATTTCGTAATTCTTGAGCATTTTTTTGAATTATTTGCCCAATATTTTGAAATCCATTGTTTAATCTAGTAATAGCTATAGTATATAATTCCAAATCAATTTCATTAGTCATAGTATATTCTCCAACTAATGTTTAAAAGAAAAAAAGAGTAATTTCTCTTATGAGAAATTATAATTTAATTTTAATATCAAGAGCACTTGATCCGTTTTCGTATACGAAAATTGGGTTAATATCTAATTCAGATATTTCAGGGAAGTCTAAGGTTAATCTAGCTACTCTTTTAATAGCTTCTTTTACAGCATCAATATCGCATGGTGCTTCTCCCCTATAACCTTTAAGTAATTCACTAACTTTAGTATTATTGATTTGTTCATCAATTTCCTGGCTACTAATTCCATTAGCTAATTTAAAGGACACATCTTCAATAAGATTAACGTAAATTCCACCCATACCAAATGCAATCATTGGTCCGAATTGTTTGTCTTTAATCATACCGACAATTACTTCTTGACCGGTTTCCATCATTTTTTGTACTTCTACACCATCAGGTACAATGTCTGGATGTGCTTTTTTAGCATTAGCTATGATTTCATCGAAAGTTGCCCTAGCTTCTTTTTCGCTTTCAATTCCTACTTTTACTCCTCCAATATCTGATTTGTGAAGTATTTTATCAGAAGCGATTTTAAGTACAACTGGGAATTCCATATCTGCTGCTAATTGACTTGCTTCATCTGCAGTGGTAGCTAGTTTAATTGGTGCAGCTTCAATTCCGTAAGCTTCAGCTACTGCATATGCTTCACTACCAAGTAATGTGTCTCTACCATCAGCTTTAACTTTAGCAAATATTTCTTCTACAGCTTTTTTATCAACATTAGCTAAATCATCAATACAGTCGTCTAATTTTCTGCTTTCTAATTGAGCGTATTTTGTCATAGCAGCTAGTGAATCTACTGCATTTTCAGGGAAAACATAAGTTGGTACATTGTTTGATCTTAGAGCTTCGTTTGCAGCTTCGAAACTTGGTCCACCCATATTTACAACTAAAATAGGTTTTTCGAATTTTTTCCTTTCTTCTAAAATAGCTTTTGCAATTCCATCTGGGTCTGCAGAAGCAGTAGGACAAACCATAATGATTAAACTGTCTACTTGTTCGTCTTTTAAAACAATCTCTAATGTTTCTTTGTACCTTTGTACTGGTGCATCTCCTAAAACATCAATAGGGTTGTTTGCACTACCTTCGTCAGGAATACATTGTTGTAATTTTTCTTTTGTTTCATCATCGAATTGAACAAGTTCTAATCCTTGTCTTTCCATTTCATCTACAGTAAGTACTCCTCCACCACCAGCATTGGTAATAATAGCTACATTATTTCCTTCTGGAAGTGGTGCTTTGGAAAATGCTAATCCTATATCAAATAATTTTGCCATACTGTTTACACGAAGGATTCCTGATTGTTCAAAAGCAGTATCAAATGCTAAATCACTACCAGCTAGCGCACCAGTGTGGGAAGATGCAGCTTCAGCACCTGCATTACTTGAACCGGATTTAAGTACAACAATTGGTTTTTTAGCAGTTGTTTCTCTCATTGCTTTGACAAAGTTATCATCATCAGATATGGATTCTAAGTAACAGATAATAACTGCAGTTTCTGGATCTTCAGCTAAGTAGTTCATTAATTCAGTTTCACTTACACCAGCTTTGTTTCCAAGACTGATTACTTTACTAAATCCAATTCCTGAAGTAAGACTCCAATCAAGAAGTGCTACCATCATAGCTCCACTTTGAGAAATAAAAGCTATATTTCCTTCTGGAGGCATCATTTGTGCAAATGAAGAGTTTAATGGAGTGTGAGAATCGGTAATTCCTAAACTATTTGGTCCGATAATATTTATACCGTATTTTTCACCAAGTGCAACTAATTCTTCTTCTAATTTTGCACCTTCTTCTCCAATTTCTTTAAAACCAGCACTAATAACTACCATATTTTCTACGCCAGCTTCTCCACAGTCTTTTATTGATTCATTTACAAAAGCTGCAGGAATGGACATAAGTACTAAATCCACTTTTTCTGGAACATCTTTAATATTTGTATATGCTTTCAATCCTTGGATTTCTCCGCCTTTTGGATTGATTGGGTATACTTTTCCTTTATATCCACCAGAGATGATATTATCAATGATAATATAACCTACTTTACCTGGGGTGTTTGAAGCTCCGATTACAGCAACTGAATCAGGTTTAAACATTTTATTGAGATCTTTCATAGGTTTTTTCTCCTAGTTCTTTAATATTTTACCATTTATTAAAATTATAATTTTCACAATATTATAATTTGTAATGATAAATAATTAAAAATTATTATAATAATATTTTATGTTCTATTGTTATATAAAGATTGTTGTTTGAACAGTTCTACATCTTTTTAATACATTTTATAGTATCTTTTGATACTTTGCTTAGAGTTATAAGGAATTTTTTTGCTTATTTTTAATAGATAAAATTTTTTCAATAGAGCTAATTTGTCAAAATTTGATGAATATATATAACTTATAATAAATATAATATTATATTAAAT
>CAVDAS010000053.1:0-12553 GCA_963606955.1 Bacteroidaceae bacterium
CTTTTTTATCAATATCTATGAGTTTAGCTATAAATTTACTTCCGTCATGGTAAATCATAATTAAATCATTAGCTTCTAAATAAGTTATTCTTTTTGCAAAGATAGTAAAATTAAGTATTTGATTATCAACTGTTGCAGAGATATTATAATTTCCTTTTGGGAATTGATAATCAGTTTGGAAACTTCCATTGATGATTTTTCCACTAATAGTGTCATCTCTAATGGTTAATTTAAGATTTCTTGGATAAATTTTAATAATTTCAGTAGTTCCATTTTTGTATAAATTAGTATTTATAGTACCAAAATTTTTGTTATCAAATTCAGCAGTTAAGTTTAAAATAGCATAATTATCTGGAATATTTGTGTTGTTAATTAATTTACTCCAGTTTGGATTATTACTGCCCCACCAGTTTTCATTTATGTTAATACTAGATTTTGCATAAATAGCTTCACCAGATGTTGCAAAATTATTAACAAAACTTGATTCTAAGATAGAGGAATTAGTACCATTGTCGTAAACTGCACCCCAAGTTGTGCAATGTTGGTGTCAAAATTAGAGCACAAAACAGAAAGATTAAGTCCTTCATTATAAATAGCTCCGCCAGTATGTTGTGCTATATTATTGTTAAATGTGGAATTTTTAATAAAAAGATTAACATCGTCAAGGAAAAAGCCAATACCCATATTGTAAATAGCTCCTCCATCATCATATGCAGAGTTGCTTTTGAATGTAGAATCTACAATCGAACAATTGATTCCATCATAATTGTAAATAGCTCCACCGCCACTGCCTAAAGCACTTTTATTCATAACAGAATTATTCTCAAATATGGAGTTTACAACAGAAAGTTTAACATTAGCATTGTAAATAGCCCCACCACCACGATATGCTGTGTTATTAACAAATTTTGAATTTATAATATAGCAGTTACCTTCATTATTATGAACCGCTTCACCGAAACTTTTCTCAGCTGTGTTATTAATAAATGTGGAATTTATAATGTAGAGATCAATACCAGTGCTACGAATAGCTCCACCAAAACTTCTTTTAGCTGTGTTATTAATAAATCTGGAGTTTATAATCTGAGCATTACTTCCCATATTGAGAATAGCTCCACCACCAGAACTTGAATTAACATAATTATTAATAAAAGTAGAGTTTATAACTGTGAAATTAGCACTAATACTAGCTATAGCTCCTCCTTCTTTAAAACTGCCGCAATTGATGAAATTAGAATTCACAACATTTAAATTTTTTCCATTATTAAGAATAGCGCCTCCCCAACGTGTTGAAGTACTATTAATGAATGTTGAATTTATAATTGATAATTGAAGTCCTGTATTGATGATTGATCCACCATTAGTTAAATTACCTGAGTACCCATTTGCAAATATTAAATTTTTAAGAGTAATATTTGAACCGGTTATTGTAAATATTCTTACAGTATTGTTCGCATGATTTGCATTTAATGTATGTCCATTTCCGTTTATTGTTAAATTATTTTTAGTAATGGTAATTCCATCAAAATCAGATGTTCCATTGTATTTATAATCAGAATCTAAATTTATCACAGAATTATCTTCTGAATTATCAATTATTGTTTTTAAATCGTCAAAAGTTTTTTCATTTTGGTTTAGGGGATTACCTAAGACCATATTATCTGTAGAAGTAGAATTTACTTCAATATTATTTGTTTGCGTATTATTTATATCTTGTGCTGAACTAAAACTTACACTTAAAAAGAATAACAAGACAATTATCAATACACTCATTATTTTTTTATTCATTTTTGATAAATACCTCCATTCATACTTATCATTCATATTTATATTTTATAATTTATTTAAATGTGGTTATATGGGTTTATTTAATTTTATTATTAATTGTTTCATGTTTTATCAAAACATTTATTATTAAAAAACCCTAAATGCTACATATTTAACAATTACTATTGTGTGGTGTAAATATTAGTGGGAATACTGATAAAATAGGAAAATCTGATGATAACTGCATTTTAAAAGAGGCGTGGTGGAAAGATTACAAATTGCATGTTACTATTTTGGTTATAGTTATTATTTCTGAGTTTATTGGTCCTTTTAATTTTAATGTTGTAAAAGATGTTAGTATTATGGTCATGCCATTAATATATGCGATGGTTATAGGTTTAGCTTTATTTTTATTAAAACCTGTTAAATGGATTGGTAAAAAACAATCTAAAATAGCGGAAGGTGTTATGTTATTATTCATGGGTCCTTTGGTTGCTAAATTCGCAATAGCTTGTGGTGAATCATTTCCTATTTTAGTTAAAGTTGGTCCTGCTTTAATTTTACAAGAATTTGGGCATTTAGGAACTATATTTTTAGCACTTCCTGTAGCTTTGCTTTTAGGATTTAAAAGGGAAACTATAGGGATGACTAACTCTATTGGTCGTGAAGGTAATGTTGCTGTTGTTATGGACAAATTTGGATTGAATTCTGCAGAGACAAGGGGAATTTTAACAGTATATGTGATTGGGACTGTTGTAGGGGCAGTATTTATTAGTTTGTTCTCAAGTTTGTTTGTGGCACTTGTGCCTCTTCATCCATATGCATTTGCAATGGGTGCTGGTGTAGGTAGTGCAAGTATGAATGCTGCGGCGTTAGCTCCTATATTAGCTGCTTTTCCTAAGAGTATGGCTACAAATATCCAAGCATTTGCAGGTTTTAGTAATTTAATTTCATCAGTTACTTCGATTTATTTCTGTGTATTCTTGGCACTTCCAATAACTGAAAAATTATATAATATATTAGAGCCTAAAATTGGTAGAAAAACTTCTGTTTCTAATATTGGGGATGAAGAATAATGGTTGATATGGTTAATAGTTCAGAGGCAGTTTCAGTCCAAGGTGTTATTAATTGGGCTTTATTATTGCTTATATTTTCAATTATTACAGTTATTGGAAATTGGGTAGGTTATAAACATCCAATGTATGATTCTCTTATTGGAATGTTAATTTTGTCCATTATAACTTTTGCGGGTTTATTACTTGAGAAATATTTACCATTTAACATCTCTTCACTTATTTACATAAGTATTATTGGTATTGTGGTTTCCATACCTGCTTCACCAACTTCTGTATTTGTAGTTAAATATGTTGGGCAAGTAGAGTTATTAGCTATTGTGCCTGTATTTTTAGCTTATGTTGGTATTGGTGTTGGTAAAAACTGGGAGCAATTTAAGAATATGGGCTGGAAAGGTATTTTGGTAACTATTTGTCTTATTACTGGAGCATACATTGGTTCTATGTTAATTGCTCATATGGTTTTAGTTCTAAGTGGTATTCCAGGGTAATATGTTATGGTGATATGTGTTTTTATTATATTTGCTGGCATATACTTTAAAAACTACTAAGTAATAATATTAATTTAAAAAGGTGTAAACATGAAAATAAATGAATTTCATATTAATAATATTCTAAAAGACATGGAAAAAAATGATTATCAAGGTTATTTACTTGCACAATTTACAAATATTCAATATATTTCAAATTACAAACCGACTAGCTTTGCTTTTTGTGTTCTAAAAGATAATCCAATTATTTATGCAGCCCAAATGGATATGGAAATAGCTAATAAAACATCAACAATTGAGGTTAAGCAGTTTACTTCATTTTCAGATATGGTTGATGAACTTAAAAAAGAAGGAATTTCTAATTTAGCTATTGAACCAAGTTTAGTTTATAGTACTTATGAAAAGTTCAAAGATGCTTTCAATATAAAATCTGAAACATTTATTGATGCTCAAAGACAAATTAAAACACCTGAAGAATTATCTAAAATAGAAAATGCAACAAGTATTGCTCAAAGAGCTTTTGTTGATTTGGATATTTTAAATAATCAAAATACTGAAAATATGGTTGCTCTTGATTTAGATAATTTAGTGAGAAAATATGGTGCAGATTGTCCTTCTTTTGAGACTATTGTAACAAGCGGGTCAAATTCAAGCTTGCCTCATGCAGTTCCTCAGGATAAACCTTTAGATAAACCAATATTGATTGATTGGGGAGCAAAATATCAGGGTTATTGTTCAGATAATACTAGAACTATGGTATATACAGAAAAACAAAGTGAAATTTGCGATATTGTAGCTGAAGCTCATGATAAAGCTATTAAAGCTATTAAACCAGGTCTTAAATGTTGTGAAATTGATAAAGTAGCTCGTGATATTATAAGTGAATATGGGTATGGAGATAAGTATATTCACTCAACAGGCCATAGTGTAGGTTTGGATATTCATGAAATCCCAAATTTTTCAACTAAAGATAACACAATAATTCAGGAAGGTATGGTTATTACAGTTGAACCTGGAATTTATTTAGAGGGAGATTTTGGAGTTAGACTTGAAGATACAGTAGCTATTGAAAAAAATAAAGGAAGAATAATTGGTGATTTACCTTTAATTATTGAATAGACTTTCAAAAATTGATTTAATTTACAACTGAGAGTTTATATACTTCAAAGTTGTATCTTAATCTATGAAATCTAAAATTATTTATTCACTTTCTTTATTTTTAGAAAATAAACTTTCTGAAAAGCAATTATCTGATGTGCAGGAATTTTTACTAAGTGGGGACATTGAGATAGTTGCATCTAAATTTTTAGCTATTTTAATATTTTTTATTTTATTTGCAGATATTGTAATTGGAATATTCGTTGTATTTTTAAAAATACCTGATTTGTCTTTATTTTTACCATTTTTAAGTATTCCAGTTTTAGTTACTTATGTTTTCATAAAACAAGAAAAAAGAGCTGCTGAAATTGAGAAGGGAGCTCCCGACTTTTTAAGACAACTTTCAGCTATGTTAAAAGTTGGTTTAAGTTTTGAAAGTGCAATGGAAGATTTATCTAAATATGGTGAAGGACCATTATATGATGAAACAAGACGTGCAATTGCTGAAATACGTGTTGGGAGAAACTTTGATGATGCTTGGATGGCTATGGCTCAAAGATTAAAATCAAAAGAACTTGAGAGAATCTTTGCAATAATTTTGGGAGGTCGTAAAAGCGGATCAAGTATCTCAAATGTTATTTTTGATGTTTCAAATAATCTGCGGGATATGTTGGCTTTAAAACGTGAGAGAAAATCTTCAGTTATGATGGCTGTTATGTTTTTAATAATTTCTGCTGTAATAGCTAGCCCTTTTGCTTTAGGAATGGTTAGTGTTTACTCTCAGTTTATGCAAAGTTTTGGAAAGCAAACACAGTTAATTTTAGTAGCTCCTTTTGCAGGACAAATCTATTTAGTAATTCATTCTGTTTTAGTCGGGTTAATAATAAGTATAATTATGTATGGTGAAGTTAAAAAAGGAATTAAGTTTTCTATACCCTTAGCTTTTGTTTCTTATGGGATTTTTTATTTAATTTCTAATTTTGCAGGGACTATGTTTTTAAATTAGGTGATAATATGTTAGATAATAAAGGTCAGACATCAGCAGAGTTTATTTTATTAATTGGCGGGATTATAGTAATTGTTTTATTGACTTTAATCTTTTATAGAAATTATATTACTGGGTTATCTGGTGAAATTAAAGGTGAGGAGGTTTCTAACTTTAATGATAAGTTAGATTCCTTATCAAATTATTTTAGTTATTAGATATGTATGATATAGACCAGATAATGATTATTGCAACTAAACAAGATGCAATTATTGCCGGAGGGTAGAATAAATAACCAATTATGTATCCGATTATGATTATAGCTATTGTAGCTATAAATTCATAATTTTTATTTAAGGCTATTTGTAGGGCAATATTTCCTTTATCTGCATTTTTTAAACTTTCTGAAGTGTAAATATAAATTAAATTAACTAATAGGAAATCTAATCCATATATTGATTGAGCAAAAAAGGAATGGAAGTTATTAGCTACAAAACTTGTTAAATAAGGAAGCAGGGACAATATTAATATTGAAAGTCCGCTGGACCAGATGACTTTATAGTCAATATGGTTCACAATACTGAATAAATTGTTGTGGTAGTTCCAATAGTTAAAACATACTATAAAACTAATTATATAAACAATAAACTCTAAATGTAGTTCTCCTAAGGCTTGCCAGCTACCATTTGCTGGCGTTGGGATTTCTAAAACAATAATTGTTATAATAATAGCTAGTATGGCATCAATTAATGCTTCAAATCTTTCACTTTCCATTTTCAACACCTTTTCTATGCATTCTAGCTATAATTACCCACATTATAACTGCAACTAAACAACTAATGTAAATTCCAGGAATAAAAACGGTATAGGTTAAGCAAAATCCAATTAAAATTACAATTAATGGAATAGGGTTTAATGCATCATAATTTGCCTTTATTAATTTGTCATTATAGGGGTCACTTCTGTGAACTGCTTGTACAGACAGGTTATAAATAATAGTTGTTGCAATAAATAATAATCCAAAGCTTGTTTCACTAGCTATTGAGTAAATATCCTGTGTTAACCATAATGTAAAATATGGAATTAATGTTATTTCAAAAATTAAGATTCCATATAGTATTAATGCTAAATTATCAATATTATCTACAATTTGGAATAAATTGTGGTTACTATACCATATATTAAACAATGTTAAAAAACTGATGAAATAAGCAATATAATAAGTTTTTAATGCCCATAAAGCCCCAATTGTTGCACTTTCTGGTTGGGGTAGTTTTAGAACAAGTACTGTCATAGCTATTGCAATTATAGCATCAGCAAATGTTTCAAATCTGGCAGTTTCCATGTTTATACTTTGATTTTAAATTATAAAAATGTGTGTATAAATACGATTATACAATTTCAGTTTATTATCTCCACAAAAATTAAAAATGCTCTTTTTTAATATAATTAAATAAGGTGATAAAATGGATATGTTAATAAATGGTAAACATATTTCAGCTGATGATTTAGCAGAAGTTAAAAATCCATATAATGGTGAAGTTATAGATACTGTACCTATTTCTCATTTAAATAATGTGGATTTGGCTGTTGAGGCAGCAGTAGCTGCTAAAGATTCAATTCAGGAAATGTCTGCTTTCAAAGTTTCAAATAAATTATATGCAGTTTATGAAAAATTAAAAGATAATAAAGAAGAATTAGCTACTCTACTTACAAAAGAAGTAGGTAAACCTATTAATGAATCTATTGTTGAGCTTGATAGGTCTATTGAAACATTAAGATTATCTGCAGAAGAAGCAAAAAGAATTTATGGTGAGACTGTTCCCCTAGATGGTGGAATAAATGGTAAAGGCTTTTTTGCATTTACTCAAAGAGTTCCATTAGGCGTAGTAGCAGCTATAACTCCATTTAATTATCCACTAAATTTATCAATTCATAAAATAGCTCCAGCTATTGCATGTAAAAATACTGTAATTATAAAACCTCCACTAAATGCACCATTAACAGTTATGAAATTTGCAGAACTTCTAAATGAAGAGTTTCCAGATGGTGTTATTAATACTATAACCGGATATGGTTCAGAAGTAGGGGATGGCTTAGTAACATCTCCTAAGGTAGATAAAATTTCATTTACTGGAAGTGTAGCTACTGGAATGCTTATAGCTTCAAGAGCAGGAATGAAAAAAGTTACTTTGGAATTAGGCGGAAATGATCCTCTTGTAGTTCTAAAAGACGCAGATATTGATAAAGCAGTTAAAGGAGTTATGAATGGAGCTTATTTAAATGCTGGCCAAGTATGTATGGGTGTTAAAAGAATAATAGTTGATGAAAGTATTGCAGAGGAATTTACAAAAAAATTAGTCTCTCAAACTAAAAAAATCAAAATGGGCAATCCGATGGATAAAACAACAGTGTTAGGACCGCTTATTGATGAAGATGCAGCTTGTATGGTTGAAGAGACAGTTAATAATGCAGTTAAAGCAGGAGCTAAAATATTAACTGGTGGAAAAAGAGATGGTGCATTTTATGAGGCTACTGTATTAGATGATGTTACTCCGGAGATGGATGTTGTTGTAAATGAAACATTTGGACCTGTTGCTCCAATAATTAAAGTAAAATCAGTTGATGAAGCTATTAGGGTAGCTAATGATACTGAATATGGTCTTCAGGCAGGAGTATTTACTGAAAACTTTAGAGATGGCCTAAGATGTGCAAATGAAATTGAGGCAGGTACTGTTTTTGTAAATAAACAATCCACATTCAGAACAGACAACATGCCTTTCGGTGGTTTTAAAAATAGTGGAACAGGAAAAGAAGGAGTAAAATATGCTGTAGAGGAGATGACTAAAACAAAATTAATAGGATTAAATTTGAGATAGTCTATTTTAAGAAAGATTCTACTAAATTACGTGTTTCATTAAGAGAGTCCATAGGAATTCCTTTTGGCATAGCTCCAAACTCTCCTTCAACTTCTTTTAAAATATTTCCATTCATTCCAAGAAACATTCCTTCACTGGTTGTTTCCATAAATGATTGTGGTGGAAGTAGTGAAACACCAACATTATTTCCTTCTTTTACATTTAAATCGTTAGTAACTACAGTTATAGCTCTTTTTCCTAAATTAACATTACAAATCATTAAAGAATCTGCATTAGGGTGTTTTGTAACACTCATTATTTCCCCAACTTTTATATCAATCCCAATAATCGGATCATTAATTGGACCTAGGGCTAAACGGTCTTTAAGACCTAAAATGGAGTCTATAAAAAATCTTACTTTAGCTACATTTTCTATTGTTTTTTCCTTATCCTCTTTAGGCGCATTAGTTATGAAAGATTTATTCCATCCTTCCCCTCCTAAACACTCAACAATTTTCTGGCCTTTTTCGGTTATTGCTGCAACGTCTGGGGAGTTAACAAGGTCGTCTCCTTCAAGATAAGAGTAACTTAATGATTGAAAATCACTATTCATGTTTTTTGCAGTTTCAATAGCTAATTTTTTATTCCAATTTCCTCTAAATGATGCAGTCTGAATAATATTTAAATACTGTTCTCTTGCATGATTTGCTACTAAAATTCTATAATCTTTGCTTGTGTCCCACAATTTATAGTCTCCTTTGTATTTTTGTTTAACTTATTTATTTTATTATATTCTTATATTTTTCCTTGTTTTATCCTTTTTTTTTGCTTAAAAATTTAATATATCATAAACTATTTATATTAACAAGTAAATAAATTTATATCAAGTTAAAGTTCTTAATTCACTTTAAGTATAACACGAATTATTTTATTTGTTGTGGTGTATCAAATGGTAGAAGTTTCAAGTTTAAAAGAATTAGATATTTATACAGTAACTGGACATTATGTTGGAAGAGTGGCTGATGTAATTCTTAATATTAGATTAGGTACAATTTCTAAATTACAAGTAAGAGCTATTGAACCTGAGAAAAAACAAGTAGGTTTTAGAGATCTTATGAAAAGAAGTTTTCAAGTTTCTCCAGAAGAAGATCATGATGTAAGATCTTTTAAAAATGATTTATTAACTATTGATTTTGATAAAGTTCAAGCTATTGGAGATATCATGTTAATTAATCCAAGAGATATAAAAAAGGTAAGACATGAACCACCAGTATCTGAACCTATTTCTCCTAATCAACAGCCTCAACCTCAACTTCCAAAACAAGGTGAGCCTAAAGCACAAACAGATTTTGAAAAATTCTAAGTTAATTTTTCATCTTTTTTTTTATTTTATTTTTTTTCTCGTATTTTTAATTAAATTTTTTTTTGTCGTGATTTTATGAAAGTAGGAATTATAGGTTGCGGTGCTATAGCTAATATTATAGCTAGTAGTATTGTTCCGGAAGATAATGATATAGGTATTGAGTATTTTTATGATAATGATGTGGAAAGAGCAGAAAACTTAGCATCTTTTGCTAAAGGTGTTGCTGTTTTAAATTTAGATGATATGCTAGATAAAGTAGATTTAGTTTTAGAATGTGCTTCACCTGATTCTGTTAAAGAATATGCTCCAAAAATATTATCTCATGGTGTAGATATGATTATTATGAGTATTGGAGCATTTATGGATAAAGAATTTTACAGTAAAGTAAAAGATATTTGTAAAAAGAAAGGTACTAGGGTACACCTACCTTCCGGAGCAGTTGTAGGGCTAGATGGTATTAAAGCAGTAGCTAACTTTAATCTAGAAGAAGTTAACTTAGTTACTCGTAAATCTCCTAAGTCTTTAGGTAAAAATATTGATAAACAGGAAGTTTTATTTGAAGGTAAGGCATCAGAAGCAGTAAAAGAATTCCCACTTAATATTAATGTAGCTGCAACTATAAGTTTGGCTTGTAATCAGGATATTAATGTAAAAATCATTGTAGATCCGGATGTGGATAGGAATGTTCATGAAATTACTGCAAAAGGGGACTTTGGAGAGTTTAAAACAACTACTAAGAATTTCCCATGTAGTGCCAATCCAAAAACTAGTATGTTAGCTGCACTTTCAGCTATTAAATTACTTAAAAGTTTTAATGAATCTATTACTGTAGGAATGTAAGCAATGAAGGAATATGAAGTTTATGGGGATTTAAAAGTTCCAATAAACTCAAAAATTATTTTAAGATTAGATGGGAGAAGTTTTCACTCATTAGCTAAAAATTTAAATCTTAAAAAACCATATGATAAAGATTTTGCAAAATTAATGGTTAAAGTTTCTAAAGATTTATTTAATGAGTTTGCTCCAAGGTTTATTTACACATTTTCTGATGAAATAAGTATTCTTTTAAATAATATTCCATTTAATGGCAGAATTGAAAAAACAAACTCAGTAATAGCTAGTTTTGCAGCCAGTTCCTTTACATATAATTTAGATAAGCAAATTGGCAAAGCTGTAGCCTTTGACAGCAGAATTATTCCAATAACTAATGAAGATATTCCTAAGTATTTTAAATGGAGACAGGATGAGGCCTGGAGAAACTGTATAAATGCTTATGGAATTTATACTTTAAAGTCAAAATACTCTGATGAAGTAGCTAATAAAAAAATAAAAGGTTTAAAGTCTAATGATATTCATGAACTTTTATTTAAAGAAGGTATTAATTTAAATGATGTGGATAATTGGCAAAAAAGAGGAATAGCTATTTATAAGCAAAATAAAGAGATTGTAGGATATAATAAAAAACAAGGTAAAAATCAGACTTCTTATCGTAGCTTTTTATTTGCTGATTTAGAAATTCCAATTTTTAGCGAAAACTTTTTTAAGAGTATAGATATAATTTAATTGTGGTATTATGAGTTTTCTTTCAAAATTATTTAATACAGATAGTGATGAATTCGATGAAGTTAGAGTTGATAGGGAAGTTCTTGAATCTGTAATTTTTTATGCTAAGAAAGCTTATCCAAATGAATTTTTAGCTTTTTTTGATGGTAAAATCAAAGATAAAGTGTTATATATTACTAGTTTGATTTTTTTACCTGGTGAAACCTGTGAGGTTGGAGCTGTTGTACATACAGAAATGTTGCCGCCTACTTTAAAATATTGGGGTTCAGTTCATTCACATCCTGGTCCAAGTGCACAGCCATCTGGTGCAGATTTAAAAACATTTTCTAAAAATGGTTTATTTCACATGATTGTTTGCTTACCATATAGCTTAGAAACATTTAAAGCATATGATAAATATGGTGAATCAATATCCTATGTTGTAGGTGATTATAGTGATGAAATTGATGGGGATATTGCAGAATTCTTTGATGAAGATGATGTTTTAAAAGAAGGAGAAGAATTGAAGCCAGGGTTTTTTGATGATGAAGATGATTTTGACCTGGAAGATAAAGATATAGATCAAGATTATAGGGAATATGAAAAGAAAACTCAAAATAGCAATCCTACAATAATTTCCAACATGGAATTACCCCCAATTTCTGAGGGAGATAATATTCGTATTGAATTAGATGAAAATGGAAATGTTAAGAGTATTTATAAAATTCCAAAAGGTGACTGATTCTATTTTTCGCTAAATTTTCCATTTTTTTTTAAAATCTTAATTTTATGTGTTAAACAAAAAAATCCAAAAGCCCTTTGACCAATCAATAAAATCTAAGACTGTTCTAAATTAAATATTTCCAAATGAATTTGGAGTTTTATTAGGATAATCCCAAATAATGCCTATTTTTTTTTAAAATGTTAAATATTTTAACATACAATCATCATATATTTGATTATGGGTGTTTTTATGTTTAATAGAAAATATTTTATTTTAGTTTTTGTTTTTCTAATAGCCATAACCTCAGTTAGTGCACAAGATATTGGCAATGATACTGTAGCTAGTCAGGATTTAGAAGAATTATCATCTGCTGATATTGATGTAGAACGGTATGCTGATGGTGCTATAATCTATGATGCAGATCAGACTGATGATGATTTGATTAATTTAAGCGAATGTAGTTCAGCTGTTTTTCAGGTAAGTGATAATGAAGGAGTTATTTGTGTCAGACGTGATGCTACAAATGCTGCTGATATTCATATTGAAGACGGTAAATGGGGAGATATTGGTTATTTAAAGCAATATAAAACTAGTGGTGGTTATTTTTCACATGCAATTGTCACATCTAATGGTTATCTTATTGGTAATGGTG
>CAVDAS010000054.1:0-12519 GCA_963606955.1 Bacteroidaceae bacterium
TAAAAAATAGAAATTTAGTGGAATCCGCAATGAGAGCAAGTTTCACATAATTCTTCTTCTGAAGGTACAGTTTTTCCAGTTTCTTGCAATAACACAGATAATGCATAAAAATCACTAGCTGCATTTTCTTCTCTTAAAACTGGAGAAATACCTTTAAAAATACACTTAATATCACCAGTTCCGCCAATATCTACAGCAGTTGGTTCCCCCATTTGGAATCTATTAAAATATTCAAGAATTTCATCTCTTAAAGCTGAAGGTACTCTGAAATTAAATGAAAGTATGTTATTTTCTTTCATTTTAATTCCAATATATTTTTGTTTTATTTCATAATTTAATCCTAATTTCTTTTTAAAAATTACAATATCAGATATATCTGAAGATGGCATATAAATTTCCCCCATTAGTTTTAACTAAAAATTACTTATAACTTTTTTTAGTATATAAACTATTCTTTCATGAAAATTTATTATTTAAAAATTCATAACGAATTATCACGATTTTTAATAAGGTTTATATAAATTAAAATCCATAATTAAATCATTATAATAATTATTATATTATAAATAATTTTTAAAATTAACATATTAATTAAGGTGTTTACTTTGAACGAATATAATAAAAATATTGGTAATAGGGTAAAAGAATTAAGAGAACTCTCAGATATTACCATTCAAGACTTTGCAGAAGAATTGAATATTGATGAAAAAATATACAGACAATATGAAAATGGTGAAGTAGACATACCAGCAAGTTTCTTATATGAACTTGCAAATAAATTTAAAGTTGATTTAGGTTTACTTTTAACCGGTGAAGAAAGTAGAATGAATATCTTTGATGTTACACGTGCAAAAAAAGGAATATCCGTAGAAAGAAGAGAAGAATACGAATATGAAAATTTATGTACTAAACTCATAGGAAAAAAAGCTGAAATATTTATTGTAACTGTAGATCCAAAAAAAGACACAGTTCCTTCCTTAAACAGCCATGCAGGGCAAGAATTTAACTATGTTCTTGAAGGCTCTTTAAAAATTTATATCCACAACAATGAAATTGTACTAAATGAAGGAGATTCAATCTTCTTCGATTCAAACCATAGGCATGCTATGGTCGCACTTAACGATGAAAAAGCTAAATTTTTAGCTGTAATAATATAAAAGCATAGAGGCAATAATATGACATCACTAATTGGAGATTATGTAAACAAAGTCGATTTTGACTCATATGAAGATTTTCACAAAAATTTTAAAATAACTTATCCGGATAGTTTTAATTTTGGGTTTGATGTAATTGACAAATATGCTGAAATAGACCCTCAAAAAGTTGCATTAATCTGGACAAATGAAGAAGATGAAAAACACACATTTACTTTTTTAGATGTTAAAAAATACAGTAATAAAATTGCAAACTTCTTTACTGAAATGGGCATCAAAAAAGGAGATTCAGTAATGCTTACCTTAAAAAATAGGTATGAATTTTGGTTTACAATGGTAGCATTACATAAAATTGGAGCAGTAGCTATTCCAGCAACACATATGTTAAAACTTCATGATATTGACTTCAGAATAAAAAATGCAAATGTTAAACTTATCGTAACAGTTGAAGAAGATCAATTAATCCCAGATTATGAAGAAGCTCAAAAAGAATTAGGAATTGACTTAGTAAAATGTGTAATTGAAAGAGATATCGATGGCTGGATTAACTTTAATGAAGCTATCGAAAAACAAAGTGATGTGTTTGAGAGACCAACTGGAGATGCTGCAACTCATGCAGAAGATATTTCTTTAATCTATTTCACATCAGGAACAAGCGGACTTCCTAAAATGGTAGCTCACAAACATAGTTATGCACTTGGACATATTATAACAGCTAAATACTGGCATAAAGTTGAAGAAGATGGAATTCACCATACTTCAGCAGATACTGGATGGGGAAAAGCTGTCTGGGGAAATTTCTATGGTCAATGGATTGCGGGAACTGCAGTTTTCATATATGACTACAATAGATTCAACGGTATTAAATTACTTGAAAAAATCATTGAAAATAAAGTAAATACATTCTGTGCTCCTCCAACAATCTACAGATTCCTAATTAAAGAAAACATCAAAGGATATGACTTTTCAAATATCCATCATGTAACCACAGCTGGAGAACCATTACCTCCAGAAGTATCTAAAAGATTTAAAGACATTACAGGTTTAAGAATTAAAGAAGGATTTGGTCAAACTGAAACTACATTAGTTCTTGCAACTTATTACTGGTTAGATGCAAAATTAGGTTCTGTTGGAAAACCAAGTCCATTATATGATGTTAAATTATTAAATGAAAATGATGAAGAAGTAGATGTTGGACAGGAAGGGGAAATCTGTATTGACGTATCTCATGGTGTAAATCCAGGATTATTTAAAGAATACTATAAAAATCCTGAAAAACAAGCTGAACAATGGCATGACGGATTCTACCATTGTGGAGATACTGCATGGAAAGATGAAGACGGATACCTCCACTTTATAGGAAGAAACGACGACATCATTAAAAGTTCAGGATATCGTATTGGACCTTATGAAGTAGAAAGTGCAGTATTATCCCATGAATCAGTAAGTAACTGTGCAATTACGGCATATCCTGATGAAATAAGGGGACAAATTGTAAAAGCTACAATTATATTACAACCAGGATACGAAGCATCTGAAGAACTTAAAAAAGAAATTCAAAATCATGTTAAACATGTAACAGCACCTTATAAATATCCTAGATTAATTGAATTTGTAGATGAAATTCCAGAAACAATTAGTGGAAAAATAAGAAGGGTAGCAATAAGAGATAAAGATAATGAAAAGGAATAAGATGATAAAATGGCTGATGTATCATACCCAATAATACATAAAGAAGAATGTAAAGGCTGTGGAAGATGTATTTTAGGATGTTCAGAAAGTGTTATTAAACTAAGCGATGAACTTAATAAAGCAGGATATCAATATGCGGAGTACAGTGGCGAAGGATGTACTGGATGTAGAGATTGTTATAGAACTTGTCCTGAACCATTAGCTCTTGAAGTTTATGTATACACTAAAAAGGAGGAAGACAATGACTAATCAAATGGTAAAAGGAAATACTGCAGTTATCATTGGAGCAATGTATGCTGGCTGTGATTGTTTCTTTGGATATCCAATTACACCTGCAAGTGAAATCCTTCATGAAGCATCAAAATACTTCCCAATGGTTAATAGAAACTTTGTTCAAGCAGAAAGTGAAGAAGCTTCAATCAATATGATTTATGGTGGAGCTGCAACCGGACACAGTGTTATGACTGCATCTTCAGGACCCGGAATAAGTTTAATGCAAGAAGGATTTACTTATTTAGCTGGTGCAGAGTTACCTGCTGTAATTGTTGATGTTATGAGAGCAGGACCTGGACTTGGAAATATTGGACCTGAACAAGGAGATTATAATCAAATAGTAAAAGGTGGAGGTCATGGAAACTATAAAAACATAGTTTTAGCTCCAAATAGTGTACAGGAAATGTGTGATTTAACAATGAAAGCATTTGAATTAGCTCATAAATACAGAAATCCTGTTGTTGTACTTGCTGATGGTACCCTAGGACAAATGGCTGAACCTTTAGAATTCCCAAAAGAAGCTATCAAACATGAAGTAGATGATTCTTGGGCAGTGCGTGGAAATAAAGACACAATGGAAAACTTAGTTACTTCAATCTTTCTTGACTTTGATCAACTAGAAAATTTCAACTTTGAAATTCAAGAAAAATATGCTGAAATAGCTAAAAATGAAGTTGAATATGAAGCTTATCAAATTGATGATGCTGAAATTGTTTTAGTATCCTATGGAATTAGTAGTAGAGTAGCTAGAAGTGCTGTTGATGTTTCTCGTGAAAAAGGATTAAAAGTTGGACTCTTAAGACCTATTACACTATCCCCATTCCCAAAAGAAAAAATTAAAGAACTTGGAGATAAAGGAGTATCATTTATTTCTGTAGAAATGAGTAATGGTCAGCTATTAGAAGATGTACAATTTGCTGCTCTAAGAAAAGAAAACACTTACCTTGTTAACAGGATGGGTGGAAACTTAATTGAACTTAAACAAGTTCTTAAAAAGATTTACGAAATATCAGAAATTGATGCGGAGTTACCAAAAGGTGCTTCCAAACAAGAAAACACAGGAAATATTATTGATTAAGGATGTGAAAAAATGGATGAAAAAAGTTTAGCACCAAAAAACTTAGAAGATTACAAATTATCAATACGTAAACGTCCTGAGTCAATTTATCCATCTTTTCCAAGAAAAGGTGAAACTAATCAAACTACTACACATTACTGTGCAGGATGTGGACATGGAATTATTCATAAATTAATTGCTGAATGTATGGATGAACTTGGAATACAAGAAAAATGTGTTATGATTTCCCCAGTAGGATGTTCAGTATTTGCTTACTACTATTTTAACTGTGGAAATGTACAAACAGCTCACGGAAGAGCACCTGCAGTAGCTACTGGTATTTCAAGATCAGAAGATGATGCAATTGTAATGAGTTACCAAGGAGATGGAGATTTAGCATCAATTGGTTTAAATGAAACATTACAGGCGGCAAATAGAGGAGAAAAAATAGCAGTATTTTTCGTAAACAATACTGTTTATGGTATGACTGGCGGGCAAATGGCACCAACTACTTTAATTGGAGAAAAAACTGTTACTTGTCAAACAGGTAGAGATCCTAATTATGCGGGATACCCAACACACATGTGCGAACTAATTAACAGTTTAAAAGCACCAGTATTTATTGAAAGAGTCTCACTAGCTACTCCTTTAAAAATCAGACTTGCAAAATATGCTATTAAACAAGCATTAACAGTCCAAAAAGAGAAAAAAGGATATTCTTTTGTAGAAATCTTATCTCCATGCCCAACTAACTTAAAACAAAATGCAAAAGGCGTTCAAGAATTCATTGAACAAGAAATGGAAAAAGAATTCCCTGTTAAAAATTTCAGAAATGAATTAAAAGACAGGACTCCAATTGTAAGGCCTGAAAACGAATATACAACTGAAGCTCTAGATAAAATATTTAATGTAGATAGAAGTGAAGATTCAGCTTACTGCGAAAGTACTGGTATGGAAGCAGTAACTATAAAAGTAACTGGATTTGGAGGACAAGGTGTTTTAAGTGCAGGTCTTACAATAGCTCAAGCAGCTTGTAGTGAAGGTAAACATGTTTCATGGTACCCAAGTTATGGACCAGAACAAAGAGGAGGAAGTTCCAACTGTTCTATTGTAATTTCTGATGAAACCATAGGAACTCCAATTGTAGAAGATATTGATATCCTTATTGCTCTAAACAGACCATCTTTAGAGAAATTTGCTGGCGATGTTAAAGAAAATGGAATTATCATCTATGATTCCCGTATTGGAGACATTGAAATTGATAAAAATGTCAAAATAGTTAAAGTTCCTTCAATTGAAATAGCTGAAAAATTCGGAAACACAAGAACTGCAAATACTGCTTTAATTGGTGTTTTAATGGAATTGAAAAAAACTTTATCACCTAAATCTTATGAAAATGCTATAAAACATATGTTTGCTTCTAAACCTAAAGTTATTGATGTAAATATTGATGTTTTAAAAGCAGGAGCAGAATGGATGAAGGACAACTCTTAAAATTAATGTGGTTTCATGACATATAAAGAAATAGCTGAAAAATACTTGGAAAGCAATGGAATTACCATAGGAGACACTATTAAAATTAATAAAGAAGATATCTCCTATGAAGGTATCCTATTAGACAGATCTGAAGACAGTGAAGACGGATATTTAGTTTTGAAATTAGATAGTGGTTACAATGTTGGTGTAGCTATTGAAAATACCCAAGCTGAATTAATCCAAAAAGGAGACGAACCAAATATTGGTTATGGAGCTGAAGATATAACCCCTGACCCTTCAAAACAGGATATTTCAATAATATCTACAGGAGGTACTGTTTCTTCAATTATTGATTATAGAACTGGAGCAGTTCATCCTAAATTTACAGCTGCAGATTTAATTAAAGCAAATCCAGAATTATTAGATTATGCTAATTATAATGTTAAAGCATTATATAATATTTTAAGTGAAAATATGCAGCCTAAATATTGGGTTGAAGCTGCAGAATCTATAGCTAATGACATATCTGACGGCAGTGATGGTATTGTAATAGCTCATGGTACTGATACATTGCATTACACTGCTGCTGCATTAAGTTTTATGTTAAAAACACCAGTTCCAATTGTAATAACTGGAGCTCAAAGAAGTTCAGACAGACCTTCCAGTGATGCTAATATAAACCTTATTGACTCTGTAATAGCTGCAAAATCAGATATTGCAGAAGTTAGTGTTTGTATGCATGGCAGTTTAAATGATTCATATACATATCTTCACAAAGGTACTAAAGTTCGTAAAATGCACACCAGTCGTAGAGATACCTTTAGAAGCATTAACTACGAAGCAATAGCTAAAATTGAAAATCATAATATAGATATTAACCCTAATTACAGATATACTAAAAGAAATGAAAATGAATTAGAGGTTAATAGTGCTGTTGAAGAAAAAGTAGGGCTTATTAAAAGTTTCCCCGGAATTTGTGAGGAACTTATTGATTATCATATTGATAAAGGATATAAAGGTCTTGTTATTGAAGGAACCGGCCTTGGGCATGTTCCTGATAAGTTACTAGCTCCATTAGCTAGAGCACATGACGAAAATATTCCAGTTGTTATGACTTCTCAGTGTTTATATGGAAGAGTGAATATGAATGTTTATTCTACAGGAAGAGAAATTCTAAATACTGGAGTTATATCTGGAAGAGACATGACACCTGAGACTGCTTATGTGAAATTAAGTTGGGCTTTAGGTCAAAATGATGACATAGCTGAAGTTACAAAAGTAATGAATGAAAATATAGCTGGAGAATTTAATGAAAAGTCTTCAATTAAATATTTCTTAAATTAAGGTCGTGTAAAAATGGATTGGGAAAAATTAGGACTTAAAATGGGACTTGAAATTCATCAGCAATTAAATACTAAACATAAACTCTTTTGTCCTTGTAAAACTGAATTAGTTGATGAAGAATTCAATGAAATTGTTGAGAGAAACTTAAGACCAACACAAAGTGAACTTGGTGAAATTGATAGAGCTGCTCTTCAAGAATCTATGCGCGGTTTAAACTTTAAATATGAAGCTTATAACCAACATACATGTCTTGTAGAAAGTGATGATGAACCACCTCACAGTTTAAATAAAGAAGCTCTTGAAATTTGTATTACAATAGCTGCATTAATGAATATGCATATTGTAGATGAATTCCATACAATGAGAAAACAGGTTATTGATGGAAGTAACACTGGTGGATTCCAAAGAACAGCACTTGCTGCTACAGACGGATATCTTGACACTCCTTATGGTAGAGTAACTATTGAAAGTCTTGGTCTTGAAGAAGATGCTGCTAGAAGAATTGAAACCACTGAAGATTATACTGAATTTAGATTAGATAGATTAGGTATTCCTCTTGCTGAAATTACAACAGATCCATCTATGCACCATCCTGACCAAGTCCGTGAAGTTGCATATATGATTGGTCAAGTTTTAAGAAGTACTAATGTAAAAAGAGGTCTTGGAACTATTAGACAAGATTTAAATATTTCAATCGAAAAAGGAGCTCGTGTTGAAATTAAAGGTGTTCAAAATCTTGACTTAATGAGTGAAATTGTAGAAAATGAAGTTCAAAGGCAACTTGCATTAATTGAAATAAAAGAAGAATTGCATAAAAGAAATGCAGAAGTACTTGAAGAAATCCATGATTTAGATGCACTATTTGAAAATACTGAATCTAAAATATTATCTTCAGCAGAATCTATTAAAGCAGTTGTATTGAAAGGATTTAATGGACTTATTGGAAAAGAAGTTCAGCCAAACAGAAGATTTGGTACTGAGATAGCTAGTTATGCTAAAAAACGTGGAGTTTCTGGAATATTCCATAGTGATGAATTACCTGCATATGGTATTACACAAGCTGAAGTAGATTCAGTTAAAGATTATTTAGACATTGGTCCGCAAGACGCATTCATTATAGTTGCACATGATGAAGATATAGCTATTTCAGCTCTAGAAGAAGTTAAAAGAAGAGCTAAACTTGGATTTGAAGGAGTTGTTGAAGAAACCCGTAAATCATTAGATGATGGAAATACTGAATATATGAGACCACTTCCTACAGCTAATAGGATGTATCTGGAAACAGATATCCCATTATTCAAAATAACTGATGATTTAGTTGAACCAATTAAAAATAACTTACCTGAACTTCCAGATGTTAAAAAAGAAAGAATTATTAAAGAATATAATTTAAGTGAAGATTTAGCTACACAATTAGTTAAAAGATTAGAAGCTGATACTTTTGAAGAAATATTAGCTAGTGTTAAAGTAGATCCAACTCCAGTAGCTTCCCTTCTTGCTTATGATTTAAGAGAAATTAAAAGAGAAGGATTAGATATTAATATTTTAACTACCAAACACTTAAAAGATATTTTCCAGCTTTTAGCTGATTCTAAAATAGCTAAAGATAGTATTACTAAATTAACAACCTGTGTAATACAAACACCTGATGAAGAAATTGAAACAATAGCTAAAAACAATAATTTAACTTTACTTAGCCAAGAGGATGTTGAAAAAATCATAGAAGAGATTGTTAATAAAAATGAAGCTATGGTTAAAGAACGTCAAATGGGAGCTATGGGGCCTTTAATGGGAATGAGTATGAAAGAACTTAAAGGCAAAGCTGATGGAAGTATTGTTAATAAAATAGTCAAAGAATCCATCCAAAAATTATTATAAAAAGAGTTTAATAACTCTTTTACTTATTTTTTATCAAAACCACTGAAAAATTTTTAAATACTAATTTTAATAGCCAAAAATAGACCCTTTAAAGTATTGTTCACGGTTAGTCCAAAAGATTTATATTAAAATCTGCTAAATATACAATAAAGGAGGTGGAAAAAATTAAGAAGTTATCAATTCTTCTTATATTATTATTTTTAGTAATTGCTATTCCAGTAGTTTCTGCTGAAGAGAATACTACATCCGATAATATTGAAATTGATAATTCAATAACTATTGGACCAGATGATTCAATACAAGAAGCAGTAAATAATGCAAATAGTTCATCCACTATTTACTTAACACCTGGAACTTATTACCAACATGGTATTGAAGTTAATAAAAACTTAACTTTCCAAGGAAAAGGAAATGCTCAAGATGTTATAATAGACGGAGAAAAAAAGAACAATGTTTTTTCAATTAATTCTGTTTCAACTGTAACATTTATCAATATAACATTTATAAATGGTAAAAGCCCTGAATGGGGTGGAGCAATCAATAGTGAACATGGTGGTAAAATATATGTGGATTCCTGTATTTTTGAAAATAATACCGCAGGTGTAAACGGAGGAGCTATTGCAATATCTGGAGAACAAATTAACCATTATGGAACGAAAATTACTCACAAAGGATATCTTAAAGTAAATAACAGTCAGTTTATAAACAATTATGCTGGCCATGACGGTGGTGCAATTTGTACCTACTGGGGAGATACTTATATCTATTCTTCAGTATTTAGATATAACTATGCTTACCGTGATGGAGGAGCTACACGTACTGGCGTTTACTCAACAACTACTGTTGAAGACTGTATATTTGAAAACAACACTGCAAGAGAGTGGGGAGGAGCACTATATAATTGGCCAGGTGAATTAACTGTAAACAATTGTACTATAGCTAATAATACTGCAGGTACAAAAGGAGCAGCTATAATCACATCCGGACCTTTAGAAGTGACTAATTCACATATTACTAATAATTATGGTGAAACTGGAGTTATATACGTAGATGAAGAAACACCAGCAATACCATCTAGAGTAATATTCCACAATAATTACATAGTAGATAACTATCCAGAAGATGGAAAAATATTTGTAATTGATCAATCAACAGCAAAAGATTCTGATATTAATAATAATTATTTCGGAACTACCAATACAACTACAATAGTTGATGATGAAACTGGTAATTTCCCAATACCAACTAAATTTATTAATAAAAACCCAGATACTCCTGTTGATCCAACTCCTGATACTCCAGTAAATCCAAATACTCCGGATACACCGGCAAATTCAACTAATCCTGATACACCGGTAAATCCAAATACTCCAGTAACTCCAAGTAATCCTGATACAAATATACCTGCTAATCAAACAGAAAATCCAACAAATAATTTCATTGATGGAGTAATTTCAGCTATAACTAATGAAGTTAATAAAGTTACTTCTAATGCAAATAAAATTGTTAGTAACTCTACTGAAAATAATATAAATGTAGGAACAGATGCTTCACAAGAAGCAACAAAATCCAGTGACTCTGGAAAAAGTGTTCATGAACTTCACAATAAAGAGGTTTCAAAACAAACACAAATTAATCCAATACCTTATATACTTGTATTAATTATTGTTTTCGCTGTTTTAATCTTTGGTTATTACAGACATAAGAAAAACGAATAATTAATCTCTTTTTCTTTTTTTTACTTTATAATAATTTCACTAATTTTAAATAATCCCAAATAACATAATTTAATTAACTAAATATTCGAGGTTATTAAACATGAAAACTTATGATATAATCATTGTTGGAGCAGGTCCCGGAGGACTGACTGCCGGAATCTATGCCGGCAGACAAGGGACAGAAACATTAGTTTTAGATAAAGGATTAGCGGGTGGAATCGGTCGTGAAGTTCCACTAATGGAAAATTATCCTGGATTTGAACTGATTTCAGGTCTCGAATTAGTTGAACAAATGAAATTACAATGTATGAAATATGCTGAATTACATGAAAATGAAATTGTAAAAGATATCGTTAAAGATGAAGACAAATTCCTTGTTACAACACATAAAGACAAATACTATGGAAAAACAATAATTTTAGCTACTGGAAGTACACATAAACATCTAGAAATTCCTGGAGAAGCAGAATATTTAGGTAAAGGAGTTAGTTACTGTGCTACTTGTGACGGATTATTTTTTAAAGATAAAGATATTATAATAGTGGGTGGTGGAAATACTGCTCTGCAAGAAGCTATTTTCTTAGATAATGTTGGATGCAATGTTACCATCATCCATAGAAGAGATAAACTAAGAGCACAAGAGTATTTGCAAAAAGAAATTAAACAAAGAAATATTGATATTATCTACGATACAACAGTTGAAGAAATAAAAGGAAATACATTTATAGATTCTGTAATTTTAAAAAATGTTAAAACTAATAAATGCACCGAATTTAAAACAAATGGAGTTTTTATTAGTGTGGGATATGTACCTCACAATGAATTAGCTAAAAAATTAAATGTTGAATTAAGCGAACAAGGAGAAATAATCACAGATAAAAATCAAAGAACAAATATTAAACATGTTTACTCAGCAGGAGATATCTGTGGTGGTTTAAGACAATGGGTTGTAGCATGCGGAGAAGGTGCTATAGCCGCAACTTCTGCATACAAAGACATACAACTAAATTAAATTAATAATGTTCATTTAAATATACATATATGAAAAATGCTATAAGCAATACTACAAATAATGGTAATAACCACATGAATATTTTTAAAACCACAACTGCAACTAAAATTGCAATAATGATAAAAATTAAATCTTTAAGTTCCATGAGAATTTGATTTATTTAATATAATATATAAAGTTTACAACAGGTGATAAAATATGGAAAGAAAAAGGCAAATAATCATATTCTTCTTAGCTATGATTATAATATCTATAGGAGGATACATTTATGTTCTTAATGAAATTACATCCCCTCCAGAAATGGAAAATTATGATTTTGGACAATACACAATGAATATACCTAAAGATAGTGATGTTGAATTAATAAGTTCAAATGCATCAATGAGTCTGCAAGTTGGAAATGATTTTCAAATTACAAATGTAAATAAAACATTTTATGGGAATCAAAGTGGATTAAACAGCGTATTAGAACAGACAACCATTGAAAATTTAACTAATTCTTCAAAGATTGTGGAAACTTCCGATAATACCACATACTACCAAATAACAGATGAAAACAATATTATGGAATTTGAAAATGACACATTCATTGCAATAAACAACAATAATCCAGATATTATTATCATAATTAGTAGTGAGAATTTAGATTTATTAAAACAAATAACACCTACTATAAAAAACAAATAAACAGTTAATGGGCTAAAAAGGCCCATATCTCTTTTTTTATATTCCATAGATTAAAATAAAGATTTTACACAACAAGATTCTGAAATATTTACTGTGATGATAAGCCATGATTTAGATTTTGTGAAAATCTATTTTTTCTTTTTTAATATTATTCCCAAAATTTAGTACAAACACACTGCTATAAAGTTAAGGGATTGACCTTATTTTTGGAGCCTATTTTTTAATTTG
>CAVDAS010000055.1:0-12230 GCA_963606955.1 Bacteroidaceae bacterium
TTTATATATTATGTGTTTTAGAAAGTGTATATACTATATGTTATATTTTTATAGATATACATATTCTAAAATACATTTGAGGTTTGTTAATGCTTAAGGGATTAAAGAGTGAAATTAAGACAATAAAAGAGAAAGATCCTGCTGCGCGTAGTACTCTAGAGATATTTTTATGTTATCCTGGTTTTTATGCTATTATTATGCATAGGGTTAGCCATTTTTTATGGAATCACTCTTTAAAATTATTAGCTAGAATAAATTCAAATTTAGCTCGATTTTTAACAGGTATCGAAATCCATCCTGGTGCAACTTTTGGTAAACGTGTTTTTATTGACCATGGGATGGGCGTTGTTGTTGGTGAAACAGCAATTGTTGGTGATGATGTACTTATTTATCAGGGAGTAATTCTTGGTGGAACAAGTACTCAAAAAACTAAAAGACATCCAACTGTAGAAAAAGGAGCTATTATTGGTGCAGGGGCTAAAGTAATGGGTAATATTACTATTGGTCAATATTCTAAAATTGGAACTGGGGCTGTTGTATTAAAAGATGTTCCTCCAGATTCAACTTGCGTAGGAGTTCCTGGAAGGATTGTTAGAAGTAAAAATGCTGAAAACATTGAAACTCATCATAAAACTGTTGATTTAGACCATAATAAACTTCCAGATCCAGTTGCAGATGCTATCACTACTCTTACAAAGCATCTAAAAGAAAATGATAAACAAATTAAAATTTTATATGAAAAAAATTCAATTTGTTTAACTGATTGCGATGATGATGAATTAGATGATTTATTAAAAAAATAGGAGATTAATATGAAACCACCTTGTGAAATTGTTGTATGGTATGTAATACCTGCAATTAGGTCAGAATTAGCTAAAGCATTATTAGCTTTAGGAATGAAGCAAAAAGATGTTTCTGAACTTATGGATATAACTCAGCCAGCTGTATCTCAATATATAACTGATAAAAGAGGCAGCGGTATTGAATTAAGTCCGGATGTAAAAGAAATGGTTAATGAATTAGCTCTTCAATTACGTAATGGTGAAGCTAAAAAAACAGAAATAATTGGTAGAACATGTTCTATTTGTAAAAATATTAAAATTGGGGATGTTTTAGACCAATTAAATATTGATAAAACTGATCTTGATGAGGATTGTCAAGGTTGTTTAGGTTCTGAGGTTACGGAGTGTAAATCGTAAACTATATAAGTAATAATAGTCAAACTATTAATTACTGTTTTATTTTTCATTGGCAAGCTGACCGAGCGGCTTAGGTGCGTGGCTGCAGACCATGATACTGGGGTTCAAATCCCTAGCTTGCCTTTTTATTGATTATTGCTTTTTTTGAGGTATTTTATGGAAATTTATTCTACTTTAACTCGTAGTAAAGAAAATTTTGAAACTATGAATGATAATAGGATTAATTTATTTGTTTGTGGTCCTACTGTTTATGATGATGCTCATATTGGGCATGGAAGAACTTACATTTCTTTTGATACAATAAAAAGATACTGGGAATACAAAGGATATTGCGTATTTTATATTCAAAATATTACTGATGTTGATGATAAAATAATTAAAAGATCAAAAGAAACTGGAATTCCAGCTAGTGATATAGCTAAGAAGTTTGAAAAAAGATACATTGAAGACATGGCTAAATTAAATGTCACAGGTGTTAATTTATTTGCAAGAGCTACTGATCACATGGGCGAAATAATTGACCAAATTCAAAGATTAATTGATAAAGGTTTTGCTTATGAAACTGAAGATGGAGTTTACTTTGGAATAGATAATTTTGAAGAATTTGGAAAACTATCAAATAGAAATATTGAAGAGTTAGAATCCCATAGAGAAATAGCTAAAACTACTAAGAAAAACCCAATTGATTTTGCATTATGGAAAAAAAGAGAAAATGTAGATGAACCTACATGGGACTCTCCATGGGGCAGGGGAAGACCTGGATGGCATATTGAAGATACAGCTATTACAGAATATTACTTTGGACCACAATATGATGTTCACGGAGGAGGACTTGATTTAATATTCCCTCATCATGAAGCTGAAATCACTCAAATGGAAGCAGTTAGTGGAAAATCTCCAATGGTTCACTATTGGTTACATACTGGATTTTTAAATGTTTCCGGAGAAAAGATGTCTAAATCATTAAATAACTTTATTACAATTCGTGATTTACTTCAAAGTTTTGATGCAGACACATTTAGGTTTTTTGTATTATCTACTCATTACAGAAGCCCAATTGATTTTTCAAAAGAATCTCTACATCAGTCTGAAAAAAGTTTGGATAAAATTAAAAAATACTATGAGCTATTAGACTGTGAGATTTTAGAAAATGTCACTTCTGATTATAATCCATTAAAAGTAGCTAAAGAAGAATTCTTTAAAAGTATGGATGATGATTTTAACACTCCAAAAGCTATTGCAGCTATTTTTGGATTAATAAATGATTCTAAAAATGAAATTGACTCTTTAGCTAATGAAGATATTATAGCTATTCGTGAATTTTTAGATGATGTTGGCTATATTTTAGGTATTGATTTTGAATTAAAAGATAATGCTTCTTCTGGTGAATTATTAGATTTAATTTCAGATGTTAGACAGGAATTAAGAAATAACAAACAATATGATTTGTCTGATAAAATAAGAGCTCAATTAATTGAGTTAGGTTATGAAATAAGTGATTAGGGGGAGATTTATAATTTATCTCCTATTTTTTCTATTTGTTCAATAGCTTCTTCTAATCCTTCTGATTTTCCAGCAGCTCCTTTTGCAACAATAGTATCGACTATTTCCATACCCATGTATCCAAATGGCATAACTTTCATTGAATCAATGTATGTTGCAAATGCATCGCTTGGTTGAGCTTGAGTAAATACTTCAATTACTTTTGTACCTTCTAAGCTTTTATTTGGGTTTTGTGAGATTTGATAGAATCTGTCAATTAATGTTTTTGCTTGTGCACTCATTTGACCGTAGTAAATTGGACTTGAGAAAATAAATAAATCTGCTTCAAGCATTTCATCAACGATTTTTCTTGTATCATCGTCTTTTACACAGTCACCATTTTGACATGATTGACATGCATTACAATAACCCATATCTACTTCATTAAGATAGTAAATACTTTTATCACCATCGATTTGTTCTAATATTTTGTTTACTAAAATATCACAATTTCCATCTTTTCTAGGACTTCCTACGATTGCTACAGTTTTCATAATTATATACTCTCCTGTAGTTGTAACTTTTGTTTGGATTATATTTAAAACTATTGTGTTTTGCAACATTTTTTTTTAAATCTCTTTAAAAAGGGGATTATAATGTATCTTTGGTTTTAGGTTTACCCAAACATTTATATATGTTAAATAACTATTGTTATATGTCGCTATAACACGTGATATATTTAATATTAAAAATCATGATATTTGTCATATTTGATTTAGAAGGGATAAAAATATGGGATTTTTAATAATATATGTTATGGTGTAATATTATTAAATTTAAGAAATTATAGGTGATTATATGGTAGAAAAAAGACAATACAAATCATCCACATTAGGTGTACGTGCAGGTCAGAAACCGGATCCAGCTACTGGTGCATGTGCTGTGCCAATTTATCAAACAAGCTCATATGTATTTAAAGATGCTGATGAAGCAGCAAGGAGGTTTGGATTACAAGAATTTGGTCAAATTTATTCCAGATTAACTAATCCAACTACTGAAGTATTTGAAAAGAGAATAGCTGCTATTGAAGGTGGTAATTCTGGATTAGGTACTTCAAGTGGTCTTGCAGCAATTACTTATGCAATTTTAAACATTACCTCTCCAGGTGATGAAATTGTATCTGCAGATAATCTTTATGGTGGAACTTATCAGTTATTTGATTATACCTTTAAAGATTTGGCAAGAAATGTTAAATTTGTAGATTCAGGTGATTTACAAGGATTTGAAGATGCAATTACTGATAAAACTAAAGCTATTTACTGTGAATCTATTGGTAATCCAAAATTAGATGTTCCTGATTTTGAAGCATTATCTAAAATTGCTCACAGTCATGATATTCCGTTAATTGTAGATAATACAATTGGTGTAGGTGTAGTAAGGCCTTTAGAGTATGGTGCTGATGTTATTGCTGCTTCTGCAACTAAATATGTTGGAGGCCATGGAACTTCAATTGGTGGATATATTGTAGATTCAGGTAAATTTAATTGGGGTAATGGCAAATTCCCACAATTCACAGAGCCTGATCCAAGTTATCATGGATTGGTATTTTGGGATGCATTTGGGGATGTTCCAGAACTTGGAAATATAGCTTTTACCTTAAGAGCTAGAGCAAGATTGTTACGTGATTTAGGATCAACTCAAGCACCGACTAATAGTTTCTTGTTTTTACAAGGACTTGAAAGTTTAGATGTAAGAGTAAAAAGACATTCTGAAAATGCCTTAAAAGTAGCTAAATTCTTAGAATCACATCCTAAAGTTAAATGGGTAAGCTATCCAGGTTTGGAATCTCATCCTTCACATGAAACTGCTAAAAAATACTTAAATGGTTATTATGCAGGTATTTTAGGAGTAGGTATTGAAGGTGGGGAAGAAGCAGGTAAAGAATTTATCAATAACTTGGAGTTATTCTCTCTTCTTGCAAATATTGGGGATGCAAAAAGCTTAGCAATACATCCTGCCAGTACTACTCACCAACAACTTTCTAAAGAAGAACAGTTAGCTACTGGTGTTACACCTGACTTTGTAAGATTATCTATTGGTCTTGAAGATGCAGATGACTTAATTGATGATCTTTCACGTGCTTTAGATAAAATTTAAATAAAAAGGAGATTATGAGATGTATTTGGATAATTCAGCAACTACTGCAGTCAGCAAAGAAGTATTTAAAGAAATGGTGCCTTATTTTAGGCAAACTTATGGGAATCCCTCTACTTTATACTCTGTTGGTCGTGAGGCTAAAAAGGGTTTAGAAAAAGCAAGACAACGAGTGGCTGATGCTATAAATGCAGATCCTAAAGAAATAATATTCACTAGTGGTGGATCAGAATCTGATAATTTAGCTATTAAAGGGATTGCTTTAAAATTAAGAGGTAAGGGAAATCACATTATCACCTCTGAAATTGAACATCCTGCAGTTAAAGAAACCTTGCATTTTCTTGAAACTCTAGATTTCAAAGTAACTTACTTGCCAGTTTATGAAAATGGTGTTGTAAAATTAGAAGATGTTAGGGATGCTATTACTCCTGAAACAATTTTAATTACTATTATGCATGGTAATAATGAAATTGGAACAATTCAGCCAATAGCAGAAATCGGTAAATTAGCTAGGCAAAAGAAAATTCTTTTCCATACTGACGCTGTTCAAACATTCGGTAAAATTAAAGTGGATGTTGAAAAATTAAACATTGATTTATTATCCTTATCATCTCATAAAGTTCACGGTCCAAAAGGCGTTGGAGCATTATATATTAAAAAAGGTGTTAGAATAACTCCTCTTATTCATGGTGGTGGCCAGGAAAGAGGTATTAGATCAGGTACTGAAAATGTTCCAGGTATTGTTGGATTTGGTAAGGCCTGTGAAATAGCTAGTAATGATTTAGAAGAAAATTATCAAAGATTAATTAAAACAAGAGATGAAATTATTGATAAAGTATTAGATGAAATTCCTGAATCTTATCTTAATGGTGATAGGTATGAAAGATTGCCTAATGTTATTAATTTCAGATTCTCATGTATTGAAGGTGAATCTTTAATTCTCCTTTTAGATGCGAAGGGATATCAAGCATCAACAGGGTCTGCTTGTTCATCTAAAACTTTAGAAGCATCTCCTGTATTAAAAGCTCTTAATCTTGATGATGTTGATGTACATGGTTCCTTAAGAATATCTTTAGGTTCTGAAACTCACTTTGATGATGTTGATGGTTTAGTAGAAGCAATAAAAGAATCAGTAGCCACTTTGAGAAAAATGTCTCCTTTATGGAATTCTGATGAAAAATACGAAGAAATGATGAGTTAAAATAAATAATTGGGGTGTTAAGTATGTACAGTGAAAAAGTTATGGATCATTTTACAAATCCAAGAAATTCTGGTGAAATGGAAAATCCTGATGGGGTAGGAACAGTAGGAAACCCAACATGCGGGGATTTAATGACTATCTATATTAAAGTTAAAGATGATGTTATTGAAGATATTTCCTTCCAAACATTTGGTTGCGGAGCAGCTATTGCTACAAGTAGTATGATTACTGAAATAGCTATAGGTAAAACATTAGAAGAAGCATTAAAAATTACCCGTAATGATGTAGCGGATGAATTAGATGGTCTGCCACCAGTTAAAATGCATTGTTCTAATTTAGCTGCAGATGCACTTAAAGCAGCTATTGAAAATTATCACGAAAATAATCAATAAAGATATATACAATAAAGTTACAAATATTCTTTAAATTATTATGAGGAGATGTTTGTATGGCAGAATATGGCAATATATTCAAATGTGAAGACTGTGGAAGCATAGTCGAAGTTTTAGTAGATGCACTTGAAGAAAAAGAGTGCTGTGATAGTACTAAAAATGTAATTGAACCTCAAACGAAAGGAGATAAAGCTCCTAAACATGTTCCGGTTATATCAGCTGATGGGAACAAAATTACAATAGCTGTTGGTGAAGTTCAACATCCAATGGATGATAATCATTTCATCCAGTTTGTTGAATTAATTGTTGGTGATGAAAGATACATCAAACATTTCAGGCCTGGTGAAGTTCCAGAAGTTACATTTACTGTTGATGCAGATTTACTTGCCACAAACAAACCAATTGCACGGGAATTTTGTAATTTACATGGCCTTTGGGCTACTCAATAAATTTTAAGATTTTTTTCTTAAAATTTATTTTTTTTATGAAAATCGTGGTATAATTATGCACATATATCGCGAATTTAATATTATCATTTCATAAAAAAATTTTAAGTACTTGTTTTTATAATAAATAATATTGTGTCAGATTATAAGAAATCATTAATCTTTATTTTTCTTTTAGTTATAATAGCTCTAGCTATTGTTTATGTTGGATTTTCTATGGATTCTCTTGATAATTCAATGGCTGAAATTAGTGATAATATAGCTGATGGTGATAAAGAATATAATGAAGCAGTAAATTTAATAAATAATAAAAATTATGATGCAGCATCAGAAAAAGCACTTTTTGCAAGTGATGATTATAATAAAACTTTAAGAGATTTGTCAGATATACAAAATAATAGTGATAATTTTAAAGAAATTCATAAAAAATATATAAATACTACTATCACTGAAATAGAATTAAAACAGGATGCGGCATCTAATTTAGTTAATGCTATTAATTATCTTAAAAATAATGATAATACTACCGGAAGTAGTTATGGTAGTCAAGCAAATAGCTTAATGGATAAGGCTATTATATATCAGGATGCAAGGAATGCATTAGTTAATAATAATCCAGGTTTATTTAAATAAAATTTTACTTTAAAATGAGGTTTTTAAATTGAAAAAAAAGTGTCCAAAATGTAGAGGAACCGGTTCAGTAGTTGTAGATTATAAAGAATGCAATAGCTGCGGTGGAACTGGTTATCAAGATTCCTTTGATGTAGGGAACCATTTTAAAGGAGTTAATAGTAATGCAAAAGCTAAATTTGATTTGGGGGCGGATCAAGATATTCCATGTGAAGTTTGTCATGGAAAAGGTCAAATTGAAGTTTTTGAAGAGTGTCCTAATTGTCATGGTAAGGGTCAAATTAATGTATGTAATGACTGTGGGAAAACAATTGATGAAAAATATGATTTATGTAGGGATTGCCACATGAAAAGGAAGGAAGATAGAATGAAACGTGAAAAAATACGGGAAAGAGAAAATGAAGTTAAAGATGTTTATGTCTTAGATCCGTTATGTCAAATGAGAGACATGGATAAAGATAGGCTTTACAAAGGTAGAGTTACCCGTGTTGAAAAATATGGTGCTTTTGTAACATTAAATAATAATGTCTGGGGACTTATGAGAGGAGATATTTCTAATTATAAAGTTGGTGATGATGCTATTGTATTTATAACAGCTATTAAATCAAGGGAACGAAAAATAGATTTAGCTCCAGCTAGTGTTAGAAATTATAATATTGTAAAACAAACCAAAAATATCCCTAGAACGATTATAGTTGATTTAGAAGAAAAAATGGGTAAACTAGTTCGTGTTGATGGTGAAGTCCTACAAGTACAACAAACTTCAGGCCCAACTATTTTCACAATTACTGATGAATCAAATATTACTTGGATAGCTGCTTTTGATGAAGCGGGAGTTAGAGCATATCCTGAAATTGATGTCGGAGATGCAATAGAAGTTTTAGGTGAAGTTAACCAACATGGTGGTAAACCTCAAATTGAATCTCAATCTATTACTAAATTAGAAGGTGAGAGAAAAGCTAAACTTCAAGATTTAATTGAAGAAGCATTAAATAAAAGGGCAGAACCTGATGATGTTGATTTCTTAGTTAAAAGTGATGTGTTAAACAGATTAAAACCTAAAATGAGAGAAGCTGCTCATAAAATCAGAAGAGCTATTTTAGATGGCAGATCTATTTTATTAAGACACCATAATGATGCTGATGGTATTTGTTCTGGAGTAGCTATGGAAAAAGCTATTGTTCCTCTTGTTGAACGAGTAAATCCAAGTAATGATGCTCAATATTATTATTTCAAAAGATCTCCAAGTAAAGCTCCATTTTATGAATTGGAAGATGTAGTTAAAGATTTATCCTTCGCACTTGAAGATAGAGAAAGACACGGTCAAAAATTGCCTTTAATTGTTTTATTGGATAATGGTTCTACAGAAGAAGATATTGTGGCTTTAATGCAGGCTAAAATCTATGATGTTGAAGTTGTAGTAATTGATCATCACTCTCCAGGAGATTTAATCACTAAAGAAGAAAAAGATGGAGAAATCGTTGGTGGAACTGTTGTTGTTGATGAATATGTTGATACTCATGTAAATCCTTATTTAGTTGGTGGGGATTCTCAATTAACTGCAGGAGCACTAGCTACTGAGGTAGCACATATTATAAATCCTGAAGTTGAAGATTTAATTAAACATCTTCCAGCTATTGCAGCTCTAGGTGATCATGCTGAATGTGGTGAAGTTTACCAATATCTTGAATTAGCAGCCCAAAAAGGATTTACTAAAGAACATTTAGCTAAAGTAGCTGAATGTGTTGATTTTGAAGCTTATTTCCTTAGATTTATGAATGGTAGAGGAATTATGGACACTATTTTAGCTGTTGATAATGTAGATAAGCATGAAAAAATGATTGATGCATTATATAAAGAATATTTAAAACGTGTTGATACTCAACTTAGAGCAGCTATTCCAAATATTGAAAAAACTCAATTTGAGAATGGTATTTACTTTAACATGATTGATGTTGAAAAATATGCTCATAAATTTACATTCCCAGCTCCTGGAAAAACCTGTGGATTTGTTCATGATAGTGTAGTTCAGGAATTAGGTGAAGATAAACCAATCATAACTTTAGGACATGGTCCTGATTTTGGTGTAATAAGAGCTACTGATGCAGTTAATGAAAAATTTGGATTCAGTGTCAATAATATTGTTCCTAAACTAGCTGAGTTAATTCCTTCAGCAGGTATTGATGGTGGAGGCCATGAATGCGCAGGTTCTATAAAATATATTGAAGGTTTAGGAGATGAGGTTTTAACTGAGTTTGTTAATGAAATAAAAAACATGAGTGAACTTTAAATGAAGTATTGTTCTAAATGTGGTTTTAAAAATACTAACTATGCTAAATTTTGTGTAAAATGTGGTAATTCTTTTGTTGCCATGGGGATATTGATACTATTAAAAAACATGATTTGGTTAAGAATTCTCATTATTCAAAAGAAGCAAGTGAGATTTCACAAGAGCAAAATGTTAATGATGTATTTAATAAATCACATTTTAAAGATAACAAACTCATTTCAAAATTTAAATTATTTTATATTTACGATGAGAGAAAAAATAAATATCGAATTAGTAAATTAAAAGTAATTTTAGCAATAGAAACTGCTTTTCTTTTTGCTTTTTCTGTTTATATTTCTTTATTTGCCGAACCAAAATTTTTTGTAAGTGAATTTGCAGTTAATCCTGTTGTTGCGGTTGTATTATTGATATTTGTAAGCTTAATTGTAGCAGGATTATTTGTAATTCCTACATGGATTATAGGTTGGATTTTAAGAAAAGTTTATCTTTATTTAACTAGATGATGAGTATGGTTTTACAAAATTATTGTGGTGATTGTGGCAAAAGATTATCACTTAATGAAGAGTACTGCAAAGGTTGTGGAGCTAGAACAGTATTTAAAGACACTGGTGATGAGTATATGTTTATGCTTCCAATTTATGACATTGGATTTTTTGATTTAGATATAGATTTTTCACCATATATTGAAAGTACTAAAAAAGATTTTAAATACGAAATTTGTTCCTGTGGTTATTTAAATTTAAAAGAAAACGATTACTGTTATCATTGTGGTGTTAAAAGAACTCATAGTAAATTAAGAAGAATTTTTAAACCTGAATCAAAGCCTACTTTTTCAATTACAACTGTTATTTGTGAATGTGGCCATATTAACTCTAAAGAAAACTTATTTTGTGAAATGTGTGGTAAAAAATTAGTTGAAGATGAGCAAACTCCATTAAGAGATCTCTACAGCAATTTTGATTTTGAATTTGATTATCCAATTTTTTGTTTTTGCGGTCAGGAAAATGATGAAGAAAGCCAATTTTGCAGTAATTGCGGATTTCCATTAGATAATTTTGAAAATACAAATGGTGAGATTCAAAAATTGTGTTTTTGTTCTACATTAAATAATATTACTTCTGATTTTTGTGTTGACTGTGGGATTGATTTAAGGGATGAAAATAAAGCTTTAATTTGTGTTTGCGGAACTAAAAATCCAATATCTTCTAAATTTTGCACTAGCTGTGATCGGGAATTAAATCCTAAACGTTTTGTTAAATCTAAATTAGTTTGTAATTGTGGGAAAATTTTAGATTACAGTGCTGAATTTTGTCCTAATTGTGGTAAAAATATTAAAAAAGCTATAAATCGCAAAATTAAATTGTCAAATGCAGGAAAATCTATAAAAAGTATTTTTAGATAAGGTGTAGCTATGAAAGAATGCGATATATGTGGAACTCCCAATCTTAAAGCAAATAATTATTGTACTCATTGTGGAAATAGAATAGCAATGGATAATATCTGTCCATTTTGCGGGGAATTAAATTCAGATGAGAGTAGCTATTGTATTAATTGTAATAAACAAATTCGTCCAGTCTCTATTGATAGTTTTGAAAAATTATTCACTGATTATAATAAGTTATTATTAGCTAAGGCTGAAATTTCTGATGAGGATTATATGGGTATTGTATTAAATATTTTTAAGAAGTTAAAGTTTTCAAAAATTGTAGGTTATACACCTAAAGAAAAAATATTAAGTTTAGCTAGTGTATTTGTTGAATGTAGGCCAAAATCTAGGGGCATGGACTTTGGAAATGAAATGGGGCATGTTCTATATTATGATGAACGTTTGGATGATTCAGTTCAAATAGCTACTATTATTCATGAATTAACTCATTTCTTATTATTTGATATAATTGAAAGTTTACTTTGCCATGTATTTCAGGTAAAACACTCTTCTACATTAGAAGGTTTTGTTTGGTATTGTTTGTCTAATGATTTGGCTTTAATGAATGAATATTGTGCACATACTGTTGAGGGAAGGTTTATTCCTCATGGTTATCAAAATTATGCTTCTTTTGATCTTTTATGCAAAGATAGTAATTTGGACAATCAAAAAATTGCTATTTTAGCAGTTTTGGGAAATACTTTTGCTAATGAAATAATTAGTCAATTAGAAAAATATATTGATTATGATTTAAGAGAAGCTATTAAATTACAATATAAAAAAGATTTAAAAAATCCGGATTATAATTATGAGGGTTTTGTTTCTCATGAGTGTGTAGATATTAATGTTAAAAATCAGATTATATTAAATTATTTGTTTGATAGCTTTGATGAAGCTTCAGATGTTAATAATCATAAAAATTTGGAATTTTTAAAAACAGGTATTGAAAATAGGGTTTAAAAATAGTTTTTATATGAAAAAGCATAGAAAAGAGAAATTAATTGGTAAAA
>CAVDAS010000056.1:0-12219 GCA_963606955.1 Bacteroidaceae bacterium
TTCATTAAATATTAACTTAATGAAAGGTAAATACATCATTACATCAATGTGGAACAACTACCAAGTTGGAAATAATATTTTAATTAAGTGAATTTTCAATAATTCACTTTCTTTTTACTTTTTTTAAAAAATAAAGCTATTTTATTAAAAATATATTAATTTAAAGCTTTTATTCTTTTTATAACTTAATAATTAATGGAGAAATTATATGAAGAAAGTTTCAAGAGGCATAGTAATTGCATGTTTAATTACAATGCTTATGATTATTATTCCGTCTTCATTTGCTAGTGATTCAAATAATACTGATTTAGCTATTCAGGAATCTGATGGAGTTATTGGCAGTGGAGTGGATGTTACTGATGGAATATCTGTTGATTCAGATAACATAACTGTAAATGAAGGAGAAGGTAAAATAAAAGGTACTTTATATTATACTGGCAGTTTATCTGGAGAAACATATTATTATGGTGGTGAAAAAGCTGAATTAACCTATTCATACACAGGTAATGACAGTCAGCAGTATACGGGTTATATTTGGGCTGATGGTGATGACGCTAGTTTTGAACTAGATTTATCCACATTAAAAAGTTTAAATGCAAGAGATAATCCATATACAATTACTATTTCTTGTGAGGATATTAATTATGAATATATATGTGATGCACTTCCGGATCCTGTTGATATAAGTGTTAAAGTTGTTAGTGGTGGTGCCAAACCACAAGTTAATCCAGCATTATATGTAGCAATTAATGGTAGTGATAATAACAATGGTTCAATTGATTCACCATTTGCCAGTCTTTCAAAAGCTGTTAGTGTAGCAAGCACATCTACTAAAGAATATGATATTTTTGTTAATAGGGGAACTTATACTATTACAACTCCTATTGAAGTTCATAAATTAAATATTATAGGTTTAGGTAATGTTATTTTTGATATGAATAAATCTGACTATTGTTTTGACGCAAGTGGAAACTTTGCACTAACTAATATTACTTTTATAAATGGTTATAGCAGTACTTCTGCAGGTGCTATTAAATCTACTAGTACAGCAGGTAAAAAAATAACTATAACAAATTGTAGTTTTATAAATTGTACAGGAAGTAGTGGTGGAGCAATTAGTACATACTACGGCGGTACCAGTAGTTTAAACATTATTAACTCTACTTTTATTAATTGTAGTGCAGTTTATTATGGCGGAGCAATAGCTGTTAGTTATTCTAAAACAGCAGATATAACCGGTTCAACATTTATTAATTGCAGTGCTAAAAATGGAGGTGCCATATACTTTGCAAATGAAAATGGAAATAGTAATCTGGATTACTGTGTATTCATTAATAATAATGCAAGTGGCGCAAATAATGATATTCAATCTAAAGGTTCAATAAATGCTAATTACAACTACTGGGGATCTAATACTAAACCAGATAGTGATAAAATATCTGATAATGTTGTAGTTGATAACTGGGTTGTTTTAAATATTACTTATGATGTATCAAATGTTATTGTTGGAAATAAAGTTGCATTTACTTTTGATTTAACAAAAGACAACACTGGAGCTTTATTAAAAAAAGCAATACCTGAAATAACTATTGATTTAACTAGTAATCTTGGTAAATTTGATAATAATACTATAACAACTAATTCTAAAGCTATCGGAATTTACAAGGCAATTAATGATGGTAATGAAGTTATAACCATTAATTTACCATCTAAAGAAAGAGAAATTAAATTTAATGTTTTTTCTGATGTGATTTATGTAGCTACTAATGGTAGTGATGAATCTGGCAGTGGAGGTAAAACTAATCCTTATAAAACTTTAGAAAAAGCTTTAAGTGAATTAACTGATAAATGTAATGTAATTTACATATTTAACGGTAATTATACTGAAAAAGATTTGGAAATAAGTAAAGATGCAACTATTATTGGTGAAAGTAGAGACGGTGTAATTATTAGTGCTAATAAAGAAGGACGTATTTTTAAAATTGATACATCAAATATTTATGTTAATATTAACTCACTTACATTAGAAAATGGAATCCCTGATTATGACAGTGATGACTATATAATTGCCGGAAAAGGTGGTGCAATATATTTAGGTAGTGGAAATCTAGTTTTAAGCAATGTTAATATTTCTAACTCAGTATCTACTGCAGGCGGAGCAATAGCTAATGAAGGTGCTTATTTAACTATTAAAAATTCAATGTTTAGTGGAAATTATTTAGATTCAGGTGAAAGTTACTATGAAATTTTAGGTGGTGGAGCTATTTACTCTGATGGTGTTTTAAAAATCATGAATTCTACTTTTGTAAATAATAGTGTATTAACTGGAGACGGTGGAGCTATTTATGTCGGAAGTAGTGCAAATATTATTAATTCCACATTTAAAAACAATGAAGCTAAAAATGGTGGAGCTATTGGAATTGATGCATATGACAGTGCAAATGTTATAATTGCATATAATATATTTGATTCAAATTCAGCAAATAAAGGTGGAGCTATTTTCTCAAAAATGAGTAAATTAACTAATATTTCAAACAATGAATTTAAATTAAATAATGCAAGTATTTCTGGAGGAGCTATTTGTGCAGAAGATCTAAAAACCAATGATATAATAGCTGATAATAATTTTACATCTAATAGTGCTGATAATGGAGTATTATACATAAAAGATGCAAATATTCATTTATCTAATAATACAATGAATGATAAACAGGGCAGTGAAATTTTCTATAATTCAGGTATTTTAAATAATACAAATTTAACTTATCTTGAAAATTCCACTATTGTTGTTACTGGTGGAACTACTGTTAATTTAACTGCAGTATTAACTGATGATTCAAATAATGTTATTACTGGTGGAAATATTAGCTTTACAATTGACGGTAAGGAAATAGATACTGCAATAACTAATAATAATGGTATTGCAAGTTTAACATACACTACAAACAATACATTAGCTACATACACTATCAGCGGTAATTTTAAAGGTTCTAACCATGTAACTATTAAAAATGCTACTTTGGAAGTCTCTAAACATTACTGGTTTATTAATGAAAGCGGTTATTTCACCCTGCAGGAAGCTGTTGATGCATCTGGTGTAAATGATATTATAAAAGGAGTTCCAGGAACTTATAACATTAATAAAAAAATAGAAATTGGTCACAGATACATGCCGATTGAACCATGGGAAGTTATTAAAAATATTACAATTACTTCAATTAATGATAAGCCAGTAACATTAGTTGGAGGATATGATGGGATGTTTGGTATTGATGTAGGTTCAAATTTAACCTTGAAAAACTTAGTTCTTACAAATAACAACTCTAATTCTTACAATGCAGGTACTATTTATGTTCAATACGATGCTTGTTTAAATATTGATAATTGTACCTTTATTAACAATAGTGCAAAAAATTCTGGAGCTATTGAGTCATGGGGTAATTTAACTATTAAAAATACTATATTTAAAAACAATAAAGCTACAAATGGTGTTGCAGGAGTAATCCAACAAGGTGGAAGTTATGGTAAATTAACAATTATTAATTCTACTTTTGAGAATAATTCTGCATCAAATTATGCAGGTGCAATATATAGTGGTTTAATTTCCGGCAATGGAGTAAATATAATAAATACTAAGTTTATTAACAATACAGCTAATCGTGCTGGAGCTATTTTTATAAATAATGACCAAGTCAATATTGATAATTGTTTATTTGTAGGAAATAAAGCTATTGATAATGGTGTAGGATTTACACCAATTGGTGGAGCAATATATGATCATTCATCACCATTAACAATTACAAACTCTAAGTTTATTAACAATACTGCTGATGAAAATGGTGGAGCATTAGCATTAGGTAACACTGTACATGAATATATCGGAACAGATTATGTTTATATTACAATTGACTGGACTGTAATTAAAAATTCAACATTTGAAAATAACTTTGCAGGTCTTGAAGGCGGAGCTATTTACAATGGTGATGGTGTAGGATATACTAATATAAGTGATTCTAAATTTATTAATAACTTTGCTAGAAGCACTGGTGGAGCTATATCTAACCATTATGGATTTGTATGGATTAACACAACTGATTTTGTAGGTAATGAGGCTACTGAGTCTTCAATAATGTACATGTTTGGTAATTACACTTCTTTATATATTTATGTTGCAAACACAACTATTACAAACTCTAAATTTGCAAATAACTCTGGTGAAAACTTATTTAAAACAGAAAACAAGTATTGTAATTTAAATATAACTGACTCTAAATTTAACGAAGACGATTTATTAGTGGATAATGCAGGTTTTGTTGTTTTAATTAACAATACTGTTGAAAATATCCATGATGGTCTTGTTGTTAAAAATTCAAACACATTAACATTAGCTAATAATTCATTTAACTGTAATGGTCCAGCAGTATACAATACAAAAAATATTTTATCAAAAACTTTTGCAATTATTTTAAATAATGAAACAATTACTTGTGAAGCGGGTAAAATAATTAATTTAACAGCTATTCATACTGACGATAACAGTAACATTGTTATTCCTGGAAATGTAATGTTTAATCTGGATAATACTGAAATAAATGCTATTTTAAATGATAATGGGGTATTTAGTGCCAATTATGCAATTAATGCAATTGGTAAATATGCAGTATCAGCTATTTATAAAAATATGTATAAAGAAGATATTACTTACTTAAATGGAACAGTAATTATTACTAAAACAACCCCAAATGTAAATATTACATTTAATAATGAAAGTATTGCAGGTGAGCCAATTATTGTTAATTTTGAAATTAATAATGATGCTGTGGGGGATGTAGTATTTACTATTGGTAATATTACAAAAACAGCAACTATTGCAAATGGTAAGGCTAATGTAACATTTATGAATATAACTCCTGGAAATCACACTTTAAATGTTTATTATCCTGGAAATACTAAGTATGATGCTTTTAACAGAAATTATAATCTTAGTGTAATTAAATCAACACTAGCTAATTTGGAAGTTAAAGATTTAGAAAAATACTTTGGTGGTAAAGAAAGATTAGAAGCTATTTTAACCGATTACTTTGGTAATCCTATTGTTAATGAAACTATTATTTTTACTATTAATGGTAAGGATTATATACGATACACTAATGTTAATGGTAGTGCATCTATGGCTATTAATCTAAATCCAGATAAATATCATGTAAATATTAAATTTAATGGATCTGAGGATTATGATGCTGCAATAGCTAATGCTAGTGTTAATATTAAATCTACTACATTTGGACAAGATATTGTTAAAATGTTTAGAAATTCAACTCAATATTATGCATTATTCTTGGACAGTACTGGTAAGGCTTTAATAAATACTACTGTTAAATTTAACATTAATGGTGTAATGTATGAACATAAAACCAATGGATCAGGAATAGCTAGATTAAACATTAATTTAAATCAAGGTAGCTATGTAATTACTAACTATAATCTTGTAACTGGTGAAGAAAACTCAAACAATATCACTGTTAAATCATTACTTGTAGATAACAAGGATTTAACCAAATACTACTTAAATGAGTCTAAATACACTCTTAAAGTAATTGGTAAAGATGGTAATATTGCAGCTAATCAGGAAGTAACCTTTAATATTAATGGTGTAATCTACAAACGTACTACTGATGATGACGGTATTGTAAGCTTAGCTATTAATTTACGTCCAGGTAATTACAAGGTAACTGCTGAATACGAAGGATGTAGAGTTTCAAATAGTATTACTGTCTTAGATACATTAATTACAAAAGATTTATCTATGAATTACAAAGACGGATCTAAATTCAGTGCTCAAACTTTAGATGGTCAAGGTAAGCCATTAGCTAATCAAAATGTAGTGTTTAATGTAAATGGAGTATTCTATCACAAAACTACTGGTGAAAATGGTATTGCTTCATTAAATATTAACTTAATGAAAGGTAAATATATCATAACCTCTATGTGGAATGATTACCAAGTTGGAAATAATATTTTAATTAAGTGAATTTTAATAATTCACTTTATTTTTACTTTTTTTAGTTTATTTTTTCATTATTTTATGTACAATTATCATAATTGTGGCAATTATTATATATTTCTTCAAACAAAAATAATTTCGTTATGAATTAAATTTCATTTCATTTAATCTATTTAAATATTAAATATGTTATGAGGAATAAAAAATGAATATAAAATTGGAAAATAAGCTATTAGTAATCTTTTTAGCATTATTAATGCTTATATCAATCCCTACTTCCTTTGCAACTGATGTTAATGAGGATACTGTTGCAAATAATGAAGTTATTGGGGATGTACAAACAGATTATTCTGTTGAAGATGAAAACAATGAGGGTGTCGTTAAATGGGACGGCCATACTGATGATGAAGGTTATATTGAATTTGATAAAGATAATATTACTATAAAAGAAGGTGAAGATGCATCATTTTCTGGTACTTTATATTGGTATGAAGGTATGCAATGTTGGGATACATTAAATGTCATTGGTAAATATACTGATGGAAATGGGGTAGAACATAGTATAGAAAAAACTATTGAAACTAGTGAGCTTCCTACAATTAAAGTATCAGAATTGGAAGGATTAACACCAAGGGCAACCCCTTATATACTGACATTTACTGCAGTTGAAGATAGTGCATATGATGAATTTTTACAGTATAGTGATGGTTTAACACCTTCTAGTGTAAATATAACTATTGTTTCTAATGATACACCAATTGTAAATCCTGAAATTGTAATTCCGGATGTTTCAAATGGAGTTAAAATCTATGTAGATACTACAGGTAGTGATATTTCAGGAAACGGATCTCAAAATAATCCATATGCAACTATTACTAAAGCATTAGACGAAACTAAAAATAGTTCTGGCTGTGAAATTATTGTAAATCAAGGTAATTATATTCTTGACAATTATAACATTGAAACTAATGTAACAATAAGAGGTATTGGTAATGTGGTAATTTCACCACTAAATCAACGTCAGTTATATATACTGGCAGCTAACACTAAATTAATCGGATTAACATTTTCAGGAGCTACTAATGGAGCAGTATCTACTTCATCAACACAGGGTGGAAGTGGAAATGATGATAGATATTTGCTTTTAGAAAACTGTACCTTTAAAAATAATAAAGGTTCTGTAGCTGCTGTAACATCTTATATAAATCTTGTAATTAAAGGATGTACTTTTATAGAAAATACTGCTACTGGAGCTTCAGGTGCATGGTCTGGAATTGTTTCTATTCGTGAAACTAGAGCAGATTTATTTTATAATAATTTCATTAATAATACTATTAAAGAAACTGCACCTTTAATATATATTACTACTGATTTAAAAGTCAATTTGGATTATAATTTCTGGGGAGATAATAATAAAGCTAAATTAAACAGTGATTCTACTGCAATTATTAATAATTGGGTTGTAGTTGACGCTTCTATTGATAGTTCAAATGTAACTATTGGTGGTGTTAATCAAATAAATGTAGATTTCAAACTTACAACTGATGGAATTAAGTTTACTAATTTAAATAAAACAATGCCTAATGCAACATTTGCTTTAACATCAACTTTAGGTAATTTAAACCCTACAACAGTTACAATTAGTAATAATACTGCTTCTACTAAATACACACCAATATCTAAAGGTGATGAAATTATTAATGTTGCTAATATTACTTCATTAAAATTCCATGTTAGTGTAAATGAAAGTAATAGAATTTATGTAGCTACTACTGGTAATGACGCAAATGATGGAACTGTTACTTCTCCTTTAAGAACTATTGGTGCTGCATTAGCTAAAAATCAAGCATTAGGTGGAAATAAAACTATCATAATCAGTGATGGTGTTTATGAGGAATATGGTTTAAGTATAGATGATCCTGTAACTATTATTGGCCAATCAAAAGATAAAACTATTATTAATGCTGGTGATGAGAGTCAAATTTTAAGTATTGCTGATGATACTGAAATATACAATTTAACTTTTACAAACGGACATGTAGATGAATTTGATGGTAATGGTGGAGCTATTTACATCGACAGAGGAGATGTTTTAGTTGATAACTGTATTTTTAAAGATTGTCTAGCTAATTCTGGTGGAGCTATTTATTGTGATGCTGAATCTATAGGTTCTTTATATGTATCTAATTCTATTTTCCAGGGAAATGACCTTAGTAGTGGTGTTGATAATTATGGTTCAGCAATTTATGCTGATGCTAAATTAACCATAATTAACTCTACATTTACAAATAATGGTGCTGGCGAATATGAAGGTACTGTTTATGTTGCAGATAATGCATTAATAGCTAATTCTACTTTTACACAAAATAAAGCAACTAGAGCTGGAGCTATTTATATTGATGCATATAATACTGCAATTATAAATATTGAAAATAATAATTTCACATCAAATGATGCTGGTGCAATTTATGCTGCATTAGCTAATTTAACAGTTATTTCTAATAATATCTTTAATTCAAATACTGGTAATGCAATAATTACTTATGGTAGAGGTGCAACTAATATTATTAAAAATAATCAGTTTAAGGATAATTCAATAGCTATTACAGCTTCCTCAACTGTTAGTTTAGCTAATAACACTATGAGTGGTAAAAATGCTGTAATTAACTTTAATGGAGAAGGTATTAATACAGCTGTTGTTACTTTTTTAAATAATGAAAGTGTCAAAGTTAAAAACGGAACTATCACATTAAATGCAACAGTTAGTGATGATATGGGAAATCCAATAAATGGTGGTGTTCTTAATTTCACAGCTAATGGCAAAAACATTGGCCAAGCAGAAATTAAAGATGGAAACGCTAGTTTTGATTATGAATTTAACACTGGTGAATATGTAATTTCAGGTATTTTCTCAGGAGATGCTAATGCAGAAATTAACACCGGACTTTTAAGAGTAAATGTTAAAAACTACTGGTTTGTTAATGAAACTGGTTATGAAACTATAGAAGAGGCTATAGCTGCTGCTGGTTTTAATGATATTGTAAAAGGAATTCCTGGAACTTATATTGTTAATGATGTAATTAATGTTGGTCATAGATACATGCCAGCTGAGCCATATTCAATTAATAAAACTATAACTATTACTTCACTTACTGATAAACCAGTTACTTTTATTGGAAATCACAGCAGGATATTTAGTGTTGATATAGGATCTAATTTAACTTTAAAAAATCTTATTCTTGCAAATTCAAGTACTTTAAGCAGTAGTGTATCTTATGCCAGTGCTGTTTATGTTCAATTTAGGTCTAATTTAACTGTAATTAACTGTACCTTGGAAAATAATATTGCTAGTTCTGCTGGAGCTATTGAATCATGGGGTGGATTAACAATTATTAATTCAACATTTAGAAATAATACAGCTACTCAAAGTTATGCTGGTGCTATTTTTAAAGATGGGGATTATGGATTAACAATTATTAACTCTACATTTGAGGCTAACTCTGCAAATACATATGCAGGTGCTTTATACTCTATGGGTTATTCATACGGTAATACAACAATAATCAATTCTAAATTCATTAATAATAATGCAAATCGTGGAGGAGCTATATTTATAACAGGTGCTCCAGTAGATATTACTGGCTCTTCATTTATAGGAAATAAAGCAATAGATAAAGATACTGGATATTCAGTCTCTGGTGGTGCAATTTATGATCATTCAGCACCATTAACAATTACCAATTCTGAATTTATTAACAATACTGCTGATGAAAATGGTGGAGCATTAGAATTAGGTAATACTGTAACTACAATTTATTCTACCTCTGGGGGAGTTACAACAATTGACTGGACTGTAATTAAAAATTCAACATTTGATAATAATTATGCACGTAAAGAAGGTGGAGCTATTTACAATGGTGATAATGTAGCTTACACTAATATAAGTGACTCTAAATTTACAAATAACTTTGCTTTAATCACTGGTGGAGTTATGACTAACTACTTTGGATTTATATGGGCTGATAATTGTGAATTTATAAACAACGAAGCAAGAGATGCTTCAATAATTTACATGTATGGTCAGTATACTTATCCAAGTGACTACTATGCAAATTTAACTCTTACAAACTCCAAATTTGCAAACAATACTGGAGAATACTTATTTGAATTATCTACAGGACACTGTTTCATGGATTTAATTAATTCAACATTTGATGAAACAGGATTAATAATTCAAAATAATGGTAGTGCATTTTTAACAAATAATACTGTTAAAAACACACATGAAGGTATTGTTATTAATAATGATGCTTCTTTAAGCTTAGAAAACAATGCATTTAATTGTAATGGTTCAGCTATATTGAATAATAACTTAATATTGACAAATACTTTCTTTGTAGTTTTAGACAACCAAACAGTTAATGTTGGATTATGTGAAACTACTGATTTATATGGAGTTTTATATGATGACAATAAAAATATTATAATTCCTGGAAATGTAACATTTAAAGTAGATGGTAAAAATCTCACAGCTACTTTAAACAATAAAACTGGAGTATTTAGTGCATTATATTCAAGTAATGTTAGTGGAAATCATCCAGTTTCAGCTATTTATGAATCAACAAAAGTATCTCCTACATACTTAAATGGAATTGTTAATGTTGGTAAATCAACACCAAATATAAAAGTTACTTTTAATAATGAAAGTATATTTGGTGAACCAATTATTGTTAATTTTGAAATTAATAAGGATGCAATGGGAGATGTAGTATTTACAATTGGAGATATTACAAAAACCGCAACTATCGTAAATGGTAAGGCTAATGCAACATTCACAGGTGTAGTTTCAGGAAATCACACATTAAATGTTAATTACCCTGGAGATACAAAGTATAGGTCTTCAACTACCAGCTATAATCTTAGTGTAGCTAAATCTAGTGCATCTAATTTGGTTATTAAAGATTTAGAAAAATACTTTGGTGGTAAAGAAAAACTAGAAGCTATTTTAACTGACTGTTTAGGTAAAGGTATTGCTAATGAAACAATTATATTTACTGTTAATGGTAGAGAATATGTTAGATACACTAATGGAAATGGTAGTGCATTTATGAATATTAATTTAAATTCAGGTAAATATAATGTAAGTGCTAGATTTAATGGAACTAAAGACTATGATGCAGCAATAGCTAATGGAGTTGTTAATATTAAATCTACTGTTGTTGGTAAAGATCTTGTTAAAATGTTTAGAAATTCAACTAAATACACTGCTTTGTTCTTAGATGCAAATGGTAATCCATTAGTAAAAAGTGATGTTAATTTCAACATCAATGGTGTTTTATACACTAGACAAACTGATGATAATGGGGTAGCTAGTTTAAACATTAACTTAAATGCTGGAGATTATGTAATTACTAACTATAATCCAGTTACTGGTGAAGAAAACTCAAATAAAATAACTGTTAAATCATTAATTGTAGATAACGAGGATTTAACTAAATACTACTTAAATGGGTCTAAATACACTATTAAAGTCATTGGAAAAGATGGTAATATTGCAGCTAATCAGGAAGTAACCTTTAACATCAACGGTGCATTCTACAAACGTACTACTAATGATGAGGGTATTGTAAGCTTAACTATTAATTTACGTCCAGGTAATTATGTTGTAACTGCTGAATACGAAGGATGCAGAGTATCAAACAATATTAATGTATTACCAACCTTAATTACAAAAGATTTATCAATGAAATTCAAAGACGGCAGTAAATTTAGTGCACAAACTTTAGATGGCCAAGGTAATCCATTAGCTAATCAGAAAATATCATTTAATGTAAATGGTGTATTCTATCACAAAACAACTAATGAAAAAGGTATAGCTGAGTTAAAAATTAATTTAAATTCAGGTAAATACATTATTACTTCTATATGGTCTGATTATCAAGTTGGAAACACTATTACAATTGCTTAAAAAAGAGGATTTTAAATCTTCTTTTACTTTTTTTCTTTTGTGGGACAGGCGATTGTCCTTTAAATTTTGTTATGGGGACTTAGCAGTCATTCTGACTTATCTGACTTTTGTATTGAAATTTAAATGCATTATTTTTTGATTTAAATGATGTTTATTCATATTATTTTTACTGTTTTTGTAGGGGTTATTTACTAATAGCTAATTTATTGTTTAATAATGAACAGTTTATTCTTAAAACTGTTTATTT
>CAVDAS010000057.1:0-11994 GCA_963606955.1 Bacteroidaceae bacterium
TTCTAAATCTGGAACAGTTAAATCAACAATAGGACTAAATGTTTCATTAAATTTAACTGTAATATTTGATGAATCGTAGTTTTGATCACCGTTGTAAGTTACAGTAAGTGTATGTTCACCAGTAGTTAAATTTGAAAGAATAATACTAGCTTTTCCATCTGTTAAATTAACAACAGACTTTTTACCATCAATATCAATAGTTACATTACCAGTAGCCTTATCCGGAGTTACAACAACAGAAATTATATTATCTCTTGGGTCATCTCCTTTATTAATAGTTACATTAACTGAAGTTGGTTTAAAGACAGTTAAATTCAATTTTATTAATTCGTTATCTACTTTAACACCAATTATGTAATTTTTATCATCACCTGTAAAGAATAGTGATTTAAATACACCATTAGCGAATTTACCTTCATCAACACTAAATGATCCGCCAGTAGCATTTAATTTAACTAACCTTGCAGGAATATTTGCAATATTAGCTTGACTAATAGTTCCGTTCCAATACATATTGACAATTAAATCATAAGTATCATTTCCAGATTCATTAAGAGTTGCATTTAAAACTGCATAAGCTTTAGGAGCACTTACATTTGTATCGGACAATATTTCATCCCAGTTAGGATTACTAGTTCCCCACCAGTTGTTTTCAAGTGAAACATAATCAACCGATGTGGAATTTACATAAACATCTTCAATGTTACCTAAAACACTATTAACAAATGCATTGTAATTTACAGTAGCATTACCATTAATACATAATTCATTACCATATGCAGATGCGGAATTATTTACAAATTCAGAATATAAAATGTTTGTTGGTGCTACGTAAAGATTTTTACTTGAATATATAGCTCCACCATAAGCAGCACTATTTTCCACATAAGTGTTGTTTAAAAGATTTACATGATTAGAGTATTGATAGTTTGCAATAGCTCCACCATAAGTTGCCATATTTCTATTAAAGTAACTACCAGTTACATTAACTGTTCCCCAGTAATTTTCAACTGCACCACCTTTAACAGCAGTATTAGCTATGAAAGTACAGTTAGCTATATCACTTTGTGTATATCCTGTGAAAATAGCTCCACCATCAATAGCAGTGTTTTCGTTGAATACAGAATTGTAAACTTTAGCACCACCTTCAATACAAATAGCTCCACCTCTGTAAGTTGATCCACCAGCACTTATAGTAGAACCTGCATCATTATTATTAAATGTACAATTATTAATCGTAGATTCTGCAACAGCAACACTTGATCCGGTTCCTGCAAAGTGGAATGCACCACCAGATGAACCAGCATAGTTACCAGTAAAGTTACAGTTAGTTACATCAAATATAGCGGAATAAGATTTAATAGCTCCACCCCAATAGAATGCAGAGTTATTAACAAATTCTGAGTTAATTATTAAAGATCCAGAACTCATTCTTATGTATATTGCTCCACCAATTCCACCAGCAATGTATTGAGAGTGTTTTGACGGAGCGGAATTACCTATAAATCTTGTATTGTTTACAAGTAATTTAAGATAGTTACCTGAATAAATAGCTCCTCCACCTTCAGTAACAGTAACAGCAGTGTTGTTTTTAAATATAGTGTTATTAATATCTGCTGTAGAAATTACATCAGGATCAGCAGCCGCATAAATAGCTCCACCTTCAAATCCACTATTATTTTCAAAGTAAGAATCTCTGATTACTAAATGAGCATTATAACTAAATACACCTGCTCCACCATAATTATATTCATAATCTGGATCTCCAACAACTGTATTGTTTACAAAAGTACAATTGTAAATAGATAAGTTTCCATGGTTGTAAATAGCTCCACCATGACCTTGGTTATTTACATTAGTAAATATTAAGTTATATAAATCAACAGTAGCATTTCCATAAGGAATACGTAAAATATTATTTATATATTCAATTCCAATTTGGTATACAATATAATTATCAGTATTTAATGAACCATCAAGAATTACTTCTCCTTGACCTCTGTTTTTAATAGTAATGTTTTTAACTATTTCAACAGGTTTAGTGTATTTATAAACACCTGGTAGACCTTCAATAACATCACCATTGTTTGCTGCCTCAACAGCATCAGCTAGTGTTTCATATCCAACATCACCAATAAACCAATGAGCAGAATAGACATTTAAAGTTCCGGTTTTAACAATTAAATTAGTTCCTAAGGAAGTTGTACCTGAAATAGTGTATGTTCCATCATCCATACTATTAATTGTACAATTAGCTGTACCATTTACAATATTTCCACTACCAACTACAACACCATTAGCAGTAAATGAAATATTTCCACCAGATATTATGTTACCTACATCATCACAGATAGTAGCTCCAATTACAAATGATTCATTACCTAATACCCTTAAAGTACTATTATTTAAAAATACTACTTGCATTTTAGAGACAATAGAACCAGAAGTAATGTTAATATTTGCAGCATTATCTTTCATAATATTGTTATTTAATGAAAGTGTAGTGTTTTCAACACAAATTCCATATTTATTGTTAGATATGAATTTTGAATTATCTATAGTTACATTACCTGCAGTAGATGAAATACCAATATCATTATTAGAGAATGCAGAAGTTTTAATGTTTAATTCACCATTATTTATAATTGCTTTTTTAGCCTTTGCAAAAGTTACATTCATAATAGTTAATTTAGCGCTTGAATTAATAATATAATCTTTAGATTCACCATTAATAATTACTTTACCATTATTTTTACCAGCAATAATTACATCATCATTTATGTTTAAAGCAGATGCTGAGTAAGTACCGTCAAGTAAACAAATAGTTTTATTTCCACCTAATTCATGATTTTTAGCTATAGCTGCAGCTAAAGTTTTAAGTGGGCTATCAGAAGTACCTTTATTAGAGTCATCTCCACTAGGTGAAACATAAATAACATTAATTTCATTATTTAAAACATTGAATTTAACATCTCCAACATAATAAGGAGCTTTAATTGAAATAACTTCATCACCAGCAATTGAAGAAGTATAATTAACACTAGCTACTCCATTTTCACAAACAACAGTATCAGGTGCAACATTACCAATTACAGGTGTTAAAGTTACACTTAAATTAGGCATAGCTTTACTAAGAGTGTAATTATTAATACCATCAGTAAATTTAGTAAAGTCAATATTTAACTTAACAGTTTCACCAGCAATAATTTCATCTTCATCAGGAGTTATGCTTAATATAGTCCAGTAAGTAGTGTTTACACCAGAAGTAAGATTTGCAGGATTATTGTTAGTTCCAAAGTAATTGTAATTAGCATCAACAGTTAATTTATTATTACTATTTTCAATTACAGTTGCATTTGTAGGATAACCTTCAAATATACAATAATTAACCACTAAACCAGTAGCAGATGACATTGCATAAATTGCACTACCTGCATCACCATCATTACCCATAAATACACAATTCAATACAGTAGCTTTACCAGATTGTACTCTAATAGCACCACCCCATCTAGCATTTTTACCATCAATAGTATTATTAACAAATAATGAATTTAACACAGTAGTTTCCTCACCAATAACACAAATTGCACCAGAGAATAATGCAGCATTTTTAATAAACACAGAATTATTAACAGTCAACTTATAATTAGTATTATAAATAGCACCACCATAACCACTAGAATGACAATTAATAAATGTACAATTATCAACAGAAGCAGTACCATTCACAGCTTTAAAACCATTTGCAAAACAAATAGCTCCACCCTGATTACTAATTTCAGTAGTAGTATTAACGAAATTAATATTCTTAAATCCAACATCAAGACCACTAGTAGCTACAAGGAAAATCCTACCAGCACTAGCTGCATCAATAGTAGCATTACTAAAACCAACAATAGACACAGATTTTGTAATCTCTAAACTATTTTCATTATAAGTTCCATTAGCTAGATAAATTGTATCTTTATCTTCATCTAATAAAGTTAAAGCATGTTTAATTGTTTTAATAGCAGTTTCCCAGCTATTACCGCCATTTGTATCATTACCATTTACAGCATCAACATAGATAATATGAGGAATAGCTGAAATATTAAAGTCAACTGAAGTTTTAACGCCGTCTAAATCAACAAATAATGTGTCATTACCATCACTAACTGCAGTATATTTAACAGTTGCAGTACCATTAACTAAAGTAGCTGTAGTTGTGTTAACTTTTCCAGTATTTGTAGTAATAGTAACTAAAAAGCTACCAGGAATATTAACAGTATTTCCTAGCTGTGTTTTAGATAAATCAATTGTAACATCAACATTATCTTTAACATAAATATCTTTAGCACTAGCACTTACATTTAAGATTACCCATTCAGTAGGAGTGCTTATTCCGTTTACTAAGTTGGTATTAAATGTAGTGTTTGTATTAGTGTTACCCCACCAATTATTATTGACAGTTGCACTTCCAGATCCATCAACAGCATAGTTTCCAGCATTATCTAATATAATAGAGTTAGTAAGACTACCTCCGATTTCCTCAAAGTAAACAGCACCAGCAGTTACTGCAGAGTTATTTGTAATTGTTAATCCAGATGCTTTGAAAGTATTATCTGCACCACCTGCAAATATAGCCCCACCTTTACCATTAGATTTTATATTGTTATTGGTAAGTGTAGAATTATATATACTAACATTAGCACCCCATCCATATACTGCACCACCATAACTTTTACCAGAATCACCTAAAGCAACATTACTATCAAATATAGAGTTAGTAATAGTTGCTTGGCTTCTTTGAACTTTAATAGCCCCACCATTTCTTGTTGCAGTGTTGTTTATAAATGTAGAATTATTAATTGTTAAAGAAACACTAGAAGTACTAGAAATAGCACCCGCATCATTACTTGCAGTATTATTCGCAAATAAACTAGATATAACAGTTAATGTACCCCCATTATCAATAGCTCCAGCATTAGTAAGTGCAGTGTTATTAATAAAAGCACAGTCAGTTATAATTAAGGTACCATTATTAGAAATAGCTCCACCAAAGTTACCAGCTGCATTTCTTAAAGTTAATGATGTTAAATTAACCTTTGCATCACTTGTAAATACAAATATTTGTTTACCATTACCCTTTAAAATAGTTCCATTTTGACTTTGACCTACAATAGCTAGTGCTAAAGCTACATTAAGTTCGGAAGTATCGTAAACTCCATCATTAACCATTATTTTAGTAATGTTTTTATTATTTTTAGCTATTTCAATAGCTTTGTTAATTGTAAGTAATGGATTTACCCTAGTTAAACCATCATTATCATCGTTTCCGGTTTTAGAAACATATAAAACAGTTCCAGATGGTCCTTTAACAGTAATATTTACAGTTTGAACTTCATCACCTAATTTAGAAGTTATTGTAAAATTACCGATAGTATTTGAGACAAATTCTGTTGAGAATTTTCCATCAACTAAATTACCTTCAGTTTCTTTTATAGATCCACCAGTAGTATTTAAATATACTTTATCAAATGGAATATTACCAATATTATCTTGGGAAGTTGTTCCATTCCAATAAGCATTAATATCTAATACAGTAGATTCCCCTTGTTCAAGTATAGAATTAGCTACTGTTAAATTTAAAGTAGCATAAGAAGAAGGACTGTTTATATTTATTAATTTTGTAAAATCAGGAGTACTATTGCCCCACCAATTATTATCAAAGTTATTAGATGCAGATGTGGATGCAGTGATAGTATAAGTTCCAATATTGCCAGTAAATACACAGTAATTTATATTTCCAGCAGCAGACAAATAAATTGCACTGTCTTTTCCATTATTTCCATCAAATACAGTATTAGAAATAGCTAATTTAGCTTTTGAGTATATAGCTCCACCACTTGTAGATGCAGTGTTATTTATAAACTGAGTGTTTTTACCAGAAATAGATATAATATTACTAGAACTTGAACTTGATGCTGAAATAGCTCCGCCATATACTGCAGAGTTATTTATAAATTTAGTATTATCTCCAGAAACATAAATAGAACCAGCTTTTACTGCTCCACCACCATTACTATAAGAAGTTCCACCAGTAACCTTATTATTTTCAAAAAGAGTATTGTTTCCAGCTACATTTGCACTACCTGAAGAAACATATAATGCACCACCACCATTTTTTGCAGTATTATTAAAAAATTTATTATTATTTCCTACAATAGTAATTCCATAATAACCATATACTGCACCACCATAACTACTTCTTGCATTATTATTTGTAAATATTGTATTATTAGCATAAATATATACACGTGCATAAGAAGAAGTATAAATTGCTCCACCAGAATCAGCATCATTACTATCAAATATTACCCCATTACTTAAAACATTAACATCTTTAGCAGCATATATTGCACCACCAGAACCACCACTATAAGTAGCATTATTATTAACAAATTTAATATTATTTCCAGTTATATTAATGTAGAGTCCATATATTGCACCAGCATGATAACCTTTATTTGAGTCAAATAATACATCATTACCTGAAATTAAAATATTACCACTTTTAGCATAAATAGCTCCACCGTAATTTTCTGCAGTATTATTTATGAATTTAGTATTATCACCAACAACAACTGAACCCTTTTCATTGTATATAGCTCCACCAAATAATCTATTAGAACCTTTCTTAAATGCATAATTATTTGAAAAAGTTACATTAGCTAAAGTTATTGTTCCAGTAGTAGCTGAAATAGCTGCACCACTATTAATAATAGAATAAGCATTAGTAAAAGTTAAATTATAAATTGATATTCCATTTTTAACATTTAACAACCAATTATTATTTTCACCATCGATAACAGCATTATTAGTACCTACCATAGTTATAGTATTATTTACAGTAAGATTAGTGTTACCAATACCTTTAAATGTACCTTCAAGCATTAATGTACCATTATCTGCTAAAGCAGATAAACCTTGATTAATAGTTTTAAATGGTTTTGCTTGAGATCCATCACCATCATCATCACCTTCTGCATTTACATAAACAACAGAAAGTGAATTTCCATCTGTAGAATTTTCAATACCATCAAGAGAACCTGAATCATCAATAGTTATTTGACTAATATCAGATGATTGATTTAATGAAATAGTATTTACATCGCTTATATTATCACTTGCAAAAGATGCAGGAATAATTAACATCATAAATATTAAAAGCATTAAAACAAACAGCCTCTTGTTAATCATTTTATCAGATAACATAATTACCTCCATTATTTTTAAAACACACATCAAAAAATTAACTAAAATAAAAATTGTAATTATTATATGCACGAAATGCACATTGATATCTTTCGATATGATGGTATGTATTATATAACACCTAATATATAAATCCCACACACTTAAAAAATTAGGTTAAAAATTACTTAAATTAAAAAAATAACAATAAAATAATAAGATACAAAGAAATAAACAGATTTAATAGGCATTTTAAATATACTGAGTTACCAAGATATACACAACAAAACATACAATAACAAATAATAAATAGTAACATAATAACATATATTATATAAATTAAAATAATAGGTGATTTACAATGTGTTCTACTGGCGGTCCAATGGCGGACATTGATTTAAAAAAACTAAAAACAAAAAGATATAAATGTTTAGACTGTGGAAACGACTTTAAAGGCATTGGCAGGAAAGTAGTTTGCCCATCTTGTCAAAGTGACAATGTTAAATGTAAAGAGTAAACTAAAGCTAGTTTGCTCTTATTTTTATTTTTTTAGGTGATACTTTGAATATTGATTTCAGTAATGACGAAATTCTATTTCTAGAAGGAGAAACAGGAATAGTAGGAATTATAAAAGTAGCCCAAGAAAATAAAATGTTATTTATAGCTACACAAAACAATGAAGAAATTGTACAGTTCTTAGAAAAAGATGATTTAATAGCTGTATCTAACTTTAAAAAAGACAAACGAGCTATTCGTGCTCAGGCATATTTAACACGAGTAGAAAATTCCCCACTTGTAATTCTAAACAAGAATCACCCATCTACTAAACGATTAGAAACTGTATTATCTGTAGGTAGTAGAGTTTGTCTAAACTGTAATATAACTCCAGGAACACACCCTGAACAAGACGTTTTATGTTCTTGTGACTCACTATCTGGTTTAGAAATTGATAAAACAGAAACTGGAATTAAATTAAATAAAGAATTTAATAATTATAGTATTGAAAAATTTTAGATATTTATGAATCCAATAGACATTATTTATACTTTATTAGGCCAGGGAATAGTTTTTGTAATTTTATTAATTATTATTTTATTTATAATAGCTTTTATTCTTGGAAAACTACTTATTAAAAAGAATATTATAATATTTCCACGATTTATCATGTTTATTATTGATGTATTCTATTCTCCATTTAAAGCAATAGCTAAATTACTAAAAATGGATGAATATCTTATTGACAGAATCAGTATTGAACTTAGAAACGATATAAATCGTAAAAAATTCAGAAAAATACCTGCCAATGAAACTTCAATATTTATCCCACACTGTTTAAGACATAAAGACTGTAACGGGGCACTTCAAAAAGAAGGTGTAGTCTGTACAGAATGTGGTAAATGTTCAATTGGAGTTATTAAGAAAAAAGCAGATAAATTAGGTTATAATTTATATATAGTTCCTGGATCAAGCTTTGTTAAAAGAATAGCTAAAGAAAAAAAATTTAAAGCAGTTATTGGAGTAGCTTGTTACGAGGATTTAAGTCAAATTATGATGCTGCTTTCTGATTTCTATCCTCAGGGAGTACTGCTTTCTAAAACTGGCTGTTTTGAAACAAAAGTAAATGTTAAAAAGGTATTAGAAGTAATGGATTCTAAATATCAATCATAATATTTTATAAAATCTAGAGATTCTTCTGCTTGGCTAAATTCATCAATAAAAGCATGCAAATCTTTTATAAACTCTTCTTTTCTTTTATTTGAATCTTTAATTTTAGAATAATCTTTTTTTATAGCTAGTTCCATTATAATATCATCAGTTTCTAAGGTTAATTCAGGATAGAAAATATTTTCATCCATTTTATCCTCTTCCAAGTTCCTGATGAGCTCTAGCTAGATGACCTGCTGCTAGGGCACCAACTAAAGATAATTCCCCAGCTAAAACAGTAGCTGCTACAATTTCACCAAATTCTCTAGCTTTATTAGACCCTGCAACACCAAGAACATTTAAACCTTCATGAGCAGTCTCTAAGCCTGTTCCACCACCAACAGTAGCTATTGGAACATCAGGTAAGTTTACTGAGAAATATAAATCACCATCCCTATTTTCAGCTGTTGTAATACCGAGTGAACCTTCTACAACATGTGCTGCATCCTGACCTGTTGCTAAAAAAATAGCTGCAATCATATTTGCAAAATGAGCATTATATGCCATAGATCCTGCTGCTGCAGAACCTATTAAGTTTTTAGCTATGTTTACTTCTTCAATAGCTTCAGCAGTTGTTTTAAGTTTTTTATTTACTATTTCTTCAGGAATTAAAATATCTGCAACAATACTTTTTCCTCTTCCTTCAATCATATTAATTGCAGCTGGCTTTTTATCAACACAAACATTTCCACTAAGTGCAATGTGTCTGCCATTAGTTTCACTAGCTAATTTATCTAAAATCTTTTCTGAAGCAATAGTAACCATATTCATACCCATACTGTCTCCAGTTGAGTAAACAAAACGTGGATAAACATAAGTTCCAACAATTAAAATTGGATCAATTTTTAAAAGTTTACCATGAGATGTAGTAGATTCTGCAATTTCTTTAAGTTCCAAGAAATTATCAATAAACCACTGTTTAATTTTTAGAGCGTCAGATGCGCTAGATGTTTTAATTACTGGAGCTCTAGTCATAATATCAGATATAACATGAGCATTAACTCCTCCAGATGCAGTAATTGTTGATGCACCTCTATTGATTGATGCTACAAGTGCTCCTTCAGATGTAGCTAGAGGAACATAAACCTCGCGATTACAATAGTCTCCATTGATTTTTAATGGTCCTGCTATGCCTACTGGAAGTTGGATGGTTCCAATCGGATTTTCAATGTTTCTTGCAGATGCCCTTTCCATATCCAGTGAATAATTAGCTATATTTGGCAATTCACAATTAGCTATTTTTTCTATAAATTCACGTCTAATATCTGTAGCTTCTTTTGGTGAGACATGTTTATCTACCTGGTATAATTTCATCTCACCATTTAATAATTTATCAATAATTTCTTTAGAATTCATTTAAATTGACTTCCTTACCAAATCTACAATTTCTGATGGCATTTTAGCTACACTTACACCAGCATCAGTTAATGCATTAATTTTACTTTCTGCAGTACCTGAATTTCCGTGAATAATAGCTCCTGCATGCCCCATTCTTTTACCTGGAGGTGCAGTTCTACCAGCAATATATGAAACTACTGGTTTAGATACATTGTCTTTAATAAATTCTGCTGCATTTTCTTCAGCATTACCACCAATTTCACCAATTAAAACAATAGCTTCAGTATCATCATCTTCTTCAAATTTTTTCAAAACATCAATATAATTTGTACCGATTACAGGGTCACCACCAATACCAACACAAGTACTCTGACCAATTCCGCCACGGGTAAGCTGGCTAGCTACTTCATAAGTTAAGGTTCCGCTTCTTGAAATTACTCCAACTTCACCTTCTTCAAATATATGAGTTGGCATAATACCTAATTTACCAACACCAGGAGATATAATTCCCGGAGTATTTGGACCTATAACTGTAGTACCCATTTTCTCAGCATAATTCATTATTTGTAAACTGTCATGAACTGGAATATGCTCTGAAATAATAACTACCAAATCTAAATGTCTTATAGATTCAAAAGCAGCATCTTTTGCAAATTTTGCAGGTACAAAGATAATTGAAGAGTTAACACCAGTTTCTTCTTTTGCTTCTTCAATTGAATTAAAAACAGGAACACCTAAAAAGTCCTGACCGCCTTTTCCAGGAGTTACACCTGCTAAAATATTTGTATTATACTCTAACATTTGTTCAGTATGGAAAGATCCTTGTTTTCCAGTCATTCCCTGAACTAAACATTTTGTATCATTATCTAATAAAATCATAAAACAACCACCTATTTAACGTAAAATTCTTGTTTTGTTTTCAAATGGAACTGCTAAATCAATTATATTTCCATTCATAAAAGCTGTAGCAGAAAATATAACACTTCCGGGCAATACATTACAGCTAGTTCCTCTTTTAACTAAATATACATTTTTATTTCCAAGTGCTGCTCCAATCATTGCACCTGCCACTACACCAACTGATTCTATATTCTCAATAGTAGCTACCACTACCGGGTCATCGGTTTCCGGTGAAACATAACCTACTCCTGGAATTTTCCTAGATTTAGGTTCTATTAAATCAGAAACATCAGTCATGTTTTTCATTTCTCTTGCTGCTAAAATAGCTGAATTAGCAGCATCTCCTACAAAGGATTCTCCACCATATGTATCAAAACCTAAAACAATTGCATCAGGATATCTGTCTTGACGAATACTGGCTTCAGCATAAGATATACCTTCTCCAGCGTCATCAGGATTTTGAGATATACCTGAAAGATCACCTAAATTTTCAGCATTGTCTTTTAATATATTTACAATACCTTCATTAACACTTTCAAGTAAATCATCTTCTACAAATGCACTAACAACAATATCATCACCAGTGACATTTGTTAGAGCTGCATCCTTAGCTCCTAAAGCTTTAAGTTTGTAAAGGTCTGATTCTATATTTTCTACTAATGTATTACTACAGGACACATCATTTCTAGAAATATCTGCTCCTATAGCTGTAATTTTCAAAATAACACCTTTTATAATTGATTATAAAAATAAATAAAATAATTTTTATTTTATTGTTATATATTATGTTATTTATTTAATATATAAGTTAAGTTT
>CAVDAS010000058.1:0-11956 GCA_963606955.1 Bacteroidaceae bacterium
ATAATAAAAAGAATGGCATTTATTAAATTATAGATTTATTGACAATGCCCTTAAAAAAAAAGTAAAACTCAGGATTTAGAATAATCCTGAGTCTTTTAATGCTTTTTCAAATGCATTAGCTATTTTATCGAATTTTTCTTTAATAATAATTGTTACAATTAATGTTGCAATAATTACTCCAATCATTACATAAACACCAACGTAAAATGTTGGCCAGTAAACTCCAAGTAAAGCATTTCTAAGTAAACCTATTGCATATGTCATTGGTAAATATGGATTTATTGCTTGGAAAAAGTCATTCATAACATATACTGGATAAATACCATTTGTTGTTGATATTTGAAGCACTAACAAAATAATAGCTAATGCTTTACCACCATTACCAAATAGAGATAATAATGAATAAATCAGTATCATAAATGCCAGTGTTATTAGATAAACACATCCTATGAACAATCCGGGGTTTGAAACCTCTATTCCTAACCAAAATGCACCAATTATAGTTACTGTTGATTGTAATAATCCTATTATTAAGAATAATCCCATTCTACCAAAGTAAAGTTCTAATGGTTTATATAATGCTTCACCTAAGTATCTTGCTTTAATTAATGCAATTGAAATTACACATCCAACCCATATTGAAAGTACAATATAAAATGGAGATACTTCAGATCCATAATTATCTACAGGATTTATTTTTTCTTTTGTAACTTCAGTTGGAGAGTAGAAATAGTTATCTACACCACTTGAATTCATGTAAGATAATTGAGATAAGCTTGATTGAGGTGTTGTTTGACCCATTACGGATAATTGATTAAATGCAACACCATTTACAGTTTGAATAACTTCATCATTTATTTTACTTTGAATTTGATTTACAGCATTGTTACTCATTCTTGAAGCAACAGGATTTGTTTTTTCATTAATTAAATATGTTAATTCTGCTTGTTTTGGGTTTTGATCATTAATTGATAATAAATTTGAAGAGAAATTCTCTGGGATTATTATGGCTGCATAATACGTCCCGTTCTCCACCCCGTCTCGGGCATCATCCTCATCTACAAAATCCCATGCAAAATCATCATTGTCCTCTAATTTATCAACTACATCGTCTCCAAAGTTATATGAAGCATTATTATATGTCGCGTTTTGATCATTGTTTACTACTGCAAAATCTAAATTATTTGTATTTCCATAAGGATCCCAACATGCATCAATGTTTAAAAGTGCATATAAGGAAGGTAAAATAATAATAGCTATTATTGTAATAACAACAGCCGGATTTTTAAAGATTGATTTTGAATCTTTTTTCATTATATGAAATATATTATTTAGTGACATTAATTCCCTCCATCTCTAGTTAATTATACCATTAATAAATATATCTAAAAAATCATCAAGATACTCATTAATATCATCATTAGAAACTTTTGATTCGAATTTCCAAAATATTATTCCTTCAACAATTACACTATATACAGTTAAAGCAGCTACAGAAGGATTAATATTACGTATTTTTCCTTTATCAATTTGCTTCTGGAAAATTTTAGTTAAATTTTTAAGAACCTCATCTAAAAAAATTGAGAATATTTTTTCTTCACCACGATTAGACATTATCTCATCTAGTGCTATTTTAATAATATCCATATTATTATCTAAGAAATTAACAAGGTTCCACCACATATGTTTTAATAATGATTCTAAGTCCGTATCTTCATAATCGGTAAAAATATCATTTATTTTTTCTAGGAAATAATCTGAATAATAAATCTTAGCTATTTTTAAAAGATTATTTTTAGATTTAAACTTTCTAAAAACAGTAACTTCACTAACTTCAGCTTTTTTAGCTATTTTTTTAGTTGTTGTGCCGCCTATTCCTTCTTTATCTAAAAGAAATATTGTTGCATCAACAATTTTTTGTTCTGTTTTATCTAGTTTAATTTCCATAATGTAAGTAAGCACTTACTTACATATAAATGTTTAGTTTTATTTGAATGTCATGAAAAAAATAAAAGATTAAATGTATTAAACCTAAATCTCTTATTAAAAGATTAGATATTAAATACTCTTTTTGCATTGTTGGTTGTTATTTTATCAACAGTGTTTAAATCCATTTCTTTAATTTCAGCTATTTTTTTACAAGCTTTAATAACATTAACTGGTTCATTTCGCTCTTCTTTTGTCATGGCTAAATAAGGACTATCTGTTTCAGTTAAAACCTGATCTAATGGAATATCCTTAATTAAATCTTGGTGTCTTTGTGAATAGCAAAGCATTGTAGAAAAGCTCATGTAATAATTGTCATGTTCCATTATTCTTTTAGCTGTTTTTAGGCTTCCACTAAAACAGTGAAACACAACATAGGGCAAATCTTCATATTCTTTAACAATATTCAGGGCTTTTTTCTCACAATCACGAACATGCATAAGTAAAGGAACTTTATAATCATTAGCTATTTCAATAAAGCTAGTAAAAATTTCTTTTTGTCTTGCTCTTAGAGATTTATCTTTTACATAAAAAAAGTCCATTCCTACTTCACCGATAGCTACAATATCATTAATATTATCAATTAAATGTTTTTGAGCTTGGTGCAATTCTTCATCTGTGCACTCTTGTGAAGTTACTGGATGGAATCCGAAAGTTGGATAAATAAAGCCTTCATTAGCTTTTGATAAATCTAAAACAGTTTGATTTCCTTCAAGACTAGTTCCAGAGTCGATTACTGCATCTAGATTATCTTTTGCTCTTTTAATTACTTCATTTCTATCTTCATCATAATCTTCAAAATCTATGTGGCAATGTGTATCTATCATGTTTTTTATACTCCAAATCTACGTTCTCTTTCTTGATATGATCTAATAGCTCTTAGGAAATCTACTTTTCTAAGTTCTGGCCATAAACTTTCACAGAAGTATAATTCAGAGTATGAAGACTGCCAGAGTAAGAAACCGCTTAATCTTTCTTCTCCACTTGTTCTAATAATTAAATTTGGATCATCTAAACCTGCAGTGTAAAGGTTTTCACTTATTAAATCTTCATCAACATCATCAACAGTTATTTTACCTGCTTCAACATCTTCAATGATTTTTTTAACTGAATCTACAATTTCTAAACGACCATCATATCCTATAGCTAAATTAAGCTGTCTTTTAGTGTAATGTTTTGTTGCTTCTTCAGCTTCTTTAATAGCTTCTTTTACATTATCAGGTAATAATTCAATTTTTCCCACTACTTTGACTTTTACTTCATTTTTATGGATTTTTTCGTGATCAACCAGTCTTTTAAAGTTTTTAAAGAATAAATTCATTAATCCTTCTACTTCGTGTTTTGGTCTGTTAAAGTTTTCTGTTGAGAATGCATATGCTGTTACTATTTCAATTCCAAGTTCTATTGTCCAGTCTAAAACCTTCTCCAGAGTATCCACTCCAAATTCATGCCCTTTTATAACATCCATATTTCCCTGTATTTTAGAATAACGTCTATTACCATCCATAATGATTGCTACATGTTTAGGCATTTTGGAGGCTTCTAAATCTCTAGAAATATACCATTCATATATTTTATAAATAAAATTTTCACCCATAATAACTACCTGAAGTAAAATTCATTATTAATAAATATATATTACTTAAAGTTTTTAAAGTTTGGCTAATTTATAAGCTAATTTTAAACTACGCAAATAACCTTCTACATTTTGGTCACGGCTTGTATCAATATATATTTCATCAATACCTAAAGTTATTGCTCCAAAACTTGGCCATGAGTTTAATAAAACAAGTGTTCTAAAAATGGTATTTCCTACAATCCCATTTGGAGCTATCAGAATATTACATTTGTTTTTTATAGCTTGGTCAATTAATACACATTTATCTTCTATTTTTTGATTTGTGTGCTTTTCAATTAATTTAGTGAGCTTTTCAGTATCATCTAATGATTTGTTAATTTCTTCACCCCTGCCATAATCTCCAGGTCTTGCATAAGAAAGTGTAGCTATTTTTGGAGTTTTATTAAGCTTTTTTAAGAAATCAATACAATAAATAGCTATTTTAAGTTTTTCTTCTGTAGTATTTCCTTCATCAATACCAACAGAGCTTATTAAAAATTCATGGCCTTGTCCATTAATATAAGTAGCTCTTGATATTTTAGGATATCTTTCTTTTAATTGTTTTAAAACATTTGATGCAGTTAGTGAACCTCTTATTGTTGCATTAATATTTTTATCTAAAATACTTTTAGCAAGCAATTCCTCATTTTCGATTAATTTGAGATTAACATCTTGTTTTTCTTTTTTAAAAATATCACAGGCTTCTAAGATATCTTTATTTTCTCCAACTCCAATAGCTATAGTTATCATTAATTTTAATTATTTATTTAGTATTATTTATAAGTATAATACTTAAACCCACACTACATTAGCTGTTGTAAATATATAATTATTAGAAAATACGGGATTATACAATTTATTTGTTGTATTTGTCGTGTTGAAACTCATAGCTATTGATTTTCTTAAATTATAATTAATTCTATCCCCAATCGAGTCTAATTCTTTTTTATCATAATCCTGACTTGCTTTTGCATAGACTTTGAATTGTATTTTTTGTTTTCCATAATTTTCATCAATTCCCGATGATGAATAGCTAATATTTACAATACTTATACTATACGGATGTTTTAAACCTTCCCTGTTATCATATTCTTTAAATGTCTCTTTCGGATATATTGCACTTGATGATGATGCAACACCTTCACTAACTCCTGATTTTGCAGCAGCCATTGCAATATTAAGTTCATTTTCATTAGCTATTATAAATGCTGAAATCATTAAAACAGCTATTAAAGACCCTATTAATAATAAATATTCTCCACTAAGTTGCCCTTTTTCATCTATCATCTTATCACAACCTCCCTCTCATTTTTTTCAATTAAATAGCTATGACCACTATAGAGTTCATAATTTCTATCAATGTCAATTGGCAAAATAGCTACTTCCCCTTTTTTATTTGAGTATTCGATTGTTAACTTGTTTTTTTCAACTGTAATCTTATAGGAATACTCTTTTTGAGGTAAAAACACATTTTTAGAAAATCCATCACCATTTGAATTAACCTGATTTATGCAATTAGCTAAATTATCTAAAATTAATCTATGATTAAAACTGGATTCAATATTCTTACCTGACTCTAAATTTGATTGAGCATAAAACAATATTGATGTAGCTATAATTAATATTATAAAAATAGAAAAAATGGCTTCTGTTGATATAAATCCTTTTTCATTCATATTTTTTAATTATCTTAAGAATTAATAAACTTTGTTTAAATTAAATGGAAATATTGATGTTAAATTCTTTTTTAGTTTCATAATCATTAAATAGAAGTTAAATCTAAAAATTGTATTATGAAAGGTAGAGTAATCTTTATTGGAGCTGGTCCTGGTGACCCTGATTTAGTAACTGTTAAAGGACAAAATGTAATTAAAAAAGCTGATGTTATTGTTTATGCAGGTTCTTTAGTTAATAAAGAAGTTTTAAATCCTAGAAAAGAAGATTGTGTTGTCTACAATAGTGCTGTATTAAATCTAGATGAAACAACTGAAATTTGTCGCAAAGCAGCTTCTAAAGATCAATTAGTAGCCAGAGTTCATACTGGGGATCCTTCTATTTATGGAGCTATTGGTGAGCAAATTAGAGAACTGCAAAAATATGATATTGAATACGAGATTATTCCTGGAGTAAGTTCCTTATTTGGTACAGCTAGTGTACTTGAAACAGAATTAACATTACCTGAAATTTCTCAAACTGTTATTATTACTCGTCCTGAAGGTAGAACCCCAAAACCATGCAGTGAAAGTATTTCCAGCTTATCTAAGCATCATGCAACTATGTGTATCTTTTTAGGAATTGGTATGATTGATAAAGTTGTTGATGAATTGCTTGTTGGGTATAGTGAAGATACTCCAATAGCTGTTGTAAAAAAAGCAACTTGGGAAGACCAAGAAATAATTAGAGGAACCTTAAATGATATTGCACAAAAAGTAAAAGATGCTAATATAACAAAGACTGCGATGATTGTAGTTGGAGATGTGTTAAACCCCGGGGATTTCACACCTTCTAAGCTATATGACCCGAACTTTAAACATGAATATAGATAAATTTTAACTATATTCCTCTTTTATATTATTCATTAATTTAAGTTTATTAAAAGCTACATCTTTGCTGGCTCTTCTTAAACCACAATCCGGGTCTAAAATTATATTATCTTCTCCAAGAATTTCAACACCTTTAGCTACTAATTCTTCAACATTTTTTCTTGAATCCAGCTCATTTACAGAAGTATCAAGACAACCAAAGCCTATTTTTTTATTTTTAACTAAAGATGCATTTTCTTCTAAAGTTTTAATGTTTGTATCATTACCTGCAAATTCACAATCTAGAATATCAATATTAAATTTAATTAAATCTTTAAAAACATCAGTTAAATTACCACAAACATGCATAGCTAATGGAACATTAAGATTTTCACCAATTATATCAATAGCCTCACTAGCTACTTTTAAATCAACTAATCCTGTAGATAAAAATGGTTCATCAATTTGAATATAAACAGGATTAATCTTTTTTTCAATAGCATCAACTTCATATTTGAGACTTTTAGCTAAATCTATAATAGCATCCTCTTTATGTTTATAAAAAGATTCAATTCTTGATGAATAAACAATAGTTGAAGGACCAGTTATAATCCCTTTAACTCCTTTTCCTTCAGGAACATTTCCATTGAAATAATCATTCATTACTTTTTTAGCATATTTTAAATCATCAATGGATATTTCTTTTGTAGGCTGTCTAATTTTAGAGGTAATAACCGTATTATTACCTTCTAATTTCATTCCAGGAATAAAATTAGTAAAAGTAGAAACCATATCTCCACGAACTTGACCATCAGAGATAATATCTACTCCAGCATCAAGTTGAGAGATTACAGTTTGTTTTATAGATTGTTTAAATGGATCATAAGCTCCAAATACTTTTAATATTTTATCTTTTGTAGTAGTTGGAGATTTAATTTCAGCAGGAAAACTACCAACAACAGTAGAAAACATAAAATCATCTATTCAATATTTAATTTTCTTATTTTTTCAATTTCTTCTTCATTTATAGGTAATTCAACAACTGCAGAACCATGACATGGTCTTGTATATGGAATAAGCACAGTTCCTTTTTTTGAATCAACACCTATTGGAATTGGAGTTATACCAATAACACGGGACCCTAAAATTTCTTCTCCAGCTTTCACATGGATAATTTCTGGAGCTTTAAATCTGATAATTCTAGCACAATCTTTAAAACCCGCTTGTGATGCTAAAATTTCATAATCATCAGACTGTTGAAGATATGTTTCTAAACAAAAAGACATTTTATAACTCCTTAAGTACTTTATCTAAGTTAACTTTAATTGGATTTGGATTATGGAATGCTCTTACAGAAATAACTTCAGCATCAGTATTTTCACTAACGATTTCAGTGTATTCTTTTAATAACTCAGAATCTTTTTCAAATACAAGTGCAATAGATTTAGTTTGGAGAAGTTGACAAAAAGTTACAAAATAAGATGCAGCAGCATCTTTATGTACAAATCCCAATAATAAATCATATTCTCCTTCCCGAACGTCAGCTAAACAATTATCCAAATCAACCATTTCATGAATATAATATTTTTCTGGATCAGAAACTTTAACTAATTTAGAAGCTGCAGGATTAGCAGCTATTGTTACATCATAACCTTTTTTAGCCAATTTATAAGCTGCATAAATTGACATAGGTGTTTGTGATGGGGTTTCTGGACACCCCAATAATATTAATGCTTTCATCTTTTTCAACCTCTTTATAAATTTATTTAATTAGCTCTTGATTTAAGTGTAACGACATTAGCTAATATTAATGCACCTAAGAATATAAATGAAAGTAATGCTAACCCGTTAATAGACCTATTAAATATAAACATACCAATTAATGCTTGGGAAATAAATGCTGTTAATGCTCCAGTTAATAATACTTCTCTACCTAAGTATTTTTTATTATTATGTTCTCTTTTTTCTCTATACATAGCTAATATTTTTAAACCGATTATAATAGTTCCTAAAACAAAAACTATTAAACCAATAAGACCTAAATAACCAAAGTCAAATCCATATCCGAAAATACCTGGAAGCATATAATCAATTGTATCTTTTTGATTTACAAGAACACCACAGAATAATGGGAATGGTAAACCAAAGAATATAATTAATTGCATTGGTAAAGTAATATACCCTTCAGCAAATGCTGTTCCCTCAGTACCCCAGTAAGAAGCAGTTCCACTATGTCCAATTAATTGAATGTTATTTAATACCATTTTAAGACTGGATGAAGAGTATTGTTCGATTCTTCCTAACCTTAATAATGGAGAGAAAATAGTCATTCCAGTTATTCTAGCTATTACTTCAAGTCCGCAAAAACCTATAACAGCTGCTCCAAAGAACATTAAAATTCTTTTAAGAGTAAACACGGATTTTTCTCTGAAGGATTTGGAGATTATAATGTATCCGATAAATAAACCTAATAACCATAAAATTAAAAAGGACCTGTGCATTAATCCTCCGAAAACAGTAATTCCTGCAAGGAATAATAAAACAAATTTTCTAAGAGGACGTACATCCACACCCGAATTCTTCATCACCTTCAGCGATGCTAATGCAGCAACAATAGCCATTAAAGCAATTGGCCCAAATGGATGTGTAAATTCATTCTGACTTGATGAAACTACTAATAAAATAATATCTGCTCCAAAAAGAAGTGTGAAACCACCAGCTAAAAAGAGAGATAAAAACGTTACAACACTAAGTGACAATGGAATTAAATTAAGACAAAAGACTAATGTAACAAATAGCATTGCCCCTACTTCTAAAATAAGTTGTAAATGATTCTGAGCTATTAACATCATAATTTAATCACAATTTTAAAGTTTATTTTTTTGAAATTTAATAAATGGACTGACCGGGATTTGAACCCGGGGCCTCCGCCATGCCAAGGCGACGATCTACCATCTGAGCTACCAGCCCATAATAATAAAAACTAAATATTATATAATATTTAGTTATTTTAATATAAAAAACTATTTGCTTCCATTACCTAAATCATAAATATTATCTATGATAATTTGGAATAAATCATCAGTTTTAAAATCAATTTTTTCATGAGGATTAACAATAAATGCTAAGGCTTTTTGTATAACCTCATCAATATCATTAGATCTAAACATTAAACCCTGATCAATGTAATATTGATCTACAGCTAATGTTTTACCTGGATAACATGAAATAACAGGAGTTTGTAATATTGCTGCTTCCCTGTTCATAGTTCCACCAGCTCCAATTACCAAATCTGCTTTTTTCATTAAGCTTGAAGTATCAACAGGAGGTTCTAAAATAGTAACATTTTCAATACCTTCAAAGATTTCTGCTTGCGCTTTAAATCTTGGCAATATTAATATATTAGCATATTCTTTTAATACATCAACAATAGGAGATAAAACTGATTTATGACAATCTGCATCTAAATATGAAGCTAAAGATGGTTCTGGCCTCATTAAAATAGTTTTTTGATATTTTAAATTAAGACCTAAATCATTAAAAATATTATCATTATATTTAAAGCTTTTAAAATGCATTAATTCAGAAGTTCCATTATATGGAATGATACTATTCGGATCAGCTCCAAATTGCATTAATTTCCAAATATCAATTTTATTTGGTGTGATAATTCTATTACATAACGGAAGAGTTAATTTATTAGCTGCTAATGCATGTTCATTATCTAAAACATACAAACTTGGAATTCCTAAACCAAAAGCTATTCTAGGAAGTTCGATAGAATGCTTGCTAAGTGCAACATCTACCTTTTCATCGTTAATAACATCTACAAGTTCATAAACCCTAGAAGTACTTTCTTTAAGCTTATCATATAAACTTACTCCATGTTTTCCAACAGAAATAAAGTCAATATCATACATATCCATTAATTTATGAATATCTCCAAATTGTCTAGCTGTAATTATTAAATCTTCTCCTTCAGATTCCAAATATTTAATGACATCTTTGAAAAACCTTACATGAGGTGCATTTGAAATATCAATCCATATTTTCAACAAAACCACCCGAACTATTCTTTTTGCTCTTCAATAGCTGAAATGATTTGGGATAAACCTTCGCCTTCTTTTAAACTAGCTTTAATAACTTGAACATCAGGATTTAATTGTTTTGCATCACTAACCATTTTATCAGCATCTGCACCAACAGCATCTGCTAAATCTACTTTATTAATAACAACCAAATCAGAATTTTGGAAAATTAATGGGTGTTTTTCTACAGTATCGTCACCTTCAGTAACACTTACAACAACAATTCTCATATGAGATCCTAAATCAAAATCAACAGGACAAATTAAATTACCTACATTTTCAATGATAATCATGTCCAAATCATCTAAAGGCAAATCTCCAAGTCCATGACCTACCAAATGAGCATCTAAGTGACATTCCTTACCAGTATTTAAGCCGACAACAGGAACATTATGTTTTTCTATCCTGCCTGCATCAAATTTACTAATAACATCACCAGCAATTACTCCAATTTTATAATCACTGTTTTCAATAATCTCTTCAATTAATGTTGTTTTACCAGAACCAATAGCTCCAACAAAATCAACACAGAAAATATCTTTATCTTCAAGATTTTTTTTATTTCTATCAGCTAATCTTTTATTAGCATCCATAATATTCTTTTGTACTTCAACATCAGCTACATTATGCATAATTATTCCTCCTATTTAATCATCATCTGGTTTTTCAATAACAATATTTTTAACAACACAATCTTTTCCATTTAAAATAGATACTCTTCTACTTTCGCATTTTGGACATTCTACCAATGGTGCATAGTGATCTTTATCATCTACTTGTGCTTCACCATGAAATTCACATTCCAAACACTCTATTTCAATTGGTATCTCTTCAATTTTAATAACAGCATCTTCAACCATAGTATTTTCAACTAAAACACTTAACATAAAACGTAACTGTTCAGGGTTTATCATAGCTAGTCTGCCAATTTCAATACCAACTTCAGTAACTTCAGTTGCATTGTTACTTTCTGCAGTTTCTATAACTGCATTTATTATTCCTTGAGCCATTGATAATTCATGCATTTTATTTCTCCTACATATTAAAGAAAAAAATCTTAATATTATAATTATAGTTAGGATTATTAATAAATATTTTTAATTGATTTGAAAAAAAGTAAATCTAATAAAAAAAAGAAAGTGGATAAAATTGATTTATCCCATTTTATAAGCATCATATGCAGCATATAATGAATATATCACTGAAACAATCCAGAATATACCTAACACATGCCAAGTTATTGCACTTATGACTATTGCTATAATAATACCTTTTTGAGTTTCACTTTATATTATTTGACCAATACCTTGGAAGAAAAAAGAAAAATAGTAAGTGTAATGAAGTTATAAACCTATTTAAATAACTATATAATTAGAGTTTATAGATTAACAAACCCCTTTCTTTTTCACTAGTATTAAATTATAAAATAGATGAAAGATTTTTTATCCCTCAATTAATTCTCTCTTCAACCCATTTGATTGTTTTCTTAACTCATTTATTCTTTTAAGGATAAAATATTCCATTTGGTTGTTAAACTCTTTTTCATCCCTATAACTAGTGTATATTATCCAAAGAGCATATATTCCAAAAGTAATAATCCCAACAATCCATGTCACAATCATTATATGTATAATGTTTTTTCATAGCAGATGTTCTTTAGAATTCAATGACATATATAAGATAGGGGCCTAGATTTGTCACCATGTAATGTGGGTTAAAATGAGTTTATTTTTTTAATTTGA
>CAVDAS010000059.1:0-11911 GCA_963606955.1 Bacteroidaceae bacterium
ACGATGTGCAACAATCAATACAAACTAATCATCAGTACCAAATAGGACAGAGCCACCAGATTAATTTAATATGAATCGAAGTGTTGAAAAATAACATTAACTTTAAACCATATTAATTATAAAAATATTATAAACTAAAAAATTTAGTAATGGAGTTACAAATGTCATTTAAAAAAGATGAAATGTTAATAATGCCCGCAGTTGATATTAAAAATGGCAAATGTGTACAACTAGTCCAGGGACAGCCTGGAAGTGAAATGGTAGCTATTGAAAACCCGGAAAATGTTGCAAAACACTGGGAGGATTTAGGTGCTAAAAATTTACACATAATTGATTTGGATGGTACAATTGATGGGAAAACTAGCCTCAATGTTATTAAAAAAATATTAAATGAAGTAAGTGTGCCTATACAATTAGGTGGAGGTATAAGAAGTGTTGAATATGCTAAAAAACTTCTTGATTTAGATATTGAAAGGTTAATTATTGGAACAATGGGAATTAAACATCCGGAAACCATAACTGAATTATCTGAAGAATATGGATCAGACAGAATAATGATTTCCCTTGATAGTAAAGATAACAAAGTTGTAATCAAAGGATGGCAAGAAAAAATTGATAAAAGCCCAGTAGAACTTTCAAATGAATTTAAAGAACATGGAGCTGGAAGTATTCTTTTTACTAATGTTGATGTTGAAGGATTATTAGGTGGCTTTTATACTGACCCCATTATTAAACTTAAAAACTCTGTTGACTTACCAATTGTTTATTCTGGAGGAATAACTAGTATTTCTGATGTTGAACAATTAAATAAAAGTGGTGTTGAAGGTATTGTAATTGGTTCTGCACTTTATAAAGATAAAATCAATTTAAAAGAAGCTTTAAAATACCAAAATAGGTAGTGAAATAATGAAAAAAGTAATGGCAACTGGGACATTTGATTTATTACATCCAGGTCATGGAATTTACCTTAATGAGGCTAAAAAACTTGGGGGAAAAGATGCGAAACTTTATGTAGTACTTGCTCGTGATTCAACTGTTGAAAAAAGAAAAAGATACCCAGTAGTTAGTGAAAATCAACGTCTAGAGTTAGTAAAAATGCTAAAAGGAGTAGATGATGCTTATCTTGGTAATGAAAATGGAGACTTCCTTAAAATTGTAGAAGAAATTAACCCAGACATAATAGCTATTGGTGCTGATCAAAAGCACGATATTGACAAATTACAAGAAGCTATTGATAAAAGAGGGTTAAAAGCTAAAGTAAAACGCATAAAAACATACCACCATGCTGAGTTAGACAGTAGTTGTAAAATTATTAGAAAAATAAAACAAATGAACTTTAAAGGAAAAATAAAAGATAAATGTGAATAATGAGTGATAGACATGTATAAAGTAGCAATAATTGGAGCAAGCGGATATACTGGTGGAGAACTCCTTAGAATGTTATTAAACCATGAAAATGTAGAAATAACAGACATTACTTCAAGAAAATATGATGGAACACCTGCACATAAAGTACATCCACATATAAGAGATTCTGGATTAGTTTTCAAAAATAAACAGGCTAATGAATTAGATGCAGATATAATATTTACAGCTACTCCTCATGGAGCATCAATGAAAATAGTTCCAGACTTACTTGAAACCGGAGCTAAAGTTATTGACCTAAGTGGAGATTACAGATATAGAGACACTAAAGTTTATGAAAAATGGTATGGATTAGAACATACTAGTGATATTAAAGGTGTTTATGGTCTTCCAGAGCTTTACAGAGATGAAATTAAAAAAGCTAAGTTAATAGGAAATCCAGGTTGTTTCCCAACAGGAGCAATATTATCATCTTATCCTTTAGTAGATAATGATTTAATTGATAGAATAGTTATTGATTCTAAAACTGGAGTTAGTGGAGCAGGAGTATCCCCTTCAGCCACTACACATTACCCAAATATTGCAGATAATGTTAATCCTTACAAAATTTCATCACACAGACATGCTTCTGAAATCCAACAAGAATTACATGGATTCGACGATGTTAAAGTTTCATTTACACCACATTTAGTTCCTGTAATCCGTGGAATTCAAACAACAAGTCATAGCTTTTTAAAAGAAGAGCATATAGACATTACCCCTGATGAATTAAGAAAAATTTATGAAAAAGCATATGGTAAAGAATTCTTCATTAAATTAATGGATGATGGTGAAATCCCACATTTAAGCTCTGTTAGAGGATCAAACTTTGTCCATATTGGTGGATTTGAAATAGATGATACTGGAAGAATTGTAATGTTATCTTGTATTGATAATCTTGTTAGAGGCGCATCAGGACAAGCTATACAAAATATGAACATAATGCTTGGATTAGATGAAACAACTGGGTTAACCCATTTTGGACTCCACCCATAAAATATATAATGCTTTAAAACAAACAGAAAAATCAAAGAGGGGGAGATAATATGAAAACAATAATAATTTATTATTCCCAACACGGAAGTACTGAAGTGGTAGCTAGAACACTTGCAAAAGAGTTAAGAACTGATTTAGTTGAAATTAAAGATTTAAAAGAAAGAGAGGGATTAAAAAATAAAGTAAGTTCATGTCTTGACTCTATTAAAGAAACAAAAACTGAAATAGCTCCCAGCGAAGTAGATTTAACTCAATATGATTCAGTCTATATTGGAACTCCAACTTGGGTAGGAAAACCAACACCTGCAATTATAACCCTAATTGACAGATGTAATTTAAGAGGAAAAGATGTATACCTCTTCGCAACAATGACTGGCAAAGGCGGACAAGCTACCGTAGATAGAATGGCTGAAAAAGTAAAAGCACGTGGAGCAAGAGTCATTGAAACATTTACATTAAATACAAAAGATAAAGATATTGAAACTTTAATCAATGATACTGAAACAATTATTGAAATTTTGGACTTAAAAATGTATAGTAGGTAAATTAAATGAGTGCTGATAAAAAATCTGAATTAAAAATTAGGGCTATTGAAAATGGTACAGTAATTGACCATATTACTGCAAATAAATCATTACATATCCTTAAAATTTTAGGACTTCCAGATAAGAAAACTAAAAATGTTACAGTAGCTATGAATGTTTCATCAAAAGAAATGGGTAGAAAAGACATAGTTAAAATTGAAAACAGGGAATTAAACCATGAAGAACTTGACCAAATTGCATTAATTGCACCTAACTCAAGTGTTAACATTATCAGAGACTATAATCCAATAAAAAAAGATAAAATCATACTGCCTGATACAATTACAGGAATTATTAAATGCACTAACTCCAAATGCATAACAAATTATGCAAATGAACCTATAACACCAAAATTTAATGTGATAACTGACTATCCCCCAGTTGTTAGATGCTATTACTGCGGAAAACTAATTAAAACAGAAGATATCGAAAAACAATTCGAATAATCTTCAACTCTTTTTTATAGTAACCATTTAGTTACTAAGTTACCTAATAGTTACAAAAAGCTTTTAAATTACTCCAATCATAATATTAACTACATTTATTGCAATAAATAGCTAAAAAAGGACGTATATATTATGAATGATGTAATTAAATTTTTAAATGAAAACCCATTAATCTATTTAGCAACAGAAGGTTTAGACGGAAATGCAAAAGTAAGACCAATCTTATACTATTTTGAAGAAAATAACAAACCTTATTTTTGTACAAGCAACAAAAAACCAATGTATAAAGAATTAGCTAAAAATCCAAACTTTGAAATTACAACTGCAACAGCAGAATTTGCATGGATTAGAATAAGCGGAAAAGTAGAATTTAGTTCAGATTTAGAGCTTAAACAAAAAGTAATTGATTCAAATGAACTAGTAAAATCATTATATCAAAGTGGAGATAATCCTGAATTTGAAGTATTTACTATTTCAGGTGATGCTACAATAGCTGATTTCTCAGGAAATCCTCCAAAAACTTATAAAATTTAATTTTAAATATTAAGAGCTTGTTTAAAATTATTTTTAATCTGATTTTTAACTTCAGGATTCTTATATTCCGCATAATCAGATTCATCTAAAATAAATACTGCAAGCTCATATATTACCCTATTTAATTTTTTACCATAATCTGTTAAATGATACTCAGTAGAAATTGGAGATGTATTTAAAACCTTTTTTTCAACAAGACCGTTGTTTTCCAGTTCTTTGAGTCTTTGTGACAAAACTTTATTACTTAAATTAGGTTTATCTTCCTGAAACTCTTTGAACTGTTTTTTACCAAAAAACATGTCTCTAATTAACTGGATAGTCCATTTTTTATTAAACAATACAACTGCTTTATCGATAGGGCAAGCAAATTCAGATTTCATAGTTAAAGATATTTTTATAAAATAATATAAATGTTTAGTTTAGCTAATTAAATAATCAGCTAACCTTTTAGATAATGCTAAAATAGTTAAAATAGGCGGTTTTCCCGGAGATACTGGAAGTACACTTGCATCATCTACAAATAAACCTTTAATTTCAGTTTCCAAGTTACTATCTACAAATTTTCCAATAGCCACACTTCCTCCAGGATGTGCTCCCCTGTAAACTGTAGAAGCTATTGTAGTTGGGTCTACTCCTGCCTTTTCTAAAATAAACCCTGCAGTAGTTGTACCTTCAGCTAAATATCTAATATCATTAATAGTATTTATTTTAACAACATCTCCTTCATCAGTTATATATCCTCTACCTTCATCAGGTGTTTTAACCATTATACTCAATATATCTTTAGCTTCAACACTCCCACCAATTTTAGACGGGATAAATGAAGAATAGTGAGGTGATAAAACAAAGTTTTTACCAGCAACCAATCCAGCCATTTGAACTTCACTATCAAAGTTAATATCTTTTATAACTCCGCCTACTGAAACAAATGGATCAAAGAATAATTCCCTTCCAGCATCAATTCCTATTTTTCTTAAAATTAAAGCAGATCCAATAGCTCCTGCAGCTAATACTACTGTATCTGAAGTTAATGTTTCTTCATGACCACCTTTAATGAATTTAACTCCTTTTATTTGATTATCTTCAATTATTAACTCACTAATTTCAGCTTCCTCAATGAATTTTGCACCATTTTCAATAGCTATATCAACAAAATGTTTTCCGGTCCATTTAGCATCAACTGGACATCCAAATGCACACTGACCACACTGAATACATTTTTCTTCATAAATAGCTTTTGGCATTTTAACTGAATTTAAACCTAAATCTTTCGCAGCATCTAAAAATAATTGTGTTCCTTTACCAATATGAGAATCATCTAGTTCATGAACTTTAATTAAATCTTCAACATAATCATATTCTTTTGAAAGATTAATTCCATAATCATATAACTCTTCGTCTAATGCTCTAACCATATTAGCCATTGAAACCATTGTTGAGCCACCAACACAGGTAGTTGCTAATAAATCAACATCATCATTGTATTTATCATAATAATTAAAAGCATCTTTAGATTCAATATATTTTCCTTTTTCGATTATGACTACGTCCACATTAGCCTTAGCTAATTCCATAGCCAATATTGCCCCACCAGCTCCAGAACCTACAATTATTACCATTAAATCACCTTAAAACTTTTAAAAAAAATCTATAACACAAGTTATATTTTTTATTGTATTTAAACACTATGAATTATATTTAAAAAAAGAAGTAGAAAAAAGATTCTATTTTATAGCATCTCTTTTCCAACCAGACATGATACCGTAAGATTTACCAAAACCATATTCACTTATACCATATCTGCTTTCATAGCCAACACCAGATAAGTAGTCAGCTAATCTTTTAGCTAATGCTAAGTAAGTTAAAATTAGAGGTTTTCCAGAAGTTTGTGGAAGTACACAAATATCACAGACATACAAACCTTTTATTTCAGTTTCTAAATTAGTATCAACAACTTCACCAATAGCTGCACATCCTGTTGGATTTATAGCTCTAGCTTTGGTGATTTTTATTGTATCTTCATTAACTCCTGCTCTTCTTAAAACTTTTTTAGCTATTTCAATTCCATCTTTTAGCCCAGCAATAGAATAAACATGTTTATCAATTTCTGCACCATCATCACTAATATAACCTTCCCCATAGTCAAGAGATCTTACAGATACTGAGAATAAATCTTTATCTTCACAGCCAAAATCATCTTTTAGAGCTTTTGAAAATACAGGAGTTAAAATAAAGTTTTCACCAGTAGCTATTGCATTCATTTGAACTTCCTGGTTTTGATTGATGTCTTCTAAAATTCCACCAACCTCTACTGCACCGGAGTATTTGAATTTTCTACCTGCATCAATTCCAACACTTCTTAAGAATAATGTTGAACCAATTGGACCTGCTGCTAAAATAACCATATTAGAATATTTAGTACGTTCATGGCCATCTTTAACATATTTAACCCCAATAACTTCACCATCTTCAACAATTAATTCTTCATCTTCAACATTATCAACTATAGATAAACCATAAGCTCTTCCATAATTAATACATGTTAATGCAGTCCATTTAGCATCTTGTGGGCATACAAATCCGCATTCACCACAATTATCACAAAGGTCTTCATCAATTGCTTTTAACATTTTTCTAGGTCCTAAAACAGATTTTCTAGCAGCCTCAACAAAAGCTTCAGTTGCTTTTCCAATATAAGAATCATCCATCTGTTTAACACCTAATAATTTCTCAACATAATCATAGTAGCTAGATAAATCAATTCCACTCTCTTTTAATTCATTTTCTAGTGCTCTTTGCATATTTGCAGTTTCAATTAATGTTGAGCCACCAACACAATTTCCTTTTTTAATATCTTCACTAATCTCTTCTAAGTCATGATTAGAATCCATATATGGTCCTTTTTCAAGTATGGTTGTAGGTATTCCTGCCCCAACTAATTCAGCAGCTAATAAACCAGCACCTGCACCAGACCCAATAATAATTGCCATTTAATATCACATCAAAATAGTTTGTAAAGTAATAAGATACTTTAAATAATATATTTATCAAGCAACTATAAAAAACTTTCATATCGAATAGCTAGTATTAAACTTAATTAATAATAAAATCCAAAAATAGATAATAATATATTATTCAGGATATGAAACAATGAAAGAAAATCTTGATTTATTTGAAAAAGTCATTGACAAAACCATTTCCCAAGTAGATTATGTAGATATTAGAGCTGGAAATGGAAAAAATACCTCCATAGTTATGAAAGATGGAGATATACAAGAAATTAACACAGGAACCTCACTAGGCGTAAGAATAAGAGTTTTAAATAATGGTGCATGGGGATTTGCTTATACTAATGATTTAAATAAATTAGAAGAAATAGCTGAAACATCTATAAAAATATCAAACTCCCTTAAAGGAGATGAATCATTATCTAAAGCAGATATAATCCAAGATAAAGTATCTACCGAAGTTAAAATACCTTTTAGTGATGTATCAATAGAAGAAAAAAAAGAAATAATGTCTGAAGCCAGTAAAGCTGCTAATTTAAAAGAAGTAACCAGTACAACTGCTTCTTATTCAGATTCACAAAGCCAAGAGGTTATTTTAAGTAGTGAAGGTACAAACATTGAAATGAATATAAATAGAGTTGCAATGTTTTTAAATGCTGCTGCAAGTGATGGACAAATAATGCAAATTGGACACAACAGTATTGGAGGAGTAAAAGGCTTTGAAGTTATAAATGATGAAGATATTGAAGCTTTTGGAAGAGAAATAGGTGAAAAAGCTGTAAGACTATTAAAAGCCGAAAGTGCACCTTCCGGAAGATTCCCAATCATTACAGACCCTAATTTAACTGGAGTATTTATTCATGAAGCATTAGGTCATGCAGTAGAAGGAGATTTAATATTACAAAATGATTCAATCCTTAAAGACAAATTAGGAAGTAAAATCGGGTCAAATATAGTTAATATTTACGATGATGCAAGCTTAAAAGACGGATTTGGACATTATCCTTATGATGTGGAAGGAGTTAAAACTAAACCTAATCATTTAGTAAAAGATGGAAAGTTGATATCTCTTTTAAATTCAAGAGAAACTGCATCAAAATTAAATATGGAATCTTCAGGAAATGCGAGATCAATAATAGCTGATAAACCAATTGTAAGAATGAGTAACACTTACTTAAAACCTGGAGATATGTCTTTTGAAGAGTTAATAGAAGATATTCCGGATGGAATTTATCTTAAAGGCTCAAGAGGAGGGCAAGTAGATACTGGAAAAGGAATATTCCAATTTAATGCTGCAGAAGGATTTAAAATAGAAAATGGAGAAATAACCACTCCTTTAAGAGATGTTTCATTATCTGGAAATATATTAGAAACTTTAAAAAATGTTGATGCTATTGGTAATGACTTTGAACTAAGTGTTGGATTCTGTGGAAAAGATGGTCAAACTGCACCAGTAGGTGATGGCGGACCTCATACAAGAATTTTAAATGCTTTAGTTGGTGGAAGTAGTTAAAAAAGAGGTGGAATAAAAATGATAAGCCAAGAACATGGAGAATATTTATTAAACATAGCTAAAAAAGCTGTGAAAACTTATCTTGAAACTAGTGAACAAATTCGTGTTCCCGAAGACTGTCCAGAAGAACTTAAAGAAAAATTAGGTGTTTTTGTAACTTTAAACAAAAATAACCAGTTAAGAGGATGTATTGGATATCCGGAGCCTATTGAAAGTGCAATTCAAGCTACAATTAGTGTGGCAATTGCAGCAGCATGTGAAGATCCAAGATTTCCTCAAGTAATTCTTGAAGAATACGACAATTTAGAATTTGAGGTTACAGTTTTAACAAAACCAGAATTAATGGAAATTGCACATCCTAGTGAATATTTAAATAATATTAAAATTGGCCAAGACGGATTAATGATTAAAAAAGGATATTCAAAAGGATTATTGCTTCCTCAAGTAGCAACTGAAAATAACTTTGATGTAGAAACTTTCTTAGAACATACCTGCATGAAAGCTGGAATTAGTGCAGACAGCTATTTAGACGAAAGCTGTGATGTATACACATTCCAAGGCCAAATATTTAAATAGTGATAACAATGATGATACCTACAATACCTACTCCTGATGAATTACTTGATAAAGGATTTAGTAGAGGTAAAAAACAAGCAGATTTAATGAGAACCCAAAAAATACCAAAACATCTTAAAGGAAAAAGAATTGAAGAAAGAAGAGTTATAACTTCTTGTCAGGTAATCAAAGACAAATTAAAATCTATTTTAGATAGTGTTCCAGATATAGAAGACCTCCCCCCATTCTATCAGGACTACATTGACATTACAGTTGGTGTAGATGATATGAAACAAGCTCTTGGAGGTCTTAACTGGGCGTATGGTATTTTAACACAGCTTGAAAAGGAATATGGGAGTAAAATTAGAAAAAATCCATCAGAAAGAGCAACAACTCTCCAAAAACAGGCATATGGTAGAATTGCTTCTGTTGTAAATAAAATTAAAAAGAATCTTGATTTCTTAGATTTTGCAAAAGCTAATTTAAGAAATATGCCTACAATTGACTTTGAGGCAACAACAATAGTAATAGCAGGATTTCCAAATGTGGGGAAATCTACACTTCTTAATAAAATCTCAGGAGCGGACCCCCAAATAGCTAATTATCCATTTACAACTAAAGGAATTCAAATAGGTCACACAGAAAGACATTGGAAAAGCATTCAAATTATTGACACTCCAGGGCTTTTGGATAGGCCTATTTTAGAAATGAATGATATTGAATTAAATGCAATAGTAGCTCTTGAACATTTAGCTGATGCTATTTTATTTATCTTTGATGCATCAGAAACCTGTGGATTTGCTCTAGAAAGTCAATACAATCTATTAAAACAAATTGAAAAAATATTTGACAACATTCCAGTAATCTACTTGTTTAATAAAATGGATCTTGTTGAAGATACTAGCTATGTAGATAAATATGTTGATGAATTAGACAATTCTATTTTCATATCAGCTATTGAAGGAGAAGGTATTGATAAAATAAATAAAATTTTAGATTCTGTTAAAAAAATAGACAGAACATCTGAAGATGAATATTAAAAGATATCTTTATATATTAAAAATTCATAATAACAATTAAATTTAACTAAATATACAGGAGTCATAACTATGGTAGAAAAAGATATAATCGAAACCAAAATCAGTGAAAGTAAAGAAAAAGCTGAAGAAAAAATTGACGAACACAAAGAAAAAGCTGAAGAAAAAATTAATAACCATAAAGAAAAATTAAATGAAAAAAGAGAACAAACTAAACAGATGGCTGGAAAAATGACTGATGATTTATCTAAAGGTTTTGATGACCTTCAAGAAGGTATTAAATCAGTCCAAAAAATTATTGACCAAAAAATCGATGAATACAAAAAATCAGCAATCTACAGTTTAGATGTTGATTTAATAGAAACTGAAAAAACATACTACTTAAAAGTAGATGTTCCAGGCATTGATAAAGAAGAAATTGATATTGAAGCTGGAGATAAAGATATTTCCATTAGCGCTACATTTAAACCTTATGTCGAAGAAATTGAAGAAGAAGACAAAAATGTTTTAATTTCTGATATAAAAACAGGTCAATGCACTAAAAGCATTAGATTTTCCAATAACATTGAAATTGAAAATATTAATGCAAAATTCAACAATGGAGTAGTTTTAATAACTATCCCTAAAGTAATAACACCAAAAAACAAAATTAATGTAGAATAAATTTTCTACATATTCTTTTTTTAAAATTAATATCTGACTTTTCCAATATGTCTTGTAGCACCAGGATCTTCACCATTAAAGTGTGCTAAATAATAAACAAACCATTCTAAAGGAACAACAAATACTAATGGAGATAATAATGGATTAATATCTGCATAGTCTTTTAAATTATAAATAATGGATTTTAATTCTAAATTTTTAGAAAACTCAATAGCTTTATCAGTTATCTCATCTGATTCAAAGTCAGAATGTAAGAAAATAATTGGAACATCTTTCTCAGCACGTTCTATTAACCCATGTCTAAATTCTGCAGAGTATAAAGGACATGCATGTTTAATAGCTCCTTCCATAAGCATAGTCATAGCTAATTTAAAAGAAAGACCAAAATTAGGTCCGCTACCTAAACAATAAAATATATCCTCATCTTTAAACTCTTGGGCTAATTTTTTATTATCTTCCTCAGTGGTCTTTAATAATTCTTCAATAATATCTGGAATGCGTTTTAAATCATCTAACAATTCATTAGCTTTATCATAATTAGATGCTTTAAATAAGATTTGATAAAGACAAGCTAATTGAGTCACATATGTTTTAGTTCCAAGAATTGCTGTTTCCCTTTCACATTGTGTTATGATTGGAGTTTTAGCTTCTTCTATCATGGAACTATCCGGTTCATTAGAAATTGAAACAGTGTGAATTCCATATTCATTAGCTCTTTTAAGAGATGCTAAAGTATCTGCAGTTTCACCAGATTGTGATGTGAAAATAGCTACTGAATTTTCATTTTTTGTTAATTTTTTATTATAATAAAATTCATAACCAGTAAATACTTCTACACTCATATCACAAGACATTCCTAGTGCATCCCTTACACTATAACATGTTGAAATAGAACTACCACAACCAATTAAATAAATTTTATCTGCTTTTGATACAGCTTCTGAAACACTATCCATCTTAGACATTTCACTTTCAAATGTTTTTCTAAGTGATTCAGGCTGCTCCATCATTTCATTATACATTTTGTAGTTCATAACTTAAAAACTCCTAAAATTAATTATATCAATTAGGTAATAATATTGTTTATTAATATATAAAAATCTTTTTATAAAATTACAATGCTATCAAGCTAACTTTTTTTTCTATTTTTTTAAAATCCTTGGCTCGAGTT
>CAVDAS010000060.1:0-11810 GCA_963606955.1 Bacteroidaceae bacterium
CAAAATTATGTATGGAATACAGTATAGTTATATTTGGATTTTTAATTGTATTTTTATTTGCAGAAGTGCTTTTTGCGATATTAAGGTCAGAAGGAGATATAAATAGAGCTACAATAGCAATAGCTAGTACCACAGTGTTAAATATTATTCTAGATCCAATTTTCATATATACTTTAAATATGGGAATAGCTGGAGCAGCATGGGCAACCATACTTTCTGCAGGAATTTCATGTATTATAATGGCATACTGGATATGGATTAAAAAAGACACCTATATGAATTTAAGCTTTAGCGAATTCAAAAAAAGCAAAAAGATTGTTTTTGAAATAATAAAAGTAGCTATACCAGCTACTGCAGAACAATTAATCATATCCGGACTTACAATAGCAATAAATGCAATGTTTGTTATTGTATCAACAACAACCGCAGTAGCAGCATATACTGCAAGTATGAGAATTGTATCAATGGCTATGATTCCATTAATGGGAATAGCTACCGCACTTTTAACAGTAGCAGGAGCAGCATATGGTGCTAAGGACTACGAAAAATTAAAAACAAGTTTCTTATACAGTGCCAAATTTGCATTTGTACTTTCACTTATCCTGGGAATAGTGGTATTTATATTTGCTCCGCAAATTGCAATATTGTTCTCATATTCTGCATCAACAGCAGGCCTTACCTCTGAAATAGTATCCGCACTTAGAATGCTCTGTTTATTCTTAGTATTCGTACCATTTGGTATTGTAGGATCTTTTGTATTCCAGGGAGCTGGAAAAGGAACTTCTTCATTAATAATAACTATTGTAAGATCATTATTTGCAGAATCAATCTTCGCATACTTATTCGGAATTGTACTTGGCTATGGAGAAATGGGTATCTATATAGGAATTCTCATTGGAGGAGTTATAGGTGCAGTCTTTGGTTTTACATGGGCAAGTTTATTTATTAAAAAACTTAAAAATGAATTTAGTCACACAGACTAAATTTAACCTTTTTTCTTTTAAATACAATAAAATTAAAAAATACAAAATCTTTTTTTATAACAAACTTAATTTAAAATTTAAATAATATCATTTGAATAAATAATAGTTAAAGGTGAATATATGAAAATAGTCGTAGCAATTGGAGGATCAATTTTATTAAAGGAATATGACTGTAAAAAATTCCAAGAGTATAGTGAAATATTAAAATCACTAGCTAGTGAACATGAAATATTTGTAGTTGTAGGTGGAGGAAAACCTGCTAGAGAGTATATTGGAATTGTTCGTGACCTTGGAGCTGGTGAAGCTCAATGTGATGATATTGGAATTGAAGTTACAAGAATTAATGCTAAATTATTATTATCAGCTCTTGGAGATGCTGCTTATCAAAAAGTACCTCACAATTTCCAAGAAGCACTAGAGTTCTCATCTACTGGAAAAATAATTGTAATGGGTGGAACAGAACCTGCTCACAGTACTGATGCTGTTTCAGCTATTTTAGCAGAATACATTCATGCAGATAAACTTATTAACTTAACCTCTGTTGACGGAATGTATGATAAAGATCCAAACAAATATGATGATGCTAAATTAATTAAAGAAATTACAGCTAGTGAAATGATAGAATTCGTTAGTGGAAAAGACAATAAAGCAGGAACTTATGAATTCTTCGATATGACAGCAATTCAAATGATTAAAAGATCATCTCTTGAAACTGTAATAGCTAATGGATATGACTCTCAAAACTTAATTAAAGCTATTAATGGTGAGGAAGTAGGAACAAAAGTCATTAGTGAATAACTAGGTGATTAAATGGAAAATCTTATTGATATTGGTCTTAATTTGATGCACCCTTCTTTTAAAAAAAATAAACAGCAAATAATTGAAAATGCAAAAAAAGTTGGAGTTTCACAATTTATAATTACTGGAACCAATATTCAATCAAGTAATACAGCATGTGAATATGCATCTAATTATCCCGGAACACTTTATTCAACTTCAGGAGTCCATCCTCATGATGCAAAAACTTGTAATGACAATACTATTCTCGAATTACACGAAATAGCTAAAAATGATTGTGTTGTAGCTATTGGAGAATGTGGTCTTGATTATAATCGTGATTTTTCTCCAAGAGATGTTCAAAGAAAATGGTTTGAAGAACAAGTAAAATTAGCTGAAAGTTTAGATATGCCTTTATTTTTACATGAGCGGGAAGCACACAAAGATTTATATAATATTTTAAAAAAATACCCTGATGTTTGTGAAAAAGCAGTCATTCATTGTTTTACAGGAACTAAACAAGAAGCTCAAAATTACATCGATTTAGGATGCTGCATTGGCGTTACTGGATGGATTTGTGATATGAAAAGAGGTAGGGACTTACAAGAAGCTGTAAGTGTAATTCCCGACGATAAAATGATGATTGAAACTGATGCTCCATTTTTAATACCTAAAAACTTTGACGAAAAACCTAAAAGTAATAAAAATGAACCTAAATATTTACCTCATATATTAAAAACAATTGCTTATTATAAAGACGCTTATGATGTAGAAAAACTTGCAAAAGAAGTTACAAAAACTACTAAAAACTTTTTTAAAATATAAAAATATGGTGATAATATGGCTATAGAACCACATAAACATTGTCCAATTTGCGGAACCCCAATACCTTTAAACGAACTTGTATGCTCTCCAGACTGTCAAACAGTTTGGGATCAAAGAATTAATCAACAGAAGAAAACAAGATATGCTCTAACTGGAGTTATCATTCTTTTCTTAGTTATATGGGGAGTAATGCAATTTATGAAATAAGTGATAAAAATGATATTAACCTCTGCAAATACCCTGGAAAATAAAGAAATTATTGAATATAAAGGTTTAGTAACTGGAGAATCATTAATTGGTGCTAATATTTATAAAGATTTATTTTCTGGCGTTCGTGATGTTGTAGGTGGTAGAACATCAAGATATGAAGAAGAAATTCAAAAAGCTCGTGATATTGCACTAACCAGTATGGAAGAAAAAGCAGAACAATTAGGTGCAAATGCTATTATCGGGCTTAAAATTTCTTATGATAACTTAGGCGGTACTATGGGAAACACTATTCTTGTAACAGCTTATGGTACTGCTATAAAATACGAATAATATGAGTCTTAAAGAAAGAATAAAAAATGTAGATAATTTAAAAGAAGCTATTGTCTGCATTACTTTTGGAACCTTAATAGGTGCCTCAACATATTATATTTTTTTATTCCTCCATATTGACATATATGGATGGAATTTAGGACTTATTTTTGCTCCATTAGCTGCAGGATATGCTGAAACTATCCTAGCTAAAAAAATAATTGGTGAGGATATTGGAGCTATTAGTGCATTTATTCTATTTCTTGTAACTGTAATTTATGGTTTTATTATATCTAATGCAAGCCTTGGAGTAAATATAATTACTTTCGGGTCAATAATTGTAATATTACAGGCGGCTATGCCCACAGTTATCAATTACTTCTTTTTAGTAATTATAATTGGAGTGATTTCTTATTTCTTCGGAATATTTAAAAAAATCACAGATTATGTATATTCACAAATATCTGACATATATTATAAAATAACCGGAAAAGAAAAACCTACACGAATCATTGAGACTGAAGTTGTTGAAAATGAAATGGAAAGTAATAAAAAAATCAATGATTTGGATTTTATATTTATAACAAGCTCACACCCAATTAATCAAAAAATAGAGATTATAGATCAGTTCCATGCAACAGTTTTTTTAGAACGAGACAAAAAATTAATCCACATTGATTATGAAAAATATGAAAAAGATACTTTAAAAATGCTTAAAAAAGCTAAAGATGATGTTTTAATTCAAATAGCTAATGAGATTAAAGCTAAAGGCGGGAATGGAATATTAGATTTAAAAATAGAATATGGATTAATTGGTTTAGGTGGAGACAGCTTCCAAATTACTGCACTGGGAATGGGAGTTAAATTTAAATAATTAAGGTGCAATTCCCAACATTTTAAGTGAAATATACAACACTACTAAACCAAATACTTGTTTTAATCTTTTTTCAGGAACCTTATGAGCTATTTTTGCACCATAATATGCTAAAGGTACTGAAAACATACCGATAACCACTAAATTAACTAAACTTATATAACCTAAAGAATATGGGAAAGGATTAACCCCCCATCCAGATATTATGTAAGATATTGTTCCTCCAATAGCTGTTAGGCTGATAAATATTGATGAAGTTCCAATAGCTTCAATCATTGAAAATCCAAATACTGCAGTTAAAATTAAAATTAAAAATACACCGCCACCAATTCCTAAAAGACCAGAGGAAATTCCAACTAATACACCAACAATAACTATATTCATTAAATTAAATTTAACTCTAGCTTTTGAATCGTTTTTATTAGCCAGTGCCAAGTTACGAATAGCTATAAATAACAATAAACATCCAAATATGATTTTTAATACTTGTGTTGGTAACATTGCGGCTATTAGACCGCCTAATACCCCTCCAACAATACCGAACAATCCTAATTTTATTCCAGGTTCTAAAATATTATCCATAACTTTTAAATGTCTATATGCTCCACTTGATGCTGTTGGAATAATAATAGCTAAGCTAGTTCCAAGAGATATCAGCATTGCAAGTGACGGGTCAACTCCCAGATATTCCAATAAAAAATATTGAAATGGAACAATTAAAAATCCCCCACCAACTCCTAAAAGACCTGATGCAAATCCTGCAACAATACCTATTAAAATTAAACCAATAAAATACTCTAATGTAAATATCATAAAAACACGTATTTAGTAAATCTTTTAAATCATTAAAAACTTAAATTAATTTTAATGAAAAGGAATAATATTATATTGGCTGGAATTATATTTATATTATTTGCAGGGATACTTTTTATAACTGACATCTTTAATCCAATTGTAAGGCCAATAACTCATATATTTTTAATGGGATCATCTAAAGGAAAAGATATTTTGTTCTTTGGACTTTTTGGACTGTTTTTAATTTTAAGTCAACTATTTAACTTAAAAAATAAAGATATCAACCCCGACAAATACTTAAAAATAGCTATTATCGTGGGAAGCCTTTTATTAATTTCCGGAATCATTATAGAAGTTCTATTTAGACTCTCTTTAGGAATTCCATTAAATGTAACTTTTATGAGTGAAATTCCACAGTCAGCTAGTACTAGTATCCTACATACTCATTTACTTAAATCTATTTTTGGAGAGGTTGTAACCTCTTTAATTGGACCGTTTATTGGTAGTGAAATCAACACAGGAGTAGGATTATACACCTATGTTCCAAATATAGCTAATATAATTGTTATATTATTCCCAATTTTATTTATATTTGAAGTATTAGCTAATCAAAAACGCCTAGCTCCGACAAACATCCTTTTAAGTTTCTTCTCAGCATGTTTACTTATTGGAGCCCTAGATGGAGGAATGTTTTCCACCCCAGCAATGGCAGGTATTTGTGCACTTTTTGTAGTTTATAGAAATCATTATTACTTTGATTATTATATTGGAGTAGTTATTTTTAAAAACAAAGATATACAAAGCCAATTACAAAACCAATACCCTCAATATGCACAAACCAAAACAAAAAATGTGAAGTTTTACCTTAACAGATTATTGCCATATATTGTAATTTTTGTTTTTATAGGTTTGAGAATTACAATATCCCTTCTTGGAGCAAACACCGAATATTACACCCTAGAAGTTGCAAATCCTACAGACAATATTGAATTAAATGATTTTCCAGTAGAAAGCATCCAACACACAGAAAATAAAACAACCTACATTATAAATTCAAATTATAATGAAATAAATTTAATTGAAGACTTAAAAACCTCATTAAACAATAAATGTGACTATTATACACTTTCATGGAACATTTATTCATATATTTAAATAAAAATTTATAAGTTTTAAAAAATAATATTAATATATGATTTTAAGCATTATTATACCTACATATAATGAAGAAGAATACCTTCCAGTACTTCTAGAAAGTATTAAAAAACAGGATTTCACTGATTATGAAATAATTGTTGCTGATGCTGATTCCAAAGATAATACTGTAAAAATAGCTAAAGAATATGGATGTATTGTTGTTAAGGGAGGTATGCCTGCTGCAGGTAGAAATAATGGTGCAAAAGTAGCTAAAGGTGACTACTTACTATTTTTAGACTCAGATTTAAAACTTACTGAAGATTATCTTGCAAATGTTATTTATGAATTTAAAATGGAAAGATTAGGTATTGCAATTACACAAATGAAGCCTCTTTCTAAAAAAACAGAAGATAAAATCATACATAAGTTAGCTAATTTATTTATGATTAGTGTTGAAAAAATCAAACCACATGGTGCTGGATGCTACGGAATAATCGCTAAAAGAGACTTGCACAACCGTTGTGGCGGATTTAATGAAGAATTAAATTTTGGTGAAGATACTGAATATATTGAAAGATTAGCTAAAAAAGAAAGATTCAAAGTTTTAAGAAATGCTAAAATCGGAGTTTCCACAAGAAGACTTGAAGAAGAAGGCTTAACAACATTAGCTAAACAATATGGTAAAAGTACTGTAAATGACTTTTTAGGTATTAGAACAGACGCCACAGAGCTAAATTATGGCTTTGATCACAACAAAGAACATGTAAGTAAAAAAAGATTAGATAAAATCGCTTTAGAATCTGAAAAATTTGATAAAATAAAAAATAGTTACGATGAATCCATACAAAAAATAAACTCTGCAAAAGTCTATTTCAAGAAATCCAAGAAAGGAAAAATTAGAGATAAAAAAGTAATCTTTTATTGTATCTGTGGAGAAGGAATGGGTCATGCTATTCGCAGTAGTGTGATAATTGACCATATTAAAGACAAATATGATATATACATTTTTAGTAGTGACCGGGCTTATGAGTATTTAAATGAAAAATATGATAATGTTTATAAAATAGGTGGATTTAACACAGTTTATATAAATAACAAAGTTAGCAATACAAAAACATTAATCAGTGCTATTAAACGTAACCCACTTAATATTAAAGCAGGATATGAAGAATTATATAAAAAAGCAAGGAAATTATCACCCGATGTTATTGTTACTGATTTTGAAATATATGCAACAATGGTTTCTAAACTTCTTAATATTCCTTTAATAAGTCTGGATAATATCCATATGATTACACAAACTGCTATTGACTATCCTCCAAAACATCAAAGTGAAATGCTAAAAGCAAAAGGTGTGATAAAGTCTTATGTAATAAAACCTAAGATACATATTTTAACTAGCTTTTTTTATCCGAAAATCAGGCCTAAAAAAAGAGCAGTGCTCTATCCACCGGTAATTCGTGAAGATATTTTAAAATTACAACCAACAATTGGAGACCATATCATTGTTTATCAGACCAGTAAAGAAAGTGTAAAGTTAGTTGAGCAACTAAAAGAACTTAATGAAAAATTTATTGTTTATGGATTTAACAAAGATGAAATAGATGGAAATTTAACTTATAAATCATTTAATGAAGATGAATTCTACAATGATTTATCTAGTTCCAAAGCAGTTATTTGTAATGGTGGATTTACCTTCATATCAGAAGCAATTTGTCTTAAAAAACCAATTTACAGTGTTCCGGCTATTGGAAACTTTGAACAAACATTAAATGGATTCTATGTTCAAAAATTAGGTTATGGAGAATATCACGAACATATGGATCCTCAAAAAATAGAAAAATTCTTAAAAAGACTTCCCGAATATCAGAAAAACTTAGCTAAAGTTAAAAAGACAAATAACGATGGAATTGTTAACGAATTAATATACCGTATTGAAAAATATAGTAAAAAAAGTTAAATTTAGGGTGTTTATAAAGTTACACCCATTTCAAGTTGTTCTGTTAATTCTTTGTACCTGTTTCTTATAGTTACTTCAGTAACACCAGCAATATCTGCTACATCTCTTTGAGTTTTTCTCTCACCTAATAATACAGATGCAATATATAAAGCAGCTGCTGCTACACCAGTTGGTCCTCTACCTGAAGTTAGACCTTTTTCCATTGCTTTTTCAATAATTTCAATAGCTCTGGACTGTGCTTCACCAGATAAGCCTAATTCACTAGCAAATCTAGGCACATAATCTACTGGAGAAGTTGGTGGTAATTTAATATTTAATTCTCTTGTAAGGAACCTGTAAGTCCTACCTACTTCTTTTTTAGTAACTCTTGAAACTTCAGCTATTTCATCTAAAGTACGAGGAACATTACAACGTCTACAAGCAGCATATAAAGAAGCAGCTACTACTCCTTCAATACTCCTTCCACGGATAAGTTTATTATCTACTGCACTTCTATATACTACAGATGCAGCTTCCCTCACACTTCTTGGAAGACCTAATCTTGAAGAATCTCTGTCTAGTTCACTTAATGCAAATGCTAAGTTACGTTCTGTAGCACCAGAAATCCTAATTTTTCTTTGCCATTTCCTTAATCTATACCATTGTGCTCTGTTTCTTGCAGGAATATCACGACCATAAATGTCCTTATTCCTCCAGTCAATCATAGTACTTAAACCTTTATCGTGAATGGTGTAAGTAATTGGAGCACCAACCCTAGTACGTTTGTCTCTTTGTTCGTGGTCAAATGCCCTCCATTCAGGACCCATGTCCACTAAGTTTTCATCTATAACTAATCCACAGTGAGCACAAACTACTTCTGCTCTTTCATAATCACCAATCAATTCTGTGGAACCGCATTCTGGACATACTGTCTGTTTATCTTTGTCATAAACATCCCCTTGCATAATTTCTTTTTCAGTTCTTTTATGTCCAATTTCTTTAGGGATTTCATTTATTTTTTGTTTCGTGTTTTCAACCTCCTATTCCTAGGTTTTTTAGATTTTGGTCTTGATACAAATAGTTTTTCACCATAGTTTCTCTTAATTTTATCTAAATTAGCAGACCTAAATAATTTAATTGAAACATATGGATTCTTAGTAGGTCCAAAAACATAGCTAACCTTGCCTATTTTAGTTTTATCGCTATTAAAAACAATGCCGCCAGGACTAGGTGTTTTAGATGATCTAGCTATTAATTTTCCAGAATTTGCAATATGCAAACTATTTCCTAAAACTTTCATAAAAAATCAATCATAAAATAATCTGTATCATCTATAGATATGCATGAGATAATATATAAAAGTATCGATATACTTATATACCAATAAATTTTTCTATTTAAATGTTTTACTATTTGATTGCCCTAAACACTATTTTAACCCAGTTATTTCGGACAATGTTTTACCATTATTTATAGCATCGATAATAGCTGTTTCTTTTAATTTAATAGCTAGTGTTTGGACCATAACCTGTTTAAACCAAGATTGAGGAATAATAACAACACCAGATTCATCACCATAGAAAAAATCACCTGGCCGAATAGTTATATCACCAACAGAAATATCTTCATTAATTTCACCTAATCCCAAAGCTATTCCTGCATTTGGAGCATAATCACAAGCAAAAACAGGATAATCCATATGATAAAGAGCATCTAAATCTCTAACACACCCATAAATTATAGTAGCTTTAATCCCATTAGATTTAGCACAAGTAGAAGCTAATTCGCCCCATACGGCCATCTTGGAATTATTAGTTTTAATAAATAATACATCACCTTCATTAGCCCCATCAATAGCCAATACAGAAGTTCCCCAGTCATCACTATTAGTTTTACAGGTAGTAATTCTACCCCAAGCTTTTAATTTATTAATAGGTTTTAACTCTTGGATAGCACCAGATCTTCTTGAAATTTCATTATATGCATCAGAAATCTGACAACTGGAAACAGATTCAAGTAAAGACTTTAAGTTAATATAATTTATATAATTTTTTTTATCATAAACTAAATCATCAATAGATATTTCACTTAAATCTATATCTGCTACATTGATTTTCTTATCTAAATCTTTTTTATTATTTAATAAATCATGCGGAGTTACTGCCATTAAATCACTTCACTTAATTAAATTATTTAAATATATATAAAAACTAATTAAAAAAAATTTTGATGTAACTAACTAATTATATATATGAGTATTTTCAAAATTATTTAATGAAGTATAAAAAATACTCATATTTATATCTATAAAGAGTTTATTTACATTCATTATTACAAATTAATTATTAATCAATTAAAAAACAAAAAGGAGCAATTAATATTACTAACTAAATATTATCTTAAAAAATAAAGAAATAATAGCTATTGTATATTTTATAAAAGTTATAGAAAAATTAGTGATATGCTCAGTAGATTTTAACTCTTTTTAGTGTATAAAAGATATCTTAATTAAAGATATCACACATGTTTATCAAAATTATTTCTTAAAATACCCAATTTTTAGAAAAAGATGAAAAACTAAGCCAATAAAATAAAAAAGGAGGCTTAATAATGGGAAAAGGAGAAGAATTAACAACAACCAAATACTTAATTCATGCACAAATTAATGCAAATGGTATTGTAGAAAAACCAGACGTAGTTGGTGCAGTATTTGGACAAACAGAAGGATTATTAAGTAATGATTTAGATTTAAGAGAACTTCAAAGAACTGGAAGAATCGGTAGAATCCAAGTAATGATTCATTCTAATGGTGGAAGAGCTAAAGGAGAAATTGTAATTCCATCCAGCTTAGATAGAGTTGAAACCGCTATTCTTGCAGCATCACTTGAAACAATTAATCGTGTTGGACCTTGTGAAGCAGAAATCCACACAATCAAAGTAGAAGATGTAAGAGCTGTTAAAAGAGAACAAGTTGTAAACCGTGCAAAAGAAATCTACAAAAACATGATTGAAAGTGCTAGCCCAGCTAGTATGAGAATGATTGAAGAAGTAAGGGAAGCTATGCGCGTTCATGAAATCTCAGAATATGGTGAAGACAAATTACCAGCAGGTCCAAGCATACATACCTCTGATGCAATCATTGTAGTAGAAGGCCGTAGTGATGTATTAAACTTACTTAAATACGGTATCAAAAATACTGTAGCTGTTGAAGGCGTTAGTGTTCCACAATCCATAGGAGAGTTAAGTAAAAAAAGAACAACAACTGCATTTGTAGATGGTGATCGTGGTGGAGAACTTATTTTAAAAGAACTCTTACAAATAGGAGATGTTGACTATATTACACGTGCTCCTAAAGGTAAAGAAGTTGAAGACCTTGAAAAAGACGAAGTATTAGTCGCTCTAAGAGATAAAGTTCCTACAGCACAATTCTTAGCTAATCATAACATATTAAGTGAATCTGACAATAAATCCACTCATAAAAAACACAACAAACACCAACATAATAAAAGTCCACAACATGAAAATAAAGCTAAAAAAGTGGAAATTGAAGAAATTCCAGTTGAAGATGATGAAACAAAACTAATGAAAGACATGTTAAAAGAATTTGAATGTAGTGGCTGTGGAGCTATCTTAGATGAAGCTTTAAACATGACTCAAGAAGTAGAAGTTGAAAACATTTATGAAGAAATTAAAAACATCGAAGATAATGCAGATACAGTTATTTTTGATGGAATCATAAGTCAAAGACTTGTTGATGTTGCTTCATTAAAAGGAATTAAAAGATTAGTTGCATTTAAATCCATGAACATAGTTAAAAAACCAGATAACTTAAAAATAATAACCATGGATTGATAAGGTGTCTTATGGAAAAATATGATTTTAAAAATGAAATTATAGACAAAAACGGGAATAAAATTAATATTCTCGATGTTTATAATTTTAATAAAATAAAAGAAAATTA